>NZ_BAAAQN010000110.1:0-19080 GCF_039531695.1 Catenulispora yoronensis
TGCCTACAGTACCGCCGACCAGGTGTCAAGTTCATGCAAGCGCAACCGCAGCGCTAGAACAACAAGGTTCCGGCATGGACTTGATACCTGGGCGGCGGTGCTGTACCCGTAGGGCTGCCGACGTGAGTGAGGGGAACAAACCCCCACCTCACCAACCGCCAGCGCAGAGACTGACCAGACCACCCTATGGAGCTGGCGCCAGTTCTCCGAGGGATCAGAGGCCCTCGCCGGAGGCGCCTGCCTTTAGCTTTTCACCAAAGCTTTTGACTTGCCTTTGACTGTCTCCTAGCTTCTCCGACTAGCCCTCCAGGAAGATCACCCCTCCCCCTCACCCCCTCACCCCCTCACCCCCTCACCTCCTCACCTCCTCACCTCCTCCCCAGGGTGTCGCCCCCCTCCACCGGGCACCAACCCCCACCGCGTGATTTTCTGGTTTCGGGAGAACCGGACACCCCCTCGAACGTTGACCGGCCGGGGCGCCTGAATCGCGAAAGTGCCGCCGGATAACCTAGGAACGAACATGTGAAGCACCTGTGACCGAACGACCGCGACCTGAAACCGCACCGCAAGGCCCGCAAGCTCCCACGACCGCCACCGCCCCGACCTGGAAGGCCGCCGCAGTGAGTACTCCCGGCACGCTGACCCCCGCCCCCCACGACTCGCTGGGCCTGGGCTCGGGTCCGTTCGGCATCGCCGTGCAGGACGAGGCCCTGGCCGTGGCCGTCAAGGACGGGCTGGTCCGGGTGGAGGAGCTGCTGCTCGCCTCGACCAGCAGCCCGTATCCCTACATCAGCGAGATAACGTCGCATCTGGCCCAGGCCGGCGGTAAGCGGTTCCGACCGTTGCTGGTGCTGCTGGCGGCGCAGTTCGGGGACAACACCGCCCCGGGCATCGTGGAGTCGGCGGTGGTGGTGGAGCTGACCCACCTGGCCACCCTCTACCACGACGACGTCATGGACGAGGCGTCGCTGCGGCGCGGTGTGGCCTCGGCGAACCAGCGGTGGGACAACTCGCTGGCGATCCTGTCCGGCGACTTCTTGTTCGCCCGGGCGTCGACGTTGCTGGCCGAGCTCGGGCCGCAGGCTGTGCGGATCCAGGCCGAGACGTTCGAGCGGCTGGTCAGCGGGCAGATCTCGGAGTCGGTCGGCCCGGCCGGCGGTCAGCATCCGGTGACGCACCACCTGGAGGTGCTGGCGGGCAAGACCGGCTCGCTGATCGCCGCCTCGAACCGGTTCGGCGCGCTGTTCGCCGGCTGCCCGGCGGCGGACGTGGAGATACTGGCCGAGTTCGGCGAGCACCTGGGCGTGGCCTTCCAGCTCTCGGACGACCTGCTCGACATCGCCTCGGAGTCCGAGCAGTCCGGCAAGACCCCCGGCACCGACCTGCGCGAGGGCGTCCACACCCTGCCGATGCTGATCGCGCTGGCCAAGGACCCCGCCGGCGACCCGGCCACGGCCCGGCTCCAGGAGCTGCTGCGGACCGACCTGGCCGGCGACGACGCCGCCTTCGAGGAGGCGCTGGCCCTGCTGCGGGCGCATCCGAGCATGGAGGAGGCGCGGGACGTGGTGCGCGGCTACGCGCAGAAGGCGCGGGACGTGCTGGACCCGCTGCCCGACGTGGCGGCCAAGGAGGCCCTGCGCGGACTGTGCGACGTGGTGATTTCGCGGATGGTGTGACCCCGCACATAGCGTGACTCCGCCGACGCGCCGATCCCCTTGGGGACCGGCGCGTTGTTTCGTGTCAGTCTCAGGCCGACGTGGACGCCTGCGTCAGGGCGCTGTCCGGCCCCCCGGAGGCACCGCCAGCCGCTCCCGCAGGCCGGGGCCGCCGCGCCCCGCGCAGAGCGTCCACGGTCAGCACAGCCAGCGCCGCCCAGACGATGAGGAACCCAGCCAGCCGCGTCGCGGGCACCGGCTCGTGCTGCACCGTCACGCCGATGATGAACTGCAGGATCGGCGCGAGGAACTGCAACAGCCCGACCACGGACAGCGGCAGCCGGTTGGCCGCGGCGGCGAAGCAGATCAGCGGTCCGACGGTGACCGGCCCGGCGAGCATCAGCAACGACGTGTTGCCGGCGCCGTGGTGCCCGAAGGCCAGCGTGCCCTGGCTCTGCAACCACACGAGATAGGCCAGCGCCGGAACGAACTGCATGGCCGTCTCGACCGCCATCGACTCGGCGGCCGGGACCGCGGCGATCTTCTTGAGCAGGCCGTAGGTGCCGAAGCTGGCGGCCAGGACCAGCGCGATCCAGGGCAGCTTGCCGTACCCGACGGCCAGCACCAGGACGGCGACCGCGCCGATACCGACCGCGACCCACTGCACCCGCCGGAGCTGCTCACGCAGCAGGAGCACCCCGAACAGGACCGTGACCAGCGGATTGATGAAGTAGCCGAACGCGGTGTCGACGGTGTGGCCGTGGTTGACCGACCAGATGTAGACGAACCAGTTCACGGAGATGACCGTCGCGGCCCCGGCCAGCAACAGCAGCTTGCGCGGCTGCCCGAGCACATCGCGGATCCACCCCCAGCGCGTCGCGCCCACCGGCACCCGACGCACCGCGAGGACGACCGTCACCCCCAACAGCGACCACGCCATGCGATGCGCGAGGATCTCCCCGGCCCCGGCCGGCTTGAGCAGCGGCCAGTAGAGGGGGAACAAGCCCCAGATGCCGTACGCGGCTATCCCGAAACCCACCCCAAGGCGCCGCTCGGCGGCACTCCCGCCATCTCCCATGCGATGAGAATAGAGATGAGACCGGGCTCTGTCATGGCTGTCTCAGGAAAGGACTCCTTACACCGCCAAAGCCCTCACTACTGCCACACCGCTCACCGCTCACCGCCACAACCATCACTGCCCCAGCGCCCCGCCCCCACCCCGCCCCGCCTACCCCTCCTCGTCCTGCCCCTCCCGAGGCAGCAACTTGTACGTCGGGTTGGCCATCGCCAGGTGCCCCTCCATCTCGCCGATCATGCCCTCGACGCGCATCTTCGCCCCCGGCTCGATGCCGGGGATGGAGCGTCGGCCGTAGAACACCAGGGTGATGCCGCCGGAGGCGTCGTAGAGTTCCGCCTCCAGCGCCGGGGAGCCCTTCACCGGGCTGACCGACACCGAGCGGACTCGGCCCTCGACCGCTGCGCGTTCGCGCCAGCGGACCGCGCCGATCGGGCGGACCTGCATCGGGGTGCTGGGGTCGCGGTCCGGGGCGCCGGCGCATTCGGCGTCGAGGAGCATCTTCTTGGTGCTGCGGGGCTTGGCCGCGACGTCGTCGCCCTCCTTGGGCCTGGCCTTGTGGCCCTTCTCCACCGCCTCCAGTTCCTCGATCGCCTCGACCACGTCGAAGGGGACGATGGTGGCCACCACGTGCGGCAGCGTGGACAGCACCTCGGCCAGGCGGTCGGCGGTGCGGTCGTGGAGCAGGCGGCCGACGATCGGGGAGTAGGTGCGGCGGGGGAGCAGGGCGGTCACCTCGAAGCCCTCGGCGGCCTCGCGCGCCGCCAGTTCCATCGAGGCGCGGCGGATCCGGCGGTCCGGGACCTCGATGATCTCCAGTGGGATGTCGGCGGCCTGCGAGGCGTCCCACTGCCGGCGCAGCTGCTCGGCGTAGACGTTGTCGACCATCAGGTGCACCGCGCGGATCTCCGTGGGGCGCAGCGAGCGGGCGTAGCGCAGGGTCTTGACCACGGCCAGGTCGACCGAGTCGACCAGGACCAGGATCGAGGTCTGGGTGCGGGTCGGCAGCGAGGCCGAGGCCGGGGTGTTGGCCAGCGCCTCGGACTCCCGGCGGTAGCGCCGGTTGAGCTGGATCAGGCCCCACACCGCCGGCGGGAAGACCACCACGACCAGCCAGGCGCCCTCGGTGAACTTGGTGACGGCGAAGATCAGCACGACCGCCAGCGAGCAGACGAAGGCCGAGCCGTTCACGAACAGCTTCCAGGCCCGGGCCGGCTCGTCCCGGACCCAGTGGTACTTGAACAGCCCGGCGGCGGCCATCACGAAGCCGGTGAACACCCCGATGGCGTAGAGCGAGACCAGCTTGGTCAGGTTGCCGCCCATGGCGACGATCAGCACCAGCGACAGGATGGTCAGGACGATGATCCCGTTGGAGAACGCCAGGCGGTGCCCGCGGGTCCGCAGCTGGCGCGGCAGGAAGGAGTCCTCGGCGACGTAGGAGACCAGGAACGGGAAGCCGCTGAAGGAGGTGTTGCCCCCGGTGTACAGGATCAGCGCGGTGGCGATCTGCACCACCGTGATCATCGCCGTCCCGAACACGTTGTTGCCCCAGATCAGATGGGTGATCTGGGCCAGGACGGTGGGCGCCCCGTCGGAGTACGGATAGGTCTTCATCTGCCACGCCATGATCGACACCCCGAGCACCAGGCAGCCCAGGATGACCGACATCGTGGTCAGCGTGACCCGGGCGTTGCGCCCGGTCGGCTTCCTGAACACCGAGATCCCGTTGGACACCGCCTCCAGCCCGGTCAGCGACGACCCGCCGTTGGCGAACCCGCGCAGCAGCCACAGCACGGCCCCGGCGGTCAGCGCCCACTCGGTGTGGGTGCCGATCGGCACCACGCCCCCGTAGTTGGTGTCGTGGGCGTTGGTGGCGTGGCTCAGGTTCCCGGTCAGCAGCTGGCCCAGGCCCAGCAGCAGGGTGCCGCCGACCAGCACGATGTAGATGTACGCCGGCGTGGCGAACAGCTTGCCGGCCTCCTTCACCCCGCGCAGGTTGCCGTAGCACAGCAGCAGCACCACGGCGACGGTGATCCAGAGCTTCTCGCTGGAGATGTCCTTCTGGAAGCTGATCGCCAGATAGGAGGCGATGGCGTCGGTACCAGCCGAGACCTGGACCGCGACCGTCACGATGTAGTCGATCATCAGCGCGACCGCGGCGATCTGCGCGATCCGCGGGCCGAAGTTGTCCCGCGCCACCACGTAGGAGCCGCCGGCCTTGGTGTAGACCGAGACCACGTCGCGGTAGCAGAAGGTGAGCAGGATCAGCATGCCCAGGATCACGCCGGTGATCGGCATCAGGAGCATGAACCCCAGCACCCCGAAGTACGGGATGAGCTGGGTCAGCATCTGCTCGGAGCCGTACGACGACGAGGAGATCATGTCGATGCCCATGATCCCGAGCGCGGTCGGGTTGGAGAGCTTCTCCCCGTGCAGCTCGTCGTTGACCAGCGGCTTGCCCAGGATCCGCTTCTTCACCCGGTAGCCGAGCGACTCCGGCAGGTTGACGTCCGCCGCCAGCGCCCCCGGGGCCGCGACCGGTGGCTTGGGCCGGGCCGTGCTGGTACCGCTCATCGCGTGCTGCCTCATCTCGGCTGGAGTCCGGGTCCAACATGGTCCCTATGCCCATGCCGAGTGTCTGTCCTATCACCTCCCAGATGGGACGAACCACCGCGAAGGCGTTTGCATTTCGTTTGCGTCGGCGCGAACGCCCCGTCCCGAGCTGCGGGAGGGGCGTTCGCGATCATGAGTTTCCCGGGTGCGACCTGGGCCGTGGACCCGTCGCGAACCGGTGGCCGGACTGCGCCGCCCGGGGGAGCCGGCGCCGCCGGTGTCGCCGAAGTCTCAGCCGATGGTCCAGGTGTCGGACCCGGCGATCAGCTCGGCCAGCTTGCCCGAGCCGAGCCGCCGGGCGGCGTCGTCGAGCTGCTCGCTCATCAGCTTGTCGTACGTCGGGCGGCGCACCGAGCGGAACACCCCGATCGGCGTCGGCGACAGCGTGGTCGGGTCCGGCAGCCGGGACAGCGCGAAGGCCAGGTCCGGCTCGGCGGCGTGGGCGTCGTGCACCAGCACCGCGTCCCCGGCCTCGGCCAGCGGCACCGCCCGCAAGGTGGCGTCCGGCAGCCGCACGATCCCGTAGCGCTCGTCCTCGGCGCCGAAGGTGATCGGCTGCCCGTGCTCCAGCCGGATCAGGTGCCGGTCCCGGACCCCGTTGTCCTTCAGATGTTCGAACGCGCCGTCGTTGAAGATGTTGCAGTTCTGATAGATCTCGATCAGCGCCGTGCCCTCGTGCTCGGCCGCGGCCTGCAGCACCGAGGTCAGGTGCTTGCGGTCGGAGTCGATGGTGCGGGCCACGAAGGTGGCCTCGGCGCCGAGGGCCAGCGACACCGGGTTGAACGGCGCGTCCAGCGAGCCGTACGGCGTGGACTTGGTGATCTTCCCCTGTTCGCTGGTCGGCGAGTACTGGCCCTTGGTCAGCCCGTAGATCCGGTTGTTGAACAGCAGGATCTTCAGATTGACGTTCCGGCGCAGCGCGTGGATCAGATGGTTGCCGCCGATGGACAGCGCGTCGCCGTCCCCGGTGACCACCCAGACCGACAGGTCGGGCCGGGAGGCCGACAGGCCGGTGGCGATCGCCGGGGCCCGGCCGTGGATCGAGTGCATCCCGTAGGTGTTCATGTAGTACGGGAACCGGGAGGAGCAGCCGATCCCGGAGACGAAGACGATGTCCTCGCGCTTGATCCCCAGAGAGGGCATGAAGCCCTGGACCGCCGCCAGGATCGCGTAGTCCCCGCAGCCGGGGCACCAGCGGACCTCCTGGTCGGTCTTGAAGTCCTTCGTCGTCAGTTTGAGCAGTTCCGGCATCTTTAGACCCCCACCCCTTCAACCGCGTCGGTGCCGATCAGGTTTGTGATCACTCCGGCCAGCTCGGCCGCCTTGAACGGCAGGCCGCGCACCTGGTTGTAACCGACCGCGTCCACCAGGTAGCGGGCGCGGACGAGCATCGAGAGCTGCCCGAGGTTCATCTCGGGCACGAGCACTCTGTCGTACTCCTTCAGTATGCGCCCCAGATTGGCCGGGAACGGGTTCAGATGGCGCAGATGCGCGTGCGCGACCGGATTCCCCTCCCGGCGCACGCGCCGGCAGGCGGCCTGGATCGGGCCGTAGGTCGAGCCCCAGCCCAGGACCAGCACCTTCGCCGCGCCCGAGGGGTCGTCCACCTCCAGATCCGGCACGTCGATACCGGCGATCTTGGCGGCCCGGGTGCGCACCATCAGGTCGTGGTTCGCCGGGTCGTAGGAGATGTTGCCGGTGCCGTCCTGCTTCTCGATGCCGCCGATCCGGTGCTCCAGGCCCGGGGTGCCGGGCACCGCCCAGGGCCGGGCCAGCGTCCGCGGGTCGCGCAGGAACGGCCAGAACACCTCCGACCCGTCCTCCAGCACCTTGTTCGGCCCGGCCGCGAAGTCCGGCGCGATCACCGGCAGGTCGGCGACGTCCGGGATCCGCCACGGCTCCGAGCCGTTGGCCAGGTAGCCGTCGGAGAGCAGGAACACCGGGGTCCGGTAGGTGACGGCGATCCGCGCCGCCTCCAGCGCCGCGTCGAAGCAGTCGGCCGGCGAGCGCGGCGCCACGATCGGCACCGGCGCCTCGCCGTTGCGGCCGAACATGGCCAGCAGCAGGTCCGACTGCTCGGTCTTGGTCGGCAGCCCGGTGCTCGGGCCGCCGCGCTGGATGTCGCAGATCACCAGCGGCAGCTCCAGGCTCACCGCCAGGCCGATGGTCTCGCCCTTCAGCGCGATGCCGGGGCCGGAGGTGGTGGTGACGCCCAGCGCCCCGCCGAAGCTGGCGCCCAGCGCCGCCCCGATGCCGGCGATCTCGTCCTCGGCCTGGAAGGTCCGCACCCCGTGGTTCTTGTGCTTGCTCAGCTCGTGCAGGATGTCCGAGGCCGGGGTGATCGGGTAGGCGCCGAGGAACAGCGGCAGCCCGCTCTGGTGGCCGGCCGCGATCAGGCCGTAGGCCAGCGCCAGGTTCCCGTGGATGTTCCGGTAGGTGCCCTTGGGCATCGGGGCCGGGGCGATCTCGTAGGAGACGACGAAGTCCTCGGTGGTCTCGCCGTAGTTCCAGCCGGCCCGGAACGCCGCGACGTTCGCGGCCGCGATCTCCGGCTTCTTGGCGAACTTCTTCTCCAGGAACGCCACGGTGGCCTCGGTGGGCCGGTGGTAGAGCCAGGACAGCAGGCCCAGCGAGTACATGTTCTTGGCCCGCTCGGCGTCCTTGCGGGAGATGTCGTACCCCTCCAGCACCTTCACCGTCTGGGCGGTCAGCGCGACCTTGTGCACCTTGTAGCCGTCCAGCGAGCCGTCCTCCAGCGGGTCGGCGGCGTAGCCGACCTTGGCCAGGGCCCGCGGCGTGAACTCGTCGGTGTTGACGATGATCGTGCCGCCGCGCGGGACGTCCTTCAGGTTCGCCTTGAGCGCCGCCGGGTTCATCGCCACCAGCACGTCCGGGGCGTCGCCCGGGGTGAGGATGTCGTGGTCGGCGAAGTGCAGCTGGAAGGCGGAGACGCCGGGCAGGGTCCCGGCCGGCGCCCGGATCTCGGCGGGGAAGTCGGGCAGCGTCGACAGGTCGTTGCCGAACGCCGCGGTCTCCGAGGTGAACCGGTCGCCGGTGAGCTGCATCCCGTCGCCGGAGTCCCCGGCGAAACGGATGATGACCCGGTCGACCTTCTCAACCTGCTTGGTCATAGGGAACCCGCCCTGTTGTGAGGTGTTCAGTTGCCCGCTGTTCATAACTCTACGGCGGGCAAGTTTCCCAAGGCCGTCGTGGGAATGCTCGGATGTCTTAACAGCCGGAATCCGGGTGAAAGACCTGTAAAGAACGGCGGGCCGCCGATGCCGGCCCGCCGTTGATCGAGTAGCCCCCGGCGGGCCGGGGCGCCGCGGCGCGGGCCCGACCGCCTCCGGCGTGGGCGCGCCGTTACCCGCCCGTAGCCGGGGCGCCGCCCGCCCGCCGCCTCACCGCCCGCCCACCGCCGCTACGGACGCCCGAGCGCCCGGTAGGTCCAGCCGGCCGCGCGCCACTTGGCGGCGTCCAGCGCGTTGCGGCTGTCGATCACCCGGGTGTCGCGCACGTGGCCGGCGACCACGGCCGGGTCCAGGTCGCGGAACTCCTGCCACTCGGTCAGGTGCAGGATCACGTCGGCGTGGTGCGCCGCCTCCAGCGCCGAGTCGGCGTAGGTCAGCGTCGGGAACATCTTGCGCGCGTTGTCGGTGGCCTTCGGGTCGTAGACGGTGACCTGCGCGCCCTGCAGGTGTATCGACGCGGCCACGTTCAGCGCCGGGGAGTCGCGGATGTCGTCGGAGTTCGGCTTGAAGGCCGCGCCCCAGACCGCCACCCGCTTGCCCAGCAGCGAGCCGTCGCACTGCTCGCGGGCCAGGTCCACGGTGCGGGCCCGGCGCCGCATGTTGATGGCGTCGACCTCCTTCAGGAAGGCCAGCGCCTGGTCCACGCCGAGCTCGCCGGCCCGGGCCATGAACGCCCGGATGTCCTTGGGCAGGCAGCCGCCGCCGAAGCCCAGGCCCGGGACCAGGTACCGGCCGCCGATCCGCGGGTCGTGGGACAGCGCCTCGGCCAGCTGCATCACGTCGGCGCCGGCCGCCTCGCAGACCTCGGCCATGGCGTTGATGAAGGAGATCTTCACCGCCAGGAAGGAGTTGGCCGAGACCTTGACCAGCTCCGAGGTCGAGAAGTCGGTGACCACCAGCGGCACCTCGGCGGCCAGCAGCCGGGCGTAGACCTCGCGCAGCCGCCGCTCGGCGGCCTCGGAGCGGACGCCGATGACCAGCCGGTCCGGCCGCAGGGTGTCCTGCACCGCGAAGCCCTCGCGCAGGAACTCCGGATTCCAGGCCAGCTCGGCCTCCGGGGCGAGCTCGGCGATCCGGGTCGCGAGCCGGCCGGCGGTGCCGACCGGCACCGTCGACTTGCCGACCAGCAGGCAGGGGCCGTGCGGGGCGACCGCGCGGGCCAGGCTGTCGAACGCGGAGTCGATGTAGGTCAGGTCGGCGGCGTACTCGCCGCGCTGCTGCGGGGTGCCGACGCAGACGAAGTGCACGGCGCCCGGACCGGCCCAGGCCGCCAGCTCCTCGTAGTCGGTGGTGAAGGCCAGCCGGCCGGCCGCCAGCTGCTCGCCGAGCAGTTCCTCCAGCCCGGGCTCGTAGAACGGCACTCGGCCGGACGCGAGCGCGGCCACCTTCTCGGTGTCGACGTCCAGGGCCATCACTTCGAAGCCGAGCTCGGCCAGGCACGCGGCGTGGGTCACGCCGAGGTAGCCGGTGCCGATCACCGTGATCCGCACGTGGGCCTCCGATCTAGCGGGATGTTGGATCACCCCAGCCTAGACGCGTCGGGGGCCGCGGTCTCCCACCTGATCGGACGAATTGTGCCCGGGGTGCCGCCGGGATGCCCGCCGCCGGAGCGGGCCGGACGCACAGCGCGCCGGCCCGCGCACACTGCGTGCCCGGATGTGGAAGTCGTTCGGCACGGCGAACCCGGGCGTGGAATCCCACGCTCGGAAACTGTGGTTTGCAGTGGGCTCGAGCCAGGCTCCTGAAGCGCTCAAGCGGTCGCAGGGGACTGCGTCGGGAGGGTCCACGATTCAGGGTACTGACAGCAAATCCGGCCCCGTTGACGACTAAGGCGGAACGGATAGGCGAACAAACGCCCGTCGTCGGACGTTTCCGGTCTCGCCGGTCACTCCCGGCGCCTAGATTGATCGCTCGAGGCAACAGCAATTAAAGATCTCGAGTGTTGGGCGGAATGCCGTGGACACTGTTCGGGACGAGAGCGGGCGAGTGCTGGTGGACCGGGCGGAGAACGGGCGCTACCGCTGGCGGGCCAAGGCGAGCAACGGACGGATCGTGGCCATCTCGGCCCCGGCCTACTCCGGTGCTGAGGAAGCTCGGCGCGCGTACTCGCGGCTGCGCAAGGACGCACCGAACCTTTCGGCGCGGATCAGCCACGTCAAGGACGGGACGGGCTGGACCTGGGTCCTGCAATCACCGGGCGGCACCCCGCTGGCCCGCTCGATCCGCTCCTACGAGCGCTACGCCACCTGCCAGATAGCCGTCGCCAAGTTCCTGGCCCTGCTGGCCTCCGAGGCCTGAGTGCCGGCGGCTCTGGTGGTCCGCGCGGCGGACGGCGGCGATCTGACGTGGGTGCTGATGGCGGCGAACGGCCGTCCGCTGGCCCGTTCGGCCGGGGCCTACCGGAGCGACGAGGCGCTCACGGCGGCCTGGCGGGAACTGGTGGCCGACCGGGCCGATTTGAGCATCCGTCTGAGCCGCGACGGGCCCGGACCGGACTGGTGGTGGACGGCGACCCTGCCGGCGCGCAGCACCGGCCGGGTCGGGCGGGTCGGACGCCTGGGGCGGGTCGGCGCGGCGGGGCTGGTGGTCGCCCGCAGTGCGCGGGGGTACCTGCGACCGGATCAGTGCCGGGGCGGGGCTTCGGGGTTCGTCAGTGCCTTGGCGGGCTTCGCCCGCCGGGTGCGGTAAGAGTCGTGTCGGAGAACGAACAGCCTGTCGGCACACTGATCCCCCGGTTCTGAGCCGGGGTCCACCGCGATCGAGGTTCGGCGTCCGGGGAACCGGCGCCCGGCCCGCGGCGGATCAGTGGCGCCCGCGGGCTTTTCGGCGTTTCCCGACGCGGGCCGCCGCACCCTCAATCGCTCGTCCTGGCCAAGCGAATCGGTGGTCTGTGATACTGCTCCCCCTTAGGGAATACCCCCTGAAGCCTGCCCGGACAGGACGTTAACGTCCTGCCGCCGCCTCCCATGGCGGCGGCGCTTCGCCACTGTGCGCCAGCCCCCCGGGCTCTGGCGGCAGGTGAACGCGGAACCCCGAAGGCAGTACCGCAGCGCCACTGCCGGAAGCACGCGAGGTGTCGCCGCTTTCTGTTACAGAGCTCGCACATCGGCCTCCACCTGCGCCGCAACCGTTTCCGGGGGCTCGGCGCGGCCGGCCGCCGACCCCGGGTCCCTCTGGTCGCGGCGGCGCGGTTCGGCAAATCTCGAACCCGCAAGGACCAGTCCCCCTTGCAGGAGGAATGCAATGCGCTCTGTCACCCGCAAGCTCGCCCTGTCCTCGGCTGCCGCCGTGGCCAGCCTGGCCGCCGTCGCGGCCACCGTCGGCCCGGCCTCGGCCGACCCGCCGGTCGGCACCACCCCGGCCGCGTCCGACATCGTGTCGGTCGGTTCGGACACCATCCAGGCGTTCGACAACGGTCTGTCGGCCGCGTACAACGCGACCAGCCCGACCTCGAAGTACTACAGCTGGGACGCGACCCCGGCCGGCAACATCACGCCGAAGTCCGGCGCCTCCACGATCGCCCGCCCGAACGGCTCCGGCGCCGGCATCACCGCGCTGAACGGCAACACCCACAGCACGGTGGACGTCGCCCGCTCCTCGCGCGGCCCGCAGACCGGCAGCGACGACTGGTTCATCGCCTTCGCGACGGACGCCGTGGGCTGGTCGGCCTACACCGGCGGCCACGCGCCGTCGAACCTGACCAGCGCGGAGCTCAAGGGCATCTACAACTGCACCTACACCACCTGGAACAGCCTGCCCTCGAACCCGACCGCGTCGACCGCGACGATCAAGGTCTACCTGCCGCAGGCCAGCTCCGGCACCCGGTCGTTCTTCCTGAGCGCGCTCGGCATCACCGCGACCACCGAGCCGTGCTGGCAGACCGCCACGCCGGAGGAGAACGAGGGCACCGACGCCGCGTTCACCAGCAACCCCGACGCGATCTTCCCCTACTCCCTGAGCCACTACGTCGGCCAGGTCTACAAGAGCAAGGGCGGCGGCAACGACCTCCCCGGCTCGCTGGACGCCCAGCGCTCGCTGGACGGCACCGCCCAGATCCTGACCGCGAGCCAGGACTGGAACTCGTCCCTGTCGCTGACCTACTCCCGCAACGTCTACCACGTCGTGCGCCAGGCCGACTGGTCCGACGCCACCGAGGGCCCGCGCCTGAAGGCCCTGTTCGACCGCTCCTCGGCCAACGGCTGGCTGTGCAAGAGCAGCGGCACCTTGATCACCGACTACGGCTTCCACTCGCTGGGCGCCGGCTGCGGTACCCGTACCGGCGGCAAGTGAGCCCGTCGCCCCACGGATCGCAGTGACCTGATCCGCGCTTGACGACCGGGCCCGTCGGAGCGTCCACGGACGAGCCGGCGGGCCCGGCCCTTCTTCCCCTGAGAAATAGTCCGCCCGCCAACGCAAGAACCTCCAAGGAGTCAGCAATGAACCGCACCGCCGTGCGCTCCCTCGCCGCCGCCACCGCCCTGGCCGCCACCGCCTTCGCCCTGCCGGCCGCCAGCGCCACCGGCACCCCGGCCTCCGGCAGCGTCGCGCTCGTCGCCACCAACGCCTTCCTGACCCAGGCCCTCCAGTCCGGGATCGCGGCGGTGCCGCTGCCCACTGCCACCGGCTCCTACGACAGCACCTCCGGTGCCACCGCCACCTTCCCGGTGACCGGCGGCAACGCCGTCCTGCCCCGCTTCTACGGCACCATCACCCTCGGCGGCGGCCTGCTGTTCGCCGACGGCTTCACCGGCAAGGTGGTCTGCTTCCACCAGGTCTCCTTCGGCGGCGACACCCAGGCCCTGACCGCGGTGCCGGACGGCGGCACCACCCCGGTCGCGCTGTTCGACCTGTCGGACAACGTCGTGGGCAGCGGGGTCGGCGTCACGCCGCAGACCCTGACCGGCGACGCCGCGGTCGACGCCGCCGGCGCGGCCTACCTGGACAAGGCCCTGGGCACCTCGTTCTTCACCGCCGGCCAGGCCGTCGGCACCCTGAACGTCGCCTTCACCCCGGCGGCCTGATCCGGTCGCGCCGCGGCACCCCGCGGCGCGATCCACCGGCTGACGGCCGGCGGCGGCGGCACCATCATCATCATCGGCGGCCGCCGCCGTCGGCTCCCGCCGGGAGGCCGGTACCGGCATCCGTACCCGTGCCGGCATCGGCTTCAGCAGCAGCGCCAGGACCGACGCCGGTACCAGCGCCGGTACTGGCAGCAGCTCGGCTCCGGCCTCGGCTCCGGTTCCGGTTCCGGTTCCGGTACCAGCGTCGGCTCCAGGGCCAACGCCGGTACCGGCATCGGCACCGCAACCGGCACCAGCACCAGCGTGGGCACCGGCATCAGCACCAACGCCGGCACCAGCACCAGTACCAGCACCAACGTCGGCACCGGCACGCCGCCGGCCGCGACGGCCGAACCGGGTCACCAGCCCCGCACCGCCGCTCGCGGCCGGCCCGCGTTCCCCGCCGCGTCGGCGTCCGCACCCGCTCCGGCCCCGCCGCCGGCCCCCGCCGCGACTCGCGGTCGGCCAGCGTTTCCGCCTTGGCCGGGCCCAGGTCGGCTCCTCGTCGCCTGCGGACGGCCGAATTTATGCGTCCCCTGATTCTTGACTCCCGGAGGTTTTTTCCATGTCGCCCCGTGAACCGGGAGTCCGGCGCCGTCGAGGCCTGATGGTCTACGGCGCGGCCGTGCTCGCCTGGACGGTCAGCTTCATGACCGCCCTGGTGCTGCTGCCTCCGGGTGCGCACACCACGGCCGTCGCGCACGCCGACTCCTCGTCGGTCACCGTCGCCGGCCCCCAGAAGTGGGACCCGGCCACCCAGACCTTCGGCGACCACGGCACGGTGAGCGTCTCCCAGACGCAGAACCTCACCGACCAGGTGGTCCACATCTCCTGGACCGGGTTCACCCCGAGCACCGGCCCGGTCGTCAACATCGGCGGCATCGGCTGGCAGAACGTCATCTACCCGGTGATCGTCTACCAGTGCCGCGGCACCCAGCCGAAGATCACCGACTGCTACGGGTCGACCCACTACGGCCAGGACCCGGCCAAGGGCTTCCTGCAGGCGAACCAGGACACCGGCCTGACCATCCCGGACTTCCCGGGCAACCAGCGCGCCGCCGTCACCCACGCCGACGGCTCCGGCGCCATGGACCTGGAGGTCTACACGGCGAACGAGAGCCCGTCGATGGCCTGCGACGTCGGCCACCCGTGCTCGGTCGTCGTCGAGCCGCTCTACGGCGGCGACTCCCTGGGCTACGACACCTCCGACGGGTCGCCGGACTGCTCCGACCACGCGAACGACGCCTACGCCGGCGGCGAGGCCACCGGCGGCGTGATCGGCGGCATCGACAACTTCGACTTCGGCAGCGGCGAGCAGTGCGCGTGGAACTACCGCACCGTTATCCCGATCTCCTTCGCCCCGGTCCCCGGCGCGTGCACCGCCGCCGCGACCGACGTGCTCAGCGAGGGCATGCCGATGCTGGACCGGGCCCTGACCCAGTGGGTGGTCGGCGCCTGCCTGTCCGGGAGCAACCCGGTCAACGTCATCGACAGCACCACCCTGACCGAGCCGTCCGCCCGGGACGACTTCCTGGCCGGCCAGCCCGGGGCGGACGTGGCCTTCACCTCGCGCCCGGCGGATCCGGCGGCGAGCAGCGCCAAGCCCTACACCTACGTCCCGGTCGGCAACACCGGGATCGCGATCGCCTACTACGTCGACGATCCGGGCACCAACCTGCCGATCACCGGGATGAAGCTGAACGCCCGGCTGGTCGCCAAGCTGCTGACCCAGTCCTACGACACCGAGCACCTGCCCAGCCAGCAGGTCGACATCGCCTCGGTGGCGGGCAACCCGCAGTGCCTGTTCAAGGACCCGGAGTTCCTCGCGCTGAACCCAGCGAACGGCTTCACCTGGCCGTCCTGCCAGGACGTGGACGCCATGAGCACGCTGCCGGTGGTGGCCGGCGGCAAGAGCGACCTGGTGCACCAGCTCACCGCCTGGATCGCCGCCGACCCCGACGCCGCGGCGTTCCTGGGCGGCGCCGCGGACCAGTGGGGCATGCACGTCGACGCCTACTACAAGACCTCGGCCTACCCGTTCCCGATCGACAGCTTCATCCCGCAGGACGCCAGCGGCCCGCCCACCAGCTTCGACGGCACCCCGATCGACCCGAAGGGGTCCAACCGGGACTACGGCCGGTTGAAGAGTTACGAGTGGAACCCGATCCAGTCCGGGCTCGACGACGTCGTGCGGCACCTGATCCAGAACACCGCGACCTGCCAGAGCCCGGACTTCGTCAACAACACCCACGCCAAGTGCAACGCCGAGGTGATCGGCTCGCGCGGCCTGCTCGCGGTGATGGACACCGGCCGGGCCGCCGCCTTCAGCCTGCCGACCGCGGCCCTGCCCAACGGCACCGGCGCCTACGTCGCCCCGACCGTGCCGGCGATGACCGCCGCGGCCCAGGACTACGTGACCGACACGGCCACCGGCACCCAGTCGCTGCCGTGGGGCACCGCGCACACCGCCTACACCGGTGACGCCGCCGCCTACCCGCTCACCCTCCCGGCCTACGCGATGGCGCCGACCTCCGGCGTCGCGGCCGCGAAGGCCACCAAGATCGCGGACTTCCTGGCCTCGGTGACCGACAACCGCAGCGGCCAGATGGCCGGCACCGCGCCCGGGGAACTCGCGCCGGGCTACGCCGCCATCACCGCCGACCAGGCCAAGCAGGCCGGGGCGGCGATCACCAAGATCCGCCAGGGCGTTCCGGGCGGCGGGCCGACGGTCACCGTGACCGCCACCGGCCCGGTGCCGACCGGCGGCGTGACCGGGGTCCCGACCACCTCCGGCACCGTGGTCTCCACCCCGGTGACCGTCGTCAGCAACGGCAAGACCACCGTGTACCAGATCACCAGCACCATCAACAACAACAACGGCGGCAACGGCAACGGCAACACCGGCGGGACCACCGCCGCGCCGGCCGGCTCGGCGACCGGCAGCTCCTCGTCCAAGGGCGCGGCCGGCGTCCCGAGCAGCGGCACCACCCGCTCGCTGGCCGGATCCACCGCGCCGGCCGCCGCCGCGGTGGGCGCCGCGGCCCCGGACACCGCCGGCCCGGCCCGGTACCTGCTGCCGACGCTGCTGGTGATCGGCGTGGTGCTGGTCGCCGCCGGCCCCGCGGGCCTGCTGCTGTCCGCCCCCGGCGGGCTCGGCGCCCGCCTCCGATCGGTGCGGCCGCGCCCCACGCGCCGCTTCGGGAAGTGAGTCCGGTGTCCACCATGAACCCGGGCGCCGGAGCGCTCGTCGACGAGATCTTCGGACCGCCGTCCCCGCCGTCGGTCCCGGCCGCCGGCGGGGCTCCGGCCCCGGACCCGGACGACCAGACCCCGATCCGGATCGTCGCCGGCGTCTCGCGCGGGGACCGGATCTTCCGCGCGGGCTTCCGGGCCGCCGGCCTGTCGGTGTTCGCCATCATGGGCCTGATCGCGCTGTTCCTGGCGATCCGGGGCGCGCAGGCCCTGCACGTCACCGGCTGGTCGTTCCTGACCGAGCAGCGGTGGCAGACCGCGACGCACCGGTTCGGCGTCGGCGCGGCGCTGCTGGACGGCATCATCATCGCCTGCATCGCCCTGCTCATCGCGGTGCCGGTGGCACTGAGCGCGGCGATCTACATCTCGGAGTACGCGCCGTCGGGCCTGCGCCGCACCCTGATCTCCCTGATCGACCTGATGGCGGCGGTCCCGAGCATCGTCTACGGGCTCTGGGGCATGCTGTTCCTCACCCAGCGGATCGTCGGGTTCGAGGCCTGGCTGTCCAGCCACCTGGGCGGGGTGCTGCCGTTCCTGAAGGTGCGCAACGAGCAGAGCGCCGCGTCCTTCACCCAGTCGGCGTTCATCGCCGGGGTGGTGGTGGCGCTGATGGTGATCCCGATCATCTGCTCGCTGTCCCGCGAGGTGTTCTCCCAGGCCCCGACCGGGGAGCGGGAGGGCGCCTACGCCCTGGGCTCGACCCGCTGGGGCATGGTGCGCACCGTCGTGCTGCCGTTCGGCAAGGGCGGCGTCATCGGCGCGGTGATGCTCGGCTTCGGCCGGGCGATGGGCGAGACCATCGCGGTCGCGATGCTCATCACGCCGGTGTTCGCGATCACCACGCACCCGCTCCAGGCCGGCGGCAACTCCATCTCCTCGCTGATCGCCCTGCGCTACGGCGAGTCCGACAAGGTGGCGCTGTCCGCGCTGATGGCCGCCGGGCTGGTGCTGTTCCTGGTCACGCTGCTGGTCAACATGGCCGCGGCCGCGGTCATCTCCCGTTCGCGCTCCGGCGCCGCGACCAACGAGTGAGGGGTCTGACGCCGCCATGGCTTCCACCGCCACCGAGACCGTGATCTCCCCCGCCCCGGCCCCCGGCCCCGGCGTCCCCCACGTCGACGCCGGGACCGGCCAGGTCGTGCTCCGGCCCGGCGGCCCGACCGCCGCCGACCTCGGCACCCTGGCCGGCGCCGGGGCCGGCGCGCTCGGGCTGGTCTGGCTGCTGTACGAGCGGATCCTGCCGTTCTCCGGCGTGCTGGGCTTCTGGCTGTGCTGGTACGCCGTCTTCCTGGTCCTGTACTGGGGCATCGCCCGCACCCAGTGGGAGGCCCGGCACGTCCGCGAGAAGCTCGCCACCGCCGTGTTCACCGGTGCCGGCCTGCTGGTGATCGGGGTGCTGGCGGACCTGATCGGCTTCGTCGCCTGGCGCGGCGCCCCGGCACTGGCCCACCGCAACTTCCTGACCACCGACATGCAGCGGACCGGCCCGCTGGACGGCCTGGACAGCGGCGGGATCCTGCACGCGATCATCGGGTCGCTGGAGCAGCTGAGCCTGGCCACGCTGTTCGCGGTGCCGCTGGGCATCGCCGCCGCGGTGTTCATGTCCGAGGTCGGGGGGCGGCTGGCCCGGCCGGTGCGCACCGTGGTCGAGGCCATGACCGCGCTGCCCTCGATCGTGGCCGGCCTGTTCATCCTCGGCTCGCTGATCCTGACGCTGGGCTACGACCGCAGCGGGTTCGCCGCGTCGCTGGCGCTCACCGTGATGATGATGCCGATCGTCACCCGCGCCGCCGAGGTGGTGATCCGGGTGGTGCCGAACACGCTGCGCGAGGCGTCCTACGCGCTGGGCGCCAGCCAGTGGCGCACGGTGTGGAACGTAGTGCTGCCCACCGCGCGCTCCGGCCTGACCACCGCCATCCTGCTGGGCATGGCGCGCGCGGTCGGCGAGACCTCGCCGGTGCTGCTCACCGCCGGCTTCACGCCCGCCCGGAACGTGGACCCGTTCAGCGGGCAGCAGATCAGCCTGCCGCTGTACGTCTGGAACTACGTCCGCTATCCGCAGCCGAACATGAAGATCCGGGCGTTCGGCGCGGCGCTGACCCTGCTGATCATCGTCCTGATCCTGTTCGTCGCCGCGCGCGTCGCCGGCGGCAGCCCGCCCGGCGAGCTGTCGC
>NZ_BAAAQN010000111.1:0-15882 GCF_039531695.1 Catenulispora yoronensis
GGAGCAGGCGGGCCGCGCCGACCTTGCGGCGGCCCAGGTCCGAGCCGAGCACCGAGGCCAACACGATGATGTTCACGATCCAGATGCTGGCGTCCATGGTGGCCAACTCCCCTCTGAGCTGCTGTTTCTCTGCTTCGTTTCTTGCTGACAGTTAGAGATTCGCAGCTCGGCGGGTGGAATCGCTTCCACCCGGGGGTGGAAGGCGGGTGGAAGTGGGGTGGAAGTCGGTGGGGCGTCACAAAGGCGGGTGCTGTGTCGTCTCGGGTATGAGCGCCGCCGGGTGGCAGGCGTGTGGAGTTGGAGAGGACGGATGGCGATGGCCATGCAGCGCGAGTTGGACGAAGCCGCGATCAGGCAGCAGATCGGGAATGTCGTGGAGAGCATCCACGCCAAGGACCTTGACGGGCTGCGGCTGGTCTACGCGGAGGACGTGGTGTCGTTCGACGTGGAGCCGCCGTTGGAGCACGTCGGGGTCGAGGCGAAGTTGAAGAACTGGGGGCGGGTGTTCACGGTTTTTCGGGAGGTGGAGTACGAGGTGCGGAACCTGGTGCTGACCGTGGGGGACGAGGTGGCGTTCGCACGGCTCTTTGGGCGGCTGCACGGGACGTTGGCGAATGGGGCGGCGACGGAGGGGATGTGGGTGCGCGGGACGCTGTGTTTTCAGAAGCGGGCGGGGGGTTGGGTTGTGGTGCACGACCAGGCGTCGGTGCCGTTCGATGTGGTCAGCGGGAGGGGGGTGTCGGATCTTGAGCCGACGGAAGTGTAGGCGGGAAGCAGTGATTGTTTGGCAGACTGCTCCGACATGGGGATTTCCGATGAGGAACTGAGCACGATGATCGCGCAGGGCGAGGACATGATCGCCCAGCTGGGTGCGGTGCACGCCGGGGAGTGGGGGCTCGGCGGCGCCGACCGCTGGGATCTGGATCAGGAGAGCGGTCTGATCACGTGGACCTTTCCGGACAAGATCGCGACGGCGCCGGCGCAGATTCTGGGGAGCTATCACGTGGAGGCCGGGTCGTGGCGGTGGGCCTGGGCGAACGCGGGGATTCTGCCGGGGTTGAGCAGGGATTCGGTGAGGGTTCGGGAGTGGGGGGAGGAGAACGGGGTGGAGGCGCTTTTGGTGCCGGAGGTGGAGTGTGGTGTTGATGATGCGAACACGATGATTGCTTTGGCGTTTCGGGTTACGGGGGCTACGGGGTTTTACAAGGGGGGGAGTAGTGGGGCGGTGCCGATGATTACTTTTGGGGTGGTGACGTTGTGGTTTGAGGGTGGGGAGAGTCGGACTATGGAGATTGAGTGGGGGGGAGGGGGGGGGGGGGGGGGGGGGGGGGGGGGGGGGGGGGGGGGTTGTGGGGTGGGGTGATTTTTAAGGCTGAAGTCAAAGGCTTAAGAGCAAAGTCAAAAGCTGGGTAAGGCAGGCGCCTCCGGCGAGGGCCTCAGATCCCTCGGGGAACTGGCGCCAGTCCATAGGTCGGTACATTCAGGGCCCTGCGCTGGCGGTTTGTGAGGTGGGGGTTCGTTCCCCTCGGTCCCGTCGGCAGCCCTACGGGTACAGCGCCGCCGCCCGGGTGTAAAGTCCATGCGCTTGCTTTTGAGGTGTTGGCTGCGGTTGCGTACAGCGTGAACTTGACACCCGGTCGGCGGCACTGTAGGCAAAGCCCTGCCGACGTGACCGAGGGGAACGAACCAAAAACCCGGGCGGGGTATTGAAGGTCTCGGGGGCGGTGCGTTTTAGTCGGCGCCGAAGCGGCCGAAGGCAAGGTTGCCGATGGCGCGCCAGTCTATTTTGACTGGTTCGGGTGGGGGGCCTGGGCGGTTGCGGGGGACGCGGACGCGGAGGACGCCGGGGTGCAGGACGCAGATGACTGGGGTGGGGAGGTCGAGGGCTTCGCCGTCCACTGCTACCGGGATGGTGTCGGCGTCGGCTTCGACGCGGACTTCGTGGGCGGTGCGGACGGTGATGGCGTTGGAGCGGGTGCCCAGGACGGCCAGTTCGGCGGCGGCTTTGGAGCCGTCGACGTGGATGGCCACTACGCCGAGGACGCCTCGGTCCAGGCGGGGGCGTCGGCCGCCGCCGAGGGTCTCGGTCTCGGCGTAGGGGTTGTTGGTCACGAGGAGTACTTGGGGTGGGGGTACGGGTTCGCCGTCGGCTTGGGCTGTGAGGGGAGGGTCGTCGCTGTTCTGGTCGAGCAGGTCCGGCAGTTTGTTGAGCATCGTTTCGGACTTCGAGTCGCGGTATTCGGGGCTTTGCACGATCTGGGCGTAGGCGCCGAAGGAGGCGGTGTTGACGAACGGGCGGTCGGCGACGGTGGCCAGGTCGATGCGGAGGTCCTCGCCGTCGCGGAGGGCGTCCAGGCATTTTGAGGGGTCGTCGCGGTCCAGGCCGAGGTCCATCGCGAAGTGGTTGCGGGTGCCGGCGGAGATGACGAGGAAGGGCAGGTTGTGCTCTGCCGCCACGGCGGCGACCAGGGCTTGGGTTCCGTCGCCGCCGGCCACGCCGAGGAGGTCGGCGCCGTCTTTCACGGCTTGGCGGGCGATCGCTGCCACGTCTTGGGATTGGGACACGTCGAGGAGGACGACCTCGGCGCCGAGGGCTTTGGCCTTGGCGACCAGGTCGAACTCCTCCACTTTTCCGCCGCCGGACTTGGGGTTCATGATCAGTACGGCGTGGTGCGGGGGTGTTGCCGGGGTGCCTTCGGCTACGGCGTTGCGGCGGGCGGCGGCGGTGCGGAGGGCGCTGCGGGCGCAGACCACGCCGAGGGTCCACAGGGCCAGCATCACGATGCCGTCGAACCAGACGCCTCGGTGGGCGTAGAGGACGATCATCGCGACGGGTGCCGCGACGGCTATCGCCGCGCCGATCCAGCGGATGGGGCCTCGGCGGGAGACGACCCACCAGGCGCCGACGCCGGCCAGGATCACGGTGGCCACGCCGACGGCGAGCAGCTGGAGGCCCTCGTGGAGGAGGACGACGGCCACGAGGTAGACGAGCGAGGCGGCGGCGCACACCACGGCCAGCTGCGCGAGGGTGCGGGCCCGGCGGTCATGCTTGGTGTCGGCGGCCATGGGCACAGGATGCGTTGTCGGGGGGTGCTTCGCACGCTGGGCCGGAGCATTTGGGGCGGGTGCCGCCCGATCGTTTGAGCGACTGGGCATGATCGCGTTGGTGAGTAGCCGTCGGATTGTGCGGATGACGGCACGCTGTGGAAACCCGCGGTCTTTCCGACGTCTTCCCGCGCGCCTGACGTGCGCCCATACTGGACTGCCGTGGAGCAGAGCCGATCGCGCACCCTGGAGCAGGAGTTGGCGCGGGCGCTGCGGACCGGCCCCTTCTCCGCCGTCCTGCACCTGGCCATCGAGGCCAGTGGTCTGACCTTGGAGGAGGTGCGGGCCCGCCTTGTCGGCCAGGGCGCCCATGTCTCGTTGGCGTCCCTGAGCTACTGGCGTCGCGGCCGCAGTCGGCCGGAGCGGGCGGAGTCGCTGCGGGTGGTGCACGCCCTGGAGCAGGTTCTCGACCTGCCGGTCGACGCCCTGATCTCGCAGCTCGGGCCCCGGCGTCCGCGCGGCAGGTGGCTGAGCCGGCCGCTGGGCACGCTGGACCCCACCGCCGCGTGGAACGCGGACACCGGGCTCGGGGAGCTGCTCGACGAGGTGGCGCCGGTCCACAGCGGGGTCGCGCGGCTGGCGATCCACGACCTGTACCTGGTCGGCCCGGATCGCGAGGAGGTGCTGGTGTCGACGCGGATGGTCGTGCGCTCGCACGTGGACCGGGTCAGCCGGATGCCGGTGATGTACCGGCAGTACGAGCCGGACGGGCGGCCGCCGCCGGTGGTGCGCGCGGTGCGTGGCTGCCGGTTCGGCCGCCTGCGCTCGGACCCGGACAGCGGGTTCCTGGTCGGGGAGCTGGTGCTGGACCGGGTCCTGGGCGTCGGGGAGACCGCCGTGGTGGAGTGGGAGGCCACCGGGGTGTCCCAGCCCGGGGTGGACACCGACTTCTACCACCGGGTGTTCCCGGCGCACGTCGGCGAGTACCTGCTCCAGGTGCAGTTCTCGCCGGAAGCGTTCCCGGCCCGGTGTTGCAGCTACACCCGGCGGACCGAGACGGCGCCGGACCGGTCCACGCAGGACGTGTGGGTCGGCACCACCGGGCTGGCGCACGTCGTGGCGCTCGATGTGCAGCCGGGGCTGGTCGGCCTGCGGTGGGAGTGGGGCTGAGCCGGGAGGTCCCCGGGGCCTGGGCCCCGGGGACCGATGACGCGGCCCGGTTGTCAGGATCGCGGAATCAGAACCCGAACAGATACATCGGGATCAGAACCCGTACACCTGGTAGCTGAAGGTCGTGGACCCCGATCCGCCCCCGGAATCGGTGGCGGTGACCTTCACCTGGTACGTGCCGCCGACGGTCGGCACGCCGCTGAGCCGGCCGGAGGAGCTGACCGTCACCCCCGGCGGCAGACCGGTCGCCTTGAACGTCACCGGCAGGCCCTTGCTGTCGGAGGCCTGGAGCTGCACGGTGGCGCCGAACAGGTTGATGTAGCCGAACTGGTTGCCGGGGTTGGCGACGGTGACCGTCCCGCCGCCGCCGGAGCCGTTGACGGTCAGCGAGTAGGTCGCCGAGTGCGTGGTGCTCCCGGCGGTGCCGGTGACCGTCACCGAGTATGTGCCCGGCGGCGTGGAGGACGAGGTGGCGACGGTCAGCGTGGAGGAGTTGCCGGCTGTCACGGAGGTGGGGCTGAAGCTGGCGCTCGCCCCCGAGGGCAGCCCGGCGGCGGAGAACTGGACTGTCACCGCCGAGCCCGAGGTCACCGACGTGGACACGGTGGCCGAGGCCGACTGGCCCGGGTTCACGCTGCCCGAGGTCGGGCTCAGCGCGACCGAGAAGTCGTTGGTCGGCGGCGGCTGCGAGCCGCCCTTGACGAAGCCCGCGGTGCCGTTGGGGGTGCCCAGCCCGGTGGGGCCGTCCCAGCCGGTGCCCGCGGTGCAGATCACGGTGCCGCAGGAGCCGTTGCTGCCGGAGGTGACGTCGTTGAAGCCGGAGGCGTTGCCGTAGGGGTAGGCGACGGCGTTGTCGCCCGACGCGGCGGCGCCGGCCAGCGCCCAGATCGAGGTGATGATCGGCGTGGACAGTGACGTCCCGCCGTACTGCGCCCACCCGGACTGGCCGTACGTGTCGTAGATGGCGATACCGGTGTTCGGGTCGCCGACCGCTGAGACGTCGGAGGTCGCCCGCTTCGAGCAGGAGGTGCTCACGCTGCTCTGGAACGAGGGCTTGGCGAACAGCGAGGAGCAGCCGGAACCGCCCTTGCTCCAGGCCGACTCCGACCAGCCGCGCGAGTTCGAGGACTTGTTCAGCGAGGTGCCGCCGATCGCCACCACCGAGGGGAAGGTGGCCGGGAACTGCGCGCTGCTGCCCGACATGCTGCCGTTGTCACCGGTGGCCGCCGTGATGACGACGCCCGCGTGGTTGTAGTGCGAGTCCAGCCCGGAGCTGAAGTCGCTCTCGGAGTCCGAGTAGCTGTTGGAGACGAACTTCGCCCCCAGCCGCACAGCCTCGTCGACGGCGGTCGCCAGGTTGTTGTCGTCGTTGGTGCTCGCCTCGACCAGCAGGATCTTGCAGCCCGGGCAGGTGGCGCTCACCGCGTCCAGGTCCAGCGAGATCTCCGCGCCCCAGCCGCTGTCGCCGCTGGGGTAGTTGGTCCCTCCGTTCTGGTCCACTTTCTTGAAGCAGCCGTTCGAGGTCGTGCAGGCGCTCAGCCCGTACTGCGAACGGTAGGTCGCCAGGTCCGACTCGGCGTTGGGATCGTCGAACGCGTCGACGATCGCCACGGTCTGCCCGCTGCCGGGATTCGACCCCAGCTTGTAGGCGGATTGGATGTCGCTGGGCCCGTAGCCGCTGGGCGCGGCCGGGGTGGCCGCCGGGTTCGCGTACTGGATGGCATTGCAGTGCGCGTGCCCCGCCGACGCGGTCGCACAGCTCGCCGCCACCAGCGTCGGCGTGCCGGCAGCCGACGCCGGGGCGGCGTAGACCGCGCCCGCGATGAGGGCGGCTGTTACCGCCAGACCTGATCCGGTTATTCGTTTCACTGCCACTCCTGTCATGGGTGGAACACCGCGTGGGGCGGTGTAGGACCGATGGCTCGCAGCAGAGACTCGGGGGTCGGGGGGTCTTCGGGACAGAGCGGTTCACAGTTTTGGCGAGGTGGGGCGCCAAAACTGTGAACGGCATTGAAACGATCAGTTCCGGAAAATGATCAGAGCTCTGGGAAAGGATCAGCTGTGAGGAAGGATCAGCTCTGATACGCCCTGGCCTGCGTCGCGTACAGCTCCGCGTACCGGCCGCCGGAATCGAGCAACTCCTGGTGGCTGCCCGATTCCACGATGCCGCCGTCGGCGATGACGATGACGTGGTCGGCCATGCTGACTGTCGAGAACCGGTGCGACACCAGCACGGTCACCGCGCCGGTCCGGGCCGCGGCGGCGCGCGCGTGGCGGGCGAAGTTCTCGAACAGATCGTGCTCGGCCTGCGGATCCAGGGCGGCGGTGGGCTCGTCGAGGATCAGCAGAAGGGGAGCGGTGCGCATCATGCCGCGCGCCAGTGCCAGCCGCTGCCACTGGCCGCCGGACAGGTCGACGCCGCCGAACAGGGTGCCCAGCTGCGTGTCGAGTCCGGCGCTCAGACTGTTGACGAGGTCGGCGGCGCCGGCGGCGGTGACTGCGTGGTCGATGGCGGCGGTGTCGTCGAGGGCTGATAGGTCGCCCACGCCTATGGTCTCGCGGACCAGCAGCTGGAGTCGTGCGAAGTCCTGGAATACGCCGCAGGAGGCTGCGGCCCATGTGTGTGGGTCGATGTCGGTCAGGGGCTGGTCGTCGACGACGATTCGGCCGGAGCCGGGTCGGTACAGTCCGGTCAGCAGCTTGACCAAGGTGGACTTGCCGGCGCCGTTGATGCCGACGAGGCCGACGACGGAGCCGGCCGGGAGGTGGGTGCTTATGGTGCGTAGGACCGGGGTGTCGGAGTTCGGGTAGGTGAAGGTGATGTTTTCGAGGGTGATGCCGGAGGTTAGGTGGGCGGGTGCGGGGGTCAGTTCTCTGGTATCAGAGTTCTGGGCGTAACTTCGGAGCCAGCGATAGTGCTCGGCGATCCGTCCGGCTTCGGCTGACTGCCGGTAGTTCTCGCGCAGCGCGCCCAGCTGCCATCGGAGCTGGGCCGACAGCGATACCACCAGCACCAGTGCGCCGATTCCGATCCGGCCGTCGATGACCTGACGGGCCACCAATGCCAACGCGCCGCCCAGGCCGAGTGCGTAGCACAGCCATCCGGCCGCCTCCAGCGCGGCGCTTTTCATCAGTACTTTGTGATGGGCTCCGGTCACGTCGGCCCATAGTTCGTCGGCGCGCGCCGACAGGGTCTGCCCGGCCCCACTGATCCGGATCTCCTTGGCCGCCGCCGGATCCAGCACGAGGGCGTTCAGTTCCGATTCCAGCCGGGTCACCTCCGCGGTCTCGTCGGTGACGCGTCGCATCGCCGTCTGCGCGCGTCCCGCGACCAGCAGCAGCGGGAGGGTGGTCAGGCCGAGCAGCAGCAGCGCCGGGTGGACCAGTGCGAGCAGCCACAGGCTCAGCCCCAGCATGGCCGCGCACACCGCGGTCGCGGTGACGGCCCGCGTCCACGACGCCAGCGCGCCGCTGCCCTTCGCGGCGAGGAACACCCGGTCGAGGTAGTCGGACCGCTCCAGGTGCTCGATCGTGGGGACGTGCGCGGCGTGGCCCAGGATCTCCTCGGAGAGTTCCACCTCCACCTTCTGCGCCAGCCCCACGGCCACGTTCGCGGCCACGCGCGTGGAGATGGTCGACGCCGCCTGGGCGAACGCGGCCACCGCCACCGGGATCAGCAGCCAGGTCAGGCCGCCGTCCCGGGGGTGGCTCCGCAGGCCGTCGATCACCCACCGCTGGCTCTGGGCGATTCCGGCGCTGCCGAAGACGACGACGATGTGCATCAGCAGCGTCGTGATCGTCGCGCCCCGGCTGACGCGCCAGGCCAGGCCGTTCAGATGCCGCAGCAACGCAAGGTTCTGTCTTATGCGCCGACTCATGTCTCCGCCCTCGCGAATCGTGCTGCCTGCAAGCGGAACAGCGCGGCGTAGCCGCCGTCCACGGCCATCAGTTCCTCGTGGGTGCCGGATTCGCTGATCCGCCCGCCGTCCAGCACCACGATCCGGTCGGCGCCCCGGACGTTCGACAGCCGGTGCGAGATCAGCACGATCGAGGCGTCCGGCGCGCCCGCCGCCACCCGCTCGTTGAACTCCTGCTCGGCCTCCACGTCCAGGTGCGCGGTCGGCTCGTCGAGCACGAGCAGCGCCCGGCCGTGCGCCGCCGCGAACAACGCGCGGGCGATAGCCAGCTTCTGCCACTGGCCGCCGGACAGGTCGACGCCGTGCTCGCCGCCGCGCCACAGGGTGGTGGCGACGCCGTCGGGGAGGGCGGCTACGACGTTCGCTGCTCCGGCGGCTTCGAGGGCTGCGGTTATGCCGGTGGCGTCGCTGATGTGTTTGGGTGCTGACAGGGCGACGTTGTCGCCGACTGTCGTGCCGTAGTGGACGAAGTCTTGGAACAGCGCGGTGATGCGGGTGCGCCAGGCCGAGAGGTCCAGCTCGCGCAGGTCGACGCCGTCGACGGTGATGCGGCCGGAGTCGGGGTGGTGCAGCCCGGCCAGCAGTTTGATGAGGGTGGTCTTGCCCGCGCCGTTGACGCCGACGATGGCGAGGGTGCGGCCGGGGGTGATCTCCAGGTCGAGGTCGTGCAGGACTGGGTGGTTGGCGCCTCGGTAGGTGAAGGTGACGTTTTCGAAGCGGACTGTGGGGGGCTGGTTTGGTGCTGGGGGCTGGTCGAGGGGTGGGGTGGTGGTGGCAGTTGCGGTGGCGGCGATGGCTGTGGCTGTGGCGGCGATGGCTGTGGCTGTGGCTGTGGCGGTCGGGTTCGATGCTGTCTGCGGACTGGGCGTCGTGCCGTGCCGGGCGACCACCCGGTCCAGGGCCCGGACCGTGGCCAATCCGTAGTCGATCTCGAACGCCTCCGGGGTCAGCGAGCACAGGTCCATCACCGCCCACGCCGCGACCACGCAGCGCGCCACTGTCGCAGGACTCTGTCCCGACGATCCGAGCACCAGCAGGGTCACGGCCGCACTGAGCGCGGCGATCGCGAACGTCGGTCCCTGTCGTCGCAACACGAACGACCGGACCTCCCACGACGGCCGCCGGGCTGTCAGCTGGGCGTCGCGATACCGCGCCAGCAGCCAGTCCGCCAGCCCGAACAGCCGCACGTCCTTCGCGGCGCCGGCTCCGGTCAACAGCCCGGCGAAGTACTGGCCTTTGCGGTACTCGCCCATGCGGCTGTCGTCCTTCGCCGCCATCCACATCCACTGGCGGCGGGTCAGCATCCGCATCGTCAGCGACAGGGCGAGCAGTCCGATGCCGAGCAGTGGGAAGTGGATCGCCACCACGATGGCTGCGGCGATGCCGGTGAGGACCCGGAAGGTCAGCGTCAGCTGGCCGACCGCGGCGTTGCCCGGGGAGCGGGTTCGCCATCCGATGCCGAGGTCCACGGCGCGCTCCACGTCCTCCCGGAACCGGGGATCGTCGAGGTGGTCGATCCCCTCGGGTGCCAGGGCCAGCCTCCGCACCAGCGTCCGCACCGCGCCGTCGACCCGCCGGGCCGCCACCGCGCCGGGCACCACGCGCACCACTTGCGCCCAGCGGTCGGCGAGCACCACGGTCGCCACCGCGAGCAGCGGTGCGAGCACGTCCGCGAACCGGTGGGCCCGCGCGACCGTCCCGACCAGCCACCCGGTGGCCACCGCCCCGAGCGAGATGGCGGCCACGCCGGCGGTCTCGGCGCCGATCAGCGCCGAGAGTGTGGCGGGCCCGGCGTGGCGGAGGAGGCGCAGTAGCCGTATTCGCTCGGTGGTGATCCGGCGCAGCTCCGAGGGGCGGAACGCGCCCAGTGCGAAACGCGGATCGACCAGGCTTTCGGGGCTCTCGATCACCCGCGAAGGATAGGCGTTGGGGGTGGGGAGGGTGGTGGATTTTTATGTCGGATATGGGGGTGTGTGTGGGGCTCCGCGGGTGTTCGGTGCGGGGTTGGCCGGGCTGGCACTGGCTGGCACTGGCTGGCACGGGTCGGCACGGGGTTCCCGGGGCAGCCCAGGGTCCGTACCAGGGCTCTCGACTGGCTCGGCGCGGCCTCGGACGGGGGCACTGTGGGAAGCGGATTCGCTACTGGCCTTGCGATCCCTTGATTCCCTGACCCTGTGATTCCGTGATCCTGTGATCCCGAGGAGCCGCGATGACGACCACCGACCACCGGCTCCGCCCCCTCGCCGGCCGTGATCCGCAGGAGCAGTACCGTTCCTCGACGCCGCTGGAGTTGCTCTACGACCTGGTCTTCGTCGTCGCCTTCGCGACGGCGGCCGAGCAGGCGGCGCACTACTTGGTCGAGCGGCATGTCGGGACGGCGCTCGCCGGTTTCCTGACCGCCGTGACCGCCATCGTGGTGGCCTGGACCGACTACTCGTGGTTCACCTCGGCCTTCGACAACGACGACTGGGTGTTCCGCATCGCCACCATGGTGCAGATGGTCGGCGTCGTCGTGGTGTCGCTCGGCGTCGAGGACATGTTCGCCTCGGTCGACGCCGGGGGAGCGGTTGACGTCAAGGTGATGGCCCTCGGCTACATCGTGATGCGGCTGTCGATGGTCTCGCTGTGGTGGCGGGCGCACCGCGACGCCCCGGAGGCGGTGATGGCACGCGTCCACATCACCAGCATCGGCGTAGCCCAGCTCGGCTGGACCGTACTGGCCTTCGCCGGACTGCCGCTGTCAACCTTCGTCCTCACCGGCTCCGGCTTCCTACTCCTCGACGTCTTCGGCCCCTGGCTCGCCGAGCGGAAGAAGCCAACGCCCTGGCACGCGCGGCACATCGCTGAGCGCTACGGTCTTATTATCCTGGTCACCTTCGGCGAGGGCGTGTTCGGCACCGTGGCAGCGCTCAACGCACTGGTGCATGCTCAACACGGCTGGACCGCCGACGCGGTGCTGCTGGCCGTCTCCGGCATCGGGCTGACGTTCGGCATGTGGTGGATGTACTTCGCGGCACCGTGGGGAGAGGTGCTGGAACGACATCGGGAGCGGTCAGCGGTGTGGAGTGTGAACCACTTTCTGCTCCTGTCCGCCACGGCCGCGACGGGGGCTGGTCTACATGCGGCAGCGTCGTTGCTTCAGGGACAGAGCACGCTTGGCAGGGCTGGGACCGTTGCGGCGGTTGCGGTTCCGATTGCGGTCTACGTCGGGGCTGTCTACACGCTTGGGTGGGTCTTCCTGCGCAAGACGGATTCTGTGCACTGCTTGCTGCTGGCGGGTACTGCGGTGGTGTTGGCGTTGGCGGTGGCGCTCGCGGCCGGTGGGGTCGGGATCGCGTGGTGTTTGGTGGTATTGATGGGGGCGCCGGTGATTTCGGTTGTTGGGCACGAGACGGTGGGGAAGCGGCATGTGGCTGATGCGGTGAGTGGGAGGTAGGGGGTGAGGGGGTGAGGGGGTGGGGTGTAGGAGCTTGGTGTGTACGTGTATGTCAATGTGTGTGGATTAAAAATCAAAGTCAAGAGCTGGGTAAGGCAGGCGCCTCCGGCGAGGGCCTCTGATCCCTCGGAGAACTGGCGCTGCTCCATAGGTGGGTCTGGTCAGTCTCTGCGCTGGCGGTTGGTGGGGTGGGGGTTTGTTCCCCTCGCTCACGTCGGCAGCCCTACGGGTACAGCACCGCCGCCCAGGTATCAAGTCCATGCCGCTGCGGTGATGGTTGTTGGGCTGCGGTTGGGCATGCATGAACTTGACACCTGGTCGGCGGTACTGTAGGCAAAACCCTGCCGACGTGACCGAGGAGAACAAACCAAAACCCAGGGAGAGGACTGAAGGATCCGGGGGCAGTGGGCGGCCACTTCAGCCATCCGGCCGCCGGTCGAGCAAACCTTCGGCCGCTGGAGAGCGAGTCTTCGACCGCCCGGCGAGGCAGGTCTTTGGCTTCCCATGCGACAGAGTCTTCGGCCGCCCAGTAAGGCAAGTCTTCAGCAGTCAGTGCGGCACATGTCTTTGACCGCTGGCGAGGCACTCCTCCGGCCGCCGGTGAGGCAAGTATTTGGGGCGCTGGTGCCGGGGAGTCCTTCAGGTGTCCGCCGCTTTTGCTTTGAACCTTCCCGGCGGCCGTAGTCGGCGAGGCGCCCAGCCCTCTCCCCAGTGATTGTCAGCTCTCTCCCTGGGGTTTTGGTTTGTTCTCCTCGGTCACGTCGGCAGGGCTCTGCCTACAGTACCGCCGACCAGGTGTCAAGTTCATGCACACCCAACCGCAGCGCTAGAACAACAAGGTTCCGGCATGGACTTGATACCTGGGCGGCGGTGCTGTACCCGTAGGGCTGCCGACGTGAGCGAGGGGAACAAACCCCCACCTCACCAACCGCCAGCGCAGGGACTAGCCGGGCCCACCTATGGAGCAGCGCCAGTTCTCCGAGGGATCAGAGGTCCCCGCTGGAGGCGCCTGCTCTTGATTTTCCCAGCTCTTGACCTTCACTCACCCCATCTATCACTCACCACCCAATCAATCCCGGGACGGCGTCGAGTGCTGTCCCGGGATCCCACGGTGTTTGCTTCGCCTACTGCCGCCTACCACCCCTCGCACAGGGTCGTGCGAATCACACAGGATCGTACGAAGGTTCCAAATCAAGCTGGTGGCGGCTCTCCGACTCGGCCACAGGCTCCTCGCCGCCGCCACGCGTGTTGGAGGCGCGCAGTGCAATGGCGGCGGCCACCACCAGACACAGAGCGCTGGTCAGCAGCGCCCTCTGGAATCCGGCAGTGAGTGCCTCCGGTACCGGGGTGTGGAGGGCCAACAAGTGGTTGGTCCGGCTGGTCGCGATGCCCGTGAAGGCTGCCAGCCCGAGCGCGGACCCGAGTTGGAACGAGGTGGTGATCAGAGCGGCTGCCAACCCGGCCTGGTCCTCCGGTACGCCCGCGTTCGCGGCGGTCTGCACCCCGGCGTAGAGCAACCCCAACCCAGTCCCCATGATCACCAGTGGGGCGAGCAGGTTGGTGAGGTAGCTGCCGTCGACCGGTATGCGGGAGAGCCATAGGATGCCGCCGGCCGCGAGCAGTGAGCCGGAGACGATGATCGGGCGGGTGCCTGTCCGGACGAACATCTTCGTTGCCAGTGTTGAGCCGACTCCGATGCCGACGCTGGTCGGTACGTAGGAGAGCCCGGACTCCAGCTGCGAGTAGCCCAGGACGTTCTGCATGTACAGGGTGACGAAGAAGAACATCGAGTAGAACCCAGCCCAGGCGATCACCTGGGTGGCGTCGGCTGCAGCCAGGCCCTTGATCCGGAAGATGGACAGAGGTATGAGTGGACGGTCACGCCACTGCTCGTTGATGAGGAAACCAGCCATCAGCACCGCTGAGCCGACCAGCCCCCCGACCGTACGGCCCGCGCTCCAGCCCGCGTCCGGGGCCTTCACCAGGGTGTAGATCAGCAGCAGCATGGCGGCGGTGACCAGGACCGCGCCGATGGCGTCGAAACCACCCGGCGCGGAGCGATCGTGGTCGGCCTCCAGGATGCGGAAGGCGCCGAGCAGTACCAGTGCGCACAGCGGCAGGTTCACGAAGAACACCCATCGCCAGCCGAACTCCTCGGTGAGGACTCCACCGATCAGTAGACCGGCCGCCGAGGCCAGTCCGCTGATCCCGGCCCACGCCCCCAGCGCCTTGTGCCGGTCGGAACCGTGGAAGGTGGTGGTCAACACAGCCAACGCGGCAGGGGACATCATCGCCGCCCCGAAGCCCTGCGCCAGCCGGGCGCCGACCAGCAGCCCTTGGTTGTCGGCCAACCCGCAGGCCAGTGAGGAGAGCGCGAACAGCGTGGTTCCGGCCACCAGCAGCCGCCGCCGACCGAGCAGGTCACCGGCCCGGCCGCCCAGCAGTAGGAACCCGCCGTAGGTGATGAGGTAGCCGCTGATCACCCATTGCAGGTTCTGCACCGAGAAGCCCAGGTGAGCGCGGATGGTCGGCAGCGCGACGTTGACGATCGAGCCGTCCATGACGTCCAGGAACGTCACCGCGCACAGCAGCGCCAGCGTGAGCTTGCCGCGCCTGGTCGCCAGGAATGACTCCAACTCCAACTCCAACTCCAACCCCTGCGATGGTGCGTCGTCGCGCGCCGCGCTCTCAGCGTGGTTGCTCACACCCCACCCACTTCCATCACCGGGCCGACCTCGACCCCGCCACCGACCCGCAGCACCGGGCAGTCCTTGGCCAGCGCCAGCGCACCGTCCAAGTCGTCGGCGGACACCACCGAGTAGGCGACCATCCGCGACTCGCCGCCGCCGACCTCGCCGAGCGAGGCGTACTCCGTCACCGCGTTGCCGACGTCGACCAGCGCGGAGCCCAGCGCCCCGAACCACGCCCGCCACTCGCCGGGAGTCTCGGCATTGGGACGGTAGTCGGCGGGCACGCGGAAGGAGAAAACGTAGTTGGTCATGATCTGTAGTCCTGTCGTTGTCGGATCCGCAGCGCGCCCCGGGCGGGGAGCGCCTCCAACCGGGTAGACGCCGCCCTCTGCACGGATTGGGCGCCGTGGCTCCGCCCAATTCGGCGACCCATCGGCGTCTGCATGGATAAGCGAGCCGAACGCGCCCCGCGGAAAGAAGAAAGGCGAGGATGCATGCCCATGGAGATGGACACGGAGCCGAACACGGACACGGACACGGGCACGGAGACGAACACGAAGGACCTGATCGCCCGCGCCCGGTCCGGCGACCAAAACGCGTTCCGCGACCTGGTTCAGGGCCACTCCCACGAGTTGCAGGTCCACTGCTACCGCATCCTGGGATCCCTGCAGGACGCGGAGGACGCACTCCAGGAGACCCTCGTGTCGGCCTGGCGTAACCTCGGCGAGTTCGGCGGACGGTCCTCACTGCGGACCTGGCTCTACAAGATCGCGACCAACCGGTGTCTGAGCATGCTGCGAGCCGACAGCCGCCGCCCCCGCATCGCGGCGCTGCCACCCGAGGCCGGCTTGCTCGAACCCACGAGCGCCGGCGACGCGCCGCCGTGGCTGGAGCCCTACCCCGACGTGCTGCTGGACCACCTCGTCGACCAGCGCCCCGGGCCGGAGGCTCGCTATGAGAGTTCTGAGGCGATCTCGCTCGCGTTCATCATCGCCCTGCAACTTCTACCGCCGCGGCAACGCGCTGTGTTGGTCCTCCGCGACGTCCTCGGCTACCACGCCTCCGAGGTCGCCCAGATGCTCGACTCGACGCAGGAATCGGTGCAGAGCGCGCTCAAGCGGGCCCGCGCCACGGTCGACAACCATCTCACCGCCCCGAGCACGAGCCGGACCGCACGCCAGCAGCCCGCCGCCACCAGCACCGCCGCCACCTCCGCTGCCTCCACCTCCACCGAGCAGCGCCTCGTCGCCCGCTTCACCGACGCCCTGGAACGCGCCGACCTGGCAGCCCTGATCGACCTACTGGTCACCGACGTGCGACTCTCCATGCCCCCGGCCATGCTCGAATACCGCGGCATCGAATCGGCCGAGCGCATCCTCGCCGAAGTCACCTTCCGCCCTGGTCGCAGCTACCGCGTGGTGCCCACCCGGGCCAACGGCCAGCCCGCCATCGGCCTCTACCTGGCCGACCCCCACGCGGACGTCCACCGCGCCTACTGTCTCCTGGTCATCACCACCGCCGGCGACCAGATCACCGCAATCACCAGCTTCACCACGAACGTCATGGCCCGATTCGGGCTGCCCCGGACGCTCCCCGAGACCGACTGACCCCCACCCCCACCCCC
>NZ_BAAAQN010000112.1:0-15582 GCF_039531695.1 Catenulispora yoronensis
GCCCCGGCCTCGTCGAGGCGGTTGTCGGCGGCCGCCAGCGTCGCGGCCGCCCGGACCCGCGCCGCGGCGAACTGCTCGACGCCGCCTCCGTCGAGCACCGCGATCCGGTCGGCCAGCGCCGCCGGGCCGATGCCGTTGCTGGCCACCGAGAGCCGCCGCAGCGCGCCGGCCGGCGCGCCCCGCAAGGCGTCGGCGAGGACCAGCGCGCCCGCGTCGCCGAGCGTCGCGGCCGAGACGTAGAGCTCCGCGACCGCGCCGGCGGCCAGCAGGCGCGCCAGCTCCTGGGCGCCGTCCGGGCCGACCCGGTTGCCGCTGAGGTAGAGGCGCTCGATGGCGTGGGCTCCGCCGCCGGCGTCGATCATCGCGTCGACGAGCACGGCGATCTCCGCCGCCGCCAGCCCGGTCTGCGTCAGGTCGATCGTGCGCAGGACCGTGCCGGCGCGCACGGTCTCGGCGACCGCGCGGACGCCGTCGGCGCCGATGGGATTCCGCTTCAGCCACAGCGCCTTCACCACGCCGGGGGACGCGATCAGCCGGCCGGCGATCTCGCAGACGCCGCCGCCCCCGATGTTGTTGCAGCCCAGGTACAGCGTCTCCACCTTCGCCGCGACGGCCCTGGGCGCCACCGCCGCCGCGCCGCCGTCGCCGAGGCCGTCGGTGCCGAGCAGCAGGTGCTTCACCGGGCCGCCGCCCTCGGGCAGGGCGTCGGCCACGGCCGCGGCGCCGAGCGGGCCCAGGTCCTGCTTGCACATGTCCAGCCGGCCGTCGGGCAGTGCGGTGCCGGCCGGGAAGTCGGTGCGGGCGCGCACCGGCTCGGCGCGGCGCAGCCAGGCCAGGACCGGGGCCAGCTCGTCGGCGGGCCGGGGTTCGAAGCCGCTCACCACGCCACCGCCCGGTAGTCCTTCAGGAACACGCCGTGGAGCGGTTCGCCGTTCTCGCCGCTGACAATCGGGTGGTAGATCCGCGCGGCGCCGTCGACGATGTCCAGCGGGGTGCGGAACCCGGCCTCGGCGTGCCGGTTCTTGGCCGGCATCGGCTTCTCGTCGGTGATCCAGCCGGTGTCGACGCTGCTCAGGTAGACGCCGCGGGCGGCGAGCACCTCGGCGCTGGTCCGGGTCAGCATGTTGAGCGCCGCCTTCGCCATGTTCGTGTGCGGATGCCCGGCGGTCTTGTTCCGCACCTCGAACCGGCCCTCGACGGCGGTCACGTTCACGATGTACCGCCGGGGGAACGGCGAGCCGGTCAGCAGCGGCAGCAGCCGGTCGGCCAGCAGCGTCGGCGCGACGGCGTTGACGAGGTGCACCTCCAGCAGCTCCATCGGGTCCAGCTCGCCGAGCTCGGCCGACCAGGAGTTGCGCGGTGACGGGTCCGGGAGCAGGCCGTTCTCGTCGACGGCGGCCGGGGCCAGCAGCTCGGAGCCCCGCGGTGCGGACGCGGAGGCGATCTCCCGGTAGCCGGCGATCAGCGCCAGCTCCCGCAGCGGCCCGCCGGCTCCCAGCTCCGCCGCCGCTCGCCGCTCGGCCGCGATCAGCGGCGCGTACGAGGACTCGGGCCGCCGCACGGTCTGAGCGGCGTTGTTGATCAGGATGTCCAGCGGCTCCCCGGCCGCGAGCAGGTCGTCGCAGAGCTCGACGACCTGGCGCGGGTCGCGCAGATCGAGGCCGGTGACGGTGAGCCGGTCGAGCCACTTCGCGCTGTCCTCGACCGCGCGGAAGCGCCGCACGGCGTCGTGCGGGAACCGGGTCACCACCCGCACCGCGGCGCCGTCGCGCAGCAGCATCAGCGCCACCTGGAAGCCGATCTTCACGCGCCCGCCGGTCACCAGCGCGCGCCGGCCGTCCAGCGGCGTGCGGGCGGAGCGCCACGCCAGGTTCTCGGCCGCGCATTCCGGGCAGAGCTGGTGGTAGAACGCCGACACCTCGGCGTACTTCTGCTTGCAGACGTAGCAGCGCCGCTGGCGCGACAGCGTCCCGACCGATCCGGTGTGCTCCGGCAGCGGCGTGTCCTCGCGGCGGTCGGCGGCCCCGGTGGTGGTGGTCGCCAGCAGCTCGCGGTCGGCCGCGTCCCGTCGCAGCCGCCGCTCGCGCTGGCGCTGTTTGCGGCCGTCGCGGATCAGGGATTCGGCGACCCGTTCCACCCGCAGCCGCCCCGGGTCGTCGACGGGCAGGTCGGCCAGGGCGGACAGGGCGCGGCTCAGCTCGTCCGCGTCCATGTCAGCCCCCTGCCCTGGTGTCCCGTCCCCGCGATCGGCTCCGGCGGGCCGCGCCAGGCGCCGGGAGTCGGTGGCCCCGGCCGGATTCGAACCGGCGTTCCCCGCGTCGCTTGTGTCGTTCTGAGCGGTGCGCCTGCCTCTGCGCTACGGGGCCGTTCACGGAATCCTGGCGGAATCCTGGCGTGCGCGGCAAGCCGCGAGGATACCGACCCAGAACGCCTGCGCCTCCTCGGAGGCCCCGACCAGGTAGGTGGCGCGCAGCTTCGGCGGCAGGTGCGCGGCGAGGCGGATCACCACCTCGCGCTGTTTCTGGAGCTGCGACAGCTCGGCGTTGGCGAAGACCTGGTGCACCACGTCGGAGGCGTCGTCGCCCTCGGCGTTGCCGGCCAGCGACCGCGCCAGGCGCTCCTCCCAGCCTCCGACGTCGGCGGCCAGTTCCTTCAGCCCGGTGCGCTGCGAGCCCGCCAGCCGCGCGGTCAGGGCGCCCAGCGGCACCGGCGCGTACTCGCCGTCGCCGAGGTAGACCAGGCCGTGCTGCAACGGCAGGCCGCGGCCGTGCAGCCGGATCAGCCGTTCCAGCGTGCGCTTGGTGATCCAGGCCCGGCCCTCGTCGTCGATGTCGTTCTTCCACCACTCCAGGACGGTCTCGGCGACCGCGCCGTAGCGGGCGATGAGCCACTCGTTGGCCGGGATGTCCTCCGGCGTGATGTCCAGCGAGGCGGTGAACCGGGTGGCCTGCGCGATGTTGTTGCGCGAGACCAGCAGCTTGCGGCCGACGTGGTAGGGCGGGTTCTGGAGCGCGATCTGGGCCCGCAGGTTGCGGATCGGCCGGCCGGCCACCGACCACTCCTGGGTGATCTCCATCAGCCGGGCGAACGCCGCCTTGTCCTTGGGCCGGTTGTACTCGTCCCAGACCACGGCCTTGGGCTCCTCGCCGGTGAAGCCGACGGCCAGCAGGTTGTCCAGGGTGCCGTCGGGGGAGGGGACCGGCGCGCACAGGTCCTCGACGTTGGTCACCGGCAGCGAGAAGTACAGCGGGTCCCGGCGCAGCCCCTCCTGGATCAGGGCCCGGACCACCTCGGTCTTGCCGCAGCCGGGCGGGCCCTGGATCAGCACGCACCAGCGGTTCTTCAGCGCCGCGCGGACCAGGCGCCGCACCGGGTCGGCGATCGCCGAGCGGTTCGGCACGCCCAGCGCCCCGGCGATCGCGTCCAGGATCTCGGCGGTGCGGTCCACCTCCTTGGCCCGGCCGCCCTCGCCGGCCGGCAGCGCCAGCCGCAGCCGGCTGCCGTTGAGCAGCGGCAGGCCCCAGACCAGCGGGAAGCCCTCGGCGGCGTTGGCCAGGATGTGCTCCAGGGTGCGCGGGGACAGCAGCCTTCGGATCTCCGGGGGCTGCGAGGCCCAGACCCGGAACACCCCGGTCAGGTCGAACTGCCCGAACTTGCGGCGCAGCGCGTCGCGCCAGGCGGTGTCGTTGGCGGTGACCCGGATCGTCACCATCCGGTCCAGGATCGCGAAGTCACTGCGCCGGGCCGCGGTCTCGGCCAGCGACTCGTTGTCGGCCAGGAACACCCCGACGCAGCCCAGCTCGCGCAGGTCGTGCTCGCCCAGGGTCCAGTTGCAGGCGATCTGCATCAGCTGCGCCTGGATGGCCGGCCCGGCCTGCAGCGAGTCGTCGATCAGCAGCACGAACCGGCGGCCCGGCTTCAGCTGGCGCATCACCAGCTGCCGCAGCACCAGCTCGCCGCTGAGCGGGTCCCGCACCGGCGCGTTCACCAGCAGGTCGTCCGGGGCCAGGTTGGCGGCCGGGACGTAGACCAGCTCGGTGTCGTCGTAGGCGCGCCGGATGTGCGAGGCGAAGGTGGCGGTCTTGCCGATGCCGTGCTCGCCGAAGATCTGCCCGGTCTGGCCCAGGTCGATCATGGCGTCGATGAACGCCTCCAGCGCCGAGGGCCGGGCGGCGCCGGCCCGGCCCGGCCCGGTCCCGCCGCCCTGCGCCGGCAGGGCGGTGTGGTTGACGGTGTGCTCGCTCAACGGTCCCCCGTTCGTACCTTGTGACAGGCCATCTGCGGCGTGTGGTGGTCGGGCCAGTCGTCGCCGTGCTCGGTGATCAGCCAGATCCACTTGTCCGGCTCGGCCGGCGTGATGTGCGGGGCGTAGCCGTCGGTCACCATGATGACGGCGTCCAGCGGATCGTCGAACGGCTCGCCGGTGCGTACCGAGGGCGCCCGGCCCTCCAGGAAGTCGGCCACCGCCTGGAAGCTGGTCCCGCCGCCGCCGACCAGCGGGTCGCCCGGGGCGAACGGCACCACCTGGGCGTCGAAGGACAGCCAGTGCGCCTGCACCCCGTCCAGCTGCCCGACCAGCGAGGCGATCCAGTCCACCACCGGCGGCGGCATCGACCCGGAGGCGTCGACCGCGATCGCCACCACCCGCTGCCGCTCCGGTCCGCGCCGGGACAGCGTCGGGTCCTGGCCGAGCGCGGCCAGCACCGCGCCGCGCTTCTTCGGGTAGATCAGGCGCTCGCCCTCGGTGAGCTTGGAGGCCAGCACGTCCACCAGCCAGCGCTGCCACCAGTCCACCCGGCGGGTGCGCTGGGTGCGGCCGCGGATCATCCCGGCGCCCAGGTCGCCCCACAGCTTGGAGAGCCGGTCGGAGGCGCCCTCGGTGCGCTCGATGAGGTCCAGCAGCTCCTCCCGGGCCGACCGGACCCCGCGCTTGCCGGCCAGCAGCACGTTGGCCAGCACCTCGTTGCCGATCCGCTCGATGGTCTCGCCGTCGGCCAGCTCGCCCTGGAGCTCCTCCAGGATCTCGTGCACGCACACCGGCGGCGGGCTCGGCGGGTGCTTCATCCGCCGCAGCTCGGTGTAGCAGCCCATGTCGGTGCGGATGAAGTCCTGGTAGCCGAACGGGTTCAGGCCCTGCTCGGTGAGGTCGGCGTGGTAGCGCTGGAAGACCTCGCGCGGGTCGATGCCGGTGGCCTTGCCGTCCACCACCGGCAGCGCGTCCCGGCCCAGCCGGGCCAGCGCGACGTGGTTGATGGTGGACTCGATGGCGATGTCGAAGACCGGGTCCTCGCGCAGCTCCGGCTCGGTGAACAGGTGCCGCTGGATCAGGTGCCGGGCCTCGTGGAAAAGCACGAACTTCACACCGTCCAGCCCGAGCTCGACGAAGAACTCGGGGTTGAACAGCAGCAGGCAGGCACCGTCGCCGGAGGCCATCACCGCGGCGGTGTCGATGGCCGTGGTCGGTATCTGGTGGGCGCACTTGGAGTAGATCCAGCCGGCGATCGCCGAGGACTCCATGCCGAAGTCGACCAGCGCGGCCTCCTTCAGCCGCACCGCCTCGGCCACCACCGCCGGGTCGGCGGGGCGCCAGTCGGCCAGCGCCCGCCGGTCGGTGGCGTTCACCGGCAGGCGGCGCGAGCGGCGGTCGGACTCGCCGGTCTTCATCTGTCGTCGCCCTCCCGCGCCGGGTGTCCGCGCGCCGGCCCGTCGGCCGGCGGTGTGCGGTTCAAGTCTTGTACGCGGCGGCCCGCCGGTCGAACCGGTTGGCCGCCGGGGCTGCTTCCGAGCCGCTGGACGAGGTCGAACAACGGCGCCGGATCGGTACCCGCGAGTCCTATCAGAACACGCCATCGGTCGACGCGGTGGTCCAGGTGGGTCCGCACCGCCTCCTCCAGCGGCCACTCCGTCAACGGGTCCTGACGCGGGCCGGCCGGCGGCGGCCCCGGCGCGGTCAGCGCGGCGGCGGCTTCCTGGATCGGGAGCGCCGACTCGGCGGTCATCGAGGCGCGCACCGCCGGGAGCATGCGGTCCAGGCGGCCGGCGTGGTGCAGCTCGACGGCCCACACCGCCTCCGGCCCGGCCAGCTCGGCCAGCCGGCGGTAGGCCAGCAGCCGCAGGCCCGGACCGTCCGGCAGGCGCAGCAGCACCGGCCGCAGCTCGGTCAGCACGTCGGCGAGCGCCTCGGCGGTCCCGGCCGCCGCCAGCATCGCGTGCACCTCCTCGGCGGTGCCGGTGAGCTCGGCCGGACGGATCCGGGAGGGACGGCCGTCCGCGCTGCTCCGGGCCACCCGGGCGGCGTGCAGGCGCAGCGCCAGGTCGTCGTGGCTCTGCGCGAGCAGGCCGGCGATCCGGGAGTCGGCGGCGCGGTCCAGGAAGCCGTGCGCGGCGGCCAGCGGCATCGACGCGTTCTGCGCCAGGCAGGCGGCGTGGTAGGCGGTGCCGGCCGGGCCCAGGACGTGGGCGAGGTAGGCCGGATGGTACGGCGCGTGCTTGAGCAGGCCCTCGACCAGGTCCTGCGAACGGGCGCCGGTCTGGGCCAGGACCGCCCCGGCGACCTCCGGCGGCGCCATCGCGAACAGGACGCCCGGCGGGAACACCTCGGTGCGGGCGCGGAAGCGGATCGGCAGCTCCGAGGCCGGCGGGCGCGGGCCCCAGGTGGTGGCCAGCGCCACGAGGTCGGCGAACGAGCCCTCCCAGGCGCCGACGCGGGCCAGCACGCCGTGCCAGACCAGCGGCGCGTCGCCGAGCGCGGCGTTCAGGCGGGTGTGGATCAGGCGCCGGAGGTCGGCCTGCGGGCGGCCGAAGGGGGTGACGCCGTCCGGGAGCGCCGGCTGGAGCGGCGTGCGGGAGGCCAGGCAGACGGCCTCCGGGGCGCGCCCGGGCTCGTCGACGAGGGCGAGGGCGGGCGGGCGCGGATCCAGGACGGCGTGGCAGAGGGCTTCGCGGTCGGGGTGGTGGGGGTGGCCGGCGCGGGCCGGGCGGCCGCGGTGATCGGGATCGGCGGCGCTGCCGGAGCGGTGGACGCGGATCCGGGCGGCCGCGCGACCCCGGCGGGCCGGGAAGGGATCGGCGGTGCGCACCGCGACGGCCCGCAAGGCGGGATCGCAGTGCTCGGAGGCCAGACCCGCGCGGAGGTCGGCGTCCGAGAACAGGGCCAGGACCCGCGGGACGTCGTCGGGGTGTGCCGCGTGGAGCAGGTTCAGGACCCGGGCCTGGCCGGTCACCTGGTCATCCGCGCGGGGGTTCCGGTGGGGAGCCGGTCGGGCCCGCGGCTTGGTCGGGCCGGTCGGCCTGTCCATCGTCTTGCCCGTCCTCCTGCTCGTACTCGGCGAGCAGCCAGAACAGCGCCGAGTCCGGGTCCAGCAGGCGGAGCCAGCGTTCGGGGCGTCCGTCGAGGCGGGCCCGGACGCGGTCGGCGAGGTAGGGGCGCGAGGAGCTCGACACCGAGGACCAGTTCCCGGTGACGCGTTCCAGCCGCGGCCCTCTGAAGCCGGCGGCCGCTGCCCGCAGCGGCTCGTCGCTGTGCGCGGCCATCGAGGCCCGGACCGCCTCGTGCATGCGCTCCAGCTTCCCGGCGCGCTCCAGCTCCAGGGCCCAGACCGGCTCCGGTCCGGCGGCCTCGGCGAGCTGCGCGTAGGCGGCGACGCGCCGGTCGGTCTCGATCATCCGTCCGCCGCGGCGCAGCACCGAGTGGAGCACGTGCGGCGACCGCGACTCCAGGGCGGGCAGCAGCAGCGCCGGGTCCACCTCGCCGGTCATCAGCCGGCGCACCAGCCCCGGATGGAGCCCGCCGGCCTCCTCCGAGCGCACCACGACCGCCATCCGCAGCTCCCGCGACGCCAGCGGGTGCAGGTACACCGCCGCCAGCACCCCCGGCTCGGCCGGCTCCCGATCGGTGAGCCGCCACAGCGTCCCGCCCATCGCCGCCGGATTCCGCGCCGCCGCCAGCCGCATCGCCTCGGTGCCGTGCGGGCCGATCGCGAAGTCCAGCAGACGCTGCGGGACCGGCCCGCGGTCGAGGATCCGCGTCAGGATGCCCAGCAGGGCCCTGGCTTCGGGGTCGACAGCAGCATCGGTCACAGCATCGGCCGCAGCATCAGTCACAGCATCGGCCTCGGCCGCCGCCCGGCTTCCGGCCCCGGTCCCAGTCGCAGTTGCCGCAGCCTCGGCCGCCGTCTGCGCCGCGGCCAGCACCCCCTCGAGCACGCCCTCCGGCGCGATCTCCAGCAGCACCGCCGCCGCGTCCACGCCGCGCGGCCAGCGGTGGGCCCGCCGGTCCGGCAGCCCGACGCCGTCGTCGACGGCGCGGACCAGCTCCGTCAGGCTGTCCTCCCACGCGCCGACCCTGGTCAGCACCTTGAGCCAGCGCGCCGGGTCCGGCCCGACGGCCTCGGCGACCGCGGCGCGGATGTCCGCCTGGTAGCGCTCCTCGGCCTCCAGCGGGACGCGGGCGTTGTGCGGGGCGAAGCTGTTCTTGCCCTTGGCCGTGTAGTACTCGATCAGCGTCGGCGGGACCGGCGTCGACACGGCCAGCACCGCCGAGGCCGGTGCCCCGTAGTCCACCGCCTCCGCCGCGCTCAGCGAGCCGTGGAGCAGGCCCCGGCGCAGCAGCTCGCGCAGGCCGAAGTGGCGCGCGGCCGGGTTCAGGCCGCGGCGGTCGACCGAGGCGCAGATCAGGGCTTCGACACCGGGCCGGGCGGTCCAGAAGACGGCCCGCGGGTAGCTCTGCTCGAACTCGGCGCGGACGTCCGCCGGCAGGTCCTCGCGGGCCGCCGCCTCGTCGAGCCCGCGCGAGGTCGCCTGCCCGGCCTGGGTGCCCTCCTCGCCGGTCCCGATCAGCGGTGCGAAGGCCAGGACACCGGCCCAGTCCAGCTCGTAGTGCTGCGAGGCGGTGTTCGGCGTGGTCCAGCTGTCCGCGTCGTCCAGGGCCGGCAGCACGGCGGCGGACTGGGACTGCCGCAGCAGGAAGGCGAGGTTGCGGCCGGTGGCGCCGTCGCCGGCCTTGAGGACCTCCTGCCACTGGCTGGTCCGGTAGTGCGACACGGCGTCGGCGACCTGGGCCACCAGCTCCCGCAGCCCGTCGTTCCACAGCTCGGCCAGCCGGCCGTGCTCGCGCAGCGTCTCCAGCCCCCGGGCCACGCCGGTCAGGTCCTCCAGTCGGATCCCCAGCGGCAGCGCGAAGGCCACCAGGTCCGGGTCGTCGGCGAACAGCGCGGCGTTCAGCAGCAGCATCTCGACCCGGGCCGGATGCGGACGGTCGTAGCCGGCCAGCCGGCGCTCGGTCCGGTGCACCTGCCGGCGCAGGAACCGCTCGACGCCCGGCGCGATCAGCGCCCGGCCGTCGGGGCCCCGCCGGTCCCGCACCACCGCGCGCAGCACCCACCCGCGCGGACGCGGGGAGCTGTCGTCGCGGAACAGCAGCTCGTCGACCGCCGGATCGGCCAGCCGGATCAGGGCCCGCAGCACGGCGTCGGGATCGGCCACCGTCTGGTCCCGCAGCGCCCGCCGGGCCAGCGCCAGGACCGCCGCCGAACCGCCCCCGCCCTCGGCGTCCGCGGCCCGCTCCAGGACGAAGTCGCCGACGGCCACGCAGATCGGCTGCGAAGCCTCCGCGATCCCGTCGGCCAGCTCGGCGTCGCCCAAGGCGGCCAGCACTTTCGGCGTGTCCGCCCACCCCGCGTAATGCAAGGCGTCGATCAACCGCGCGACGACCACCATGGCTCCCTCCCACCCGCCATGATGCCGCATCCCGCCCACCGTCGATCGCCCGAGTTGTCGAAGGGCCGTGATTCAGGCCGATGCGGAACGGCTGCCGAGCCGCCGCCGAGCCGCTGCCGAACCATTGCCGAGCCGCCGTCGAGCCGCCGCGCGAAAGGACGGCGCGCGCCGTGGCACCTATGTCCACGGCGCGCGCCGTCACCCCCTCACGACCGAGACTGTCAGCCCCGGAAGATGTCGCGCAGCTCCCGCGCGGCGCGCTCCAGCACCTCGCGAGCGGCGTTCAACTGGTCCTGCGTCACCGGGATGTCCGGCCGCCGCTCCCGCGCCATGGTCCGCACCTCGTCGCGGAAGCGCATGAAGGTGGAGCGCAGCTCGTCGAGCTGCTCGCGGTCGGCCCGGTCGCGGGAGCGCCGGCCGGTCCAGTCGTCCACGCTGTCCTGCGCCACCCGCTGCCAGCGCGCGGCCTCGTCCTGCCAGTGCTCGCGCCACTGCGCGGCCCACTGGTCCTTCCACTGTTCCTTCCAGTCGTGCTGCGCCCGCTTCCACTCGCGCCATTCGTCCTTGCTCCACTGCGAGCGGTCGGCCGGCGGGTGCGCCGAGGGGTGCGCCGAGGGGTGCTCGGGGCCGTGGTGGTCGCCCGGCCGGCCTCGGCCCGCACCGCCGGTGTCGAAGGTGGGGCGCTTCGACGACTCGGAGCGGGCCTCGGCGGCCGCGGCGCGCAGTTCCTCCTGGATGTGCCGGGCGGACTCCTTGACCTCGTCGCGGATCTCCTCGGCGAGGCTGCTCACCGATTCGCGGATCTCCGCCTCCAGGGCCGCCATGTCGTCGGCCCGGGCCTCCAGCTCGGCGCGGCCGGCGTCGGTGATGTGGTACACCTTGCGCCCGCGCTCGTCGGTCTCGTGCCGGATCAGGCCCTCGCTCTCCAGCCGCGACAGGCGCGGGTACACCGTGCCGGCGCTGGGCGCGTACAGGCCCTGGAACCGCTCCTTGAGCTGCTGGATGATCTCGTACCCGTGCTTGGGGCTCTCGGCGAGCAGCTTCAGCAGGTACAACCGCAGCCGCCCGTGTCCGAAGACGGGTGCCATCTACAGATCCTCTCCATCGCCGCCGTCATCGCCGCCCGAGAGCTTCAGGTCGGGATCGACGGCCCTTCTCAGCAGCGTCATGTCCCCGGACACCGCCCGGGCCCGCAGCCGTCCCTGCCCGGTGCCGAGCCGGCCGGTGAGCTGGCGCGGCTTGCCGAACGGGATCTGCCGCTTGCCGAACAGCGCCTGGTCCTGGAGCCCGTCGAAGGTGGTGACCGTGCGCCCGCTCATCGTGGACATGTCCACGTCCAGGTTGGCATCCTCCGGGGCCCGGACGATGACGGCGCCGGAGACCACGTTCAGGTCCAGCCGCGGGGCGTCGCTGCCGTCCTCCAGGTCCACGGTGATCGCGCCGGAGGTGGTGCCGGCCTTGATCGTGTTGCCGGCCCCCAGCGCGATCACGGTGATCGCCCCGGAGACGGTGTGCGCGCTCAGGTCGTCGGTCACGCTCTCGGCGGTGATCGGCCCGGAGACCGTCTTGACGTCGGTCGGCCCGTGCAGCTGGGCCAGGGTGATCTCGCCGGAGACGCCCTGCACCCGGGTGCGCTCGTAGAGGTTGGACACCACCAGCGGTCCGGAGACCACGGTGACGTCCACCAGGCAGTCCGGCGGCACCTGGATCGAGATGTCGGACTCGATCCGCCGCCCGTGCATCAGCCAGCCCAGCACGTTCGGCTTGAACTCGCCGTGCCGCACCGTCAGCTCGCCGTCGGCGTCCTCGACCACCACCGGTTCGTCGCCCTTGATCCGGGTGACGTCGACCAGGGCCGCGCCGTTCTCGCCGGCTCCCACGACGTCGACCTTGCCGGAGGTGCTGACCACCTTCAGCCGGTGGACGCCCTCGAAGGCGAGCCGGTCCGGCTCGCGCAGCTCGTGTCTCGTCATCGCCTGGCCCTTTCACGATGTATCGCGTCTCTGATAGAGACGATATATCGCGTTGCGGGTCCAGGCAAGTGCCGCGCCCGGATCGCCGGGATCCGCCGGGGTCCGCCGGGGTCCGCCGGAGTCCGCAGGCCCGCACCGCCCGGCGCCCGGCGCCCGGTCCTAGTCCTCGTCGTCGTCCAACCGCGCCAGCCAGGTGGCCAGTCGGTCCACCGCCGCCTCGAACTCCGGGTTCAGGTCGGTGAAGGTGCGCAGCTGCTCGGCCAGCCAGCCCAGCGACACCTCCTCGTCCCCGCGTCGCCGGTCCAGCTCCTCGATCCCCCGGTCGGTGAAGTACATCGCTTATCCGTTCCCTGCGAAAGGTCTGTGGCGTGAATGCGAGCGGGGTGGGACCCGCGCCGCGGCGCGGGTCCCACCCCGTCGTCCTGCTCCGGCCGGGCGCGGTCCCCGCCTGCCGCCCGGCTCAGCCCGTGAAGGCGTCCTCGACCAGCTGCGACTGCTCGACGTTGTGCCGCTTGGCCGAGCCCACGGCCGGCGAGGAGGCCGCGGCCCGCGACACCACCGTCAGCCCGCGGCCCAGCGCGGCCGGCAGGTTCATCGCGATGAACGGCCACATGCCCTGGTTGGCCGGCTCCTCCTGGACCCAGCGCAGCTCCACGTCCGGGCCGTAGGCGGCCAGCGCCGCGGCGATCTCGGCGGCCGGCAGCGGGTGCAGCCGCTCCACCCGCAGGATCGCGGTGTCGGTGATCCCGTCCTTGCGGCGCTTGGCGGCCAGCTCCCAGTACAGCTTGCCGGAGACCAGCAGCACCCGGCGCACGCCGGCCGGGTCCACCGTGGTGTCCGGCAGCACCGGCTCGAACCGGCCGGTGGTGAAGTCCGCCACCGGCGAGACCGCGTCCTTCAGGCGCAGCATCGACTTCGGCGTGAACACCACCAGCGGCTTGTGCGCCGGGTTGTGCACCTGCCAGCGCAGCAGGTGGAAGTAGGAGGCCGGGTTGGAGGGCATGGCCACCGTCATGTTGTTCTGCGCGCACATCTGCAGGAACCGCTCGGGCCGGGCCGAGGAGTGGTCCGGGCCCTGGCCCTCGTAGCCGTGCGGCAGCAGCAGCACCACGCCGGAGCGCTGGCCCCACTTCTGCTCGCCGGAGGAGATGTACTCGTCGATCACCGACTGCGCGCCGTTGACGAAGTCGCCGAACTGCGCCTCCCACAGCACCAGGGCGTTGGCCCGGGCCACCGAGTAGCCGTACTCGAAGCCCAGCGCCGCGTACTCGGACAGCAGCGAGTCGTAGACCGTGTACTTGGCCTGGTCCGGGGTCAGGTTCGACAGCGGGGTGTACTCCGAGGCGTTCTCCCGGTCCACCAGCACGTGCTGGCGCTGCACGAAGGTGCCGCGCCGGGAGTCCTGGCCGGCCAGCCGCACCGGCACGCCCTCCATCAGCAGCGAGCCGAAGGCCAGGGTCTCGCCCATGCCCCAGTCGATGGTGTTGTCGGTGACCATCTGGGCCCGCTTCTGCAGCGGCTGCAGCACCTTGGTGTGCGGGGTGAAGCCGTCCGGCAGCGAGACCTGGGAGTCGGCGATGACCTTGACGGTCTGCTCGCTGATCGCGGTCTCCACCTGCGCCGGGTAGGGCTGCACGTCCACCGCGAAGGTCGCCGACACCGGGGCCTTGGAGACCTCCTTGGTCTCGGCGAACACCCGCTCCAGCTGGCCCTGGTAGTTGCGCAGGGCCTCCTCGGCCTCTTCCAGGGTGATGTCGCCGCGGCCGATCAGCGCCTCGGTGTAGAGCTTGCGGACGCTGCGCTTGGCCTCGATGAGGTTGTACATCAGCGGCTGCGTCATCGACGGGTCGTCGCCCTCGTTGTGCCCGCGGCGGCGGTAGCAGATCATGTCGATGACGACGTCCTTGTTGAACGCCTGGCGGTAGTCGAAGGCCAGCTGCGCCACCCGGACGCAGGCCTCCGGGTCGTCGCCGTTCACGTGGAAGATCGGCGCCTCGATCATCCGGGCCACGTCGGTGGCGTAGATCGAGGAGCGCGAGGAGGTCGGCGAGGTGGTGAACCCGACCTGGTTGTTGATCACCAGGTGCACGGTGCCGCCGGTGCGGTAGCCGCGCAGCTGGGACAGGTTCAGGGTCTCGGCCACCACGCCCTGGCCGGCGAACGCGGCGTCGCCGTGGATCAGCAGCGGCAGCACCGTGAACCCGGCCGAGGCCTTGTCGATGATGTCCTGCTTGGCCCGGACGATGCCCTCCAGCACCGGGTCCACGGTCTCCAGGTGCGAGGGGTTCGCGGCCAGCGAGACGGTGATCCGCGAGCCGTCCAGCGCGGTGTAGGAGCCGTTGGCGCCCAGGTGGTACTTCACGTCGCCGGAGCCGTGCATGCTCTTGGGGTCCAGGTTGCCCTCGAACTCCCGGAACACCTCGGCGTACTCCTTGCCGACGATGTTGGTCAGCACGTTGAGCCGGCCGCGGTGCGCCATCCCGATCGCGACCTCGTCCAGGCCGGTGCGGGCGGCGCGGGACAGGATCTCGCCGAGCAGCGGGATGGTGGACTCCCCGCCCTCCAGCGAGAACCGCTTCTGGCCCATGAACTTGACCTGCAGGAAGGTCTCGAACGCCTCGGCGGCGTTCAGCCGCTCCAGGATCCGCAGCTGCTCGGCCCGCTCGGGCTTGGCGTAGCCGTGCTCCACCCGGTCCTGGATCCACTTGCGCTCGTCCGGGGACTGGATGTGCATGTACTCGATGCCGACGGTGCGGCAGTAGGAGTCGCGCAGCACGCCGAGCACGTCGCGCAGCTTCATCAGCTTCTTGCCGCCGAAGCCGCCGGTGGCGAACTCGCGCTCCAGGTCCCACAGGGTCAGGCCGTGGCTGACCACGTCCAGGTCCGGGTGCCGGCGCTGCTTGTACTCCAGCGGGTCGGTGTCGGCCATCAGGTGGCCGCGGGTGCGGTAGGACTCGATGAGCTCCTGCACGCGCGCGGTCTTGTTGATGTCGTCCTCGTGCGAGGCGCTGATGTCCTGGACCCAGCGCACCGGCTCGTAGGGGATCCGCAGCGACTCGAAGATCTTGTCGAAGAACCCGTCCTCGCCCAGCAGCAGCTGGTGGATGATGCGCAGGAAGTCGCCGGACTGCGCGCCCTGGATGATCCGGTGGTCGTAGGTGGAGGTCAGGGTCATGATCTTGCTGACCGCCAGCCGGGCCAGGGTCTCCTCGGAGGAGCCGGCGTACTCCGCCGGGTACTCCATGGCGCCCACGCCCAGGATCGTGCCCTGGCCCTTCATCAGCCGCGGCACCGAGTGCACGGTCCCGATGGTGCCGGGGTTGGTCAGCGAGATGGTGGTGCCGGCGAAGTCGTCCGGGGTCAGCTTGTTGCCCCGGGCCCGGCGCACCACGTCCTCGTAGGCCTGCCAGAACTCGCGGAAGTCCATCAGCTCCGCGCCCTTGATGCTGGGGACCAGCAGCTGGCGGGTGCCGTCCGGCTTCACCTGGTCGATGGCCAGGCCCACGTTGACGTGCGCCGGGGTCACGACCGCGGGCTTGCCGCCCTCGGTGGCGAAGGAGTTGTTCATCGACGGCATCGCCTTGAGCGCCTGCACCAGGGCGTAGCCGATGATGTGGGTGAAGGAGACCTTGCCGCCGCGGGCCCGCTTCAGGTGGTTGTTGATCACCACGCGGTTGTCGATCAGCAGCTTGGCCGGCACGGCCCGCACGCTGGTCGCGGTCGGCACCTCCAGCGAGGCCTCCATGTTGGTGACCACGCGGGCCGCCGGGCCCTTGAGCACCGCCGTGGTGGTGGCCGCGGTGCTGGCCGGGGTGGGGGCCGCGGTGGTCGCGGCGTGCCGGGGCACCTGCACCGGGGCCGGCGCGGCGGCCGGCTGGGCCGGGGCGGGCGC
>NZ_BAAAQN010000113.1:0-15124 GCF_039531695.1 Catenulispora yoronensis
CGACCAGGTGTCAAGTTCATGCAAGCGCAACCGCAGCGCTAGAACAACAAGGTTCCGGCATGGACTTGATACCTGGGCGGCGGTGCTGTACCCGTAGGGCTGCCGACGTGAGCGAGGGGAACAAACCACCACCCCACAAACCGCCAGCGCAGGGACTGACCAGACCCCCCTATGGACTAGCGCCAGTTCTCCGAGGGATCAGAGGTCCCCGCTGGAAGCGCCTGCTTTTCGCCTTTCACGGCTTTTGACTTTAATCCCAATCCCCCAACATCCAACATGCCATAAAATCAGCCCATGATTATCGCCTTTTCCGTAACCCCCCTCGGCGTCGGCGAGAGCGTCAGCGAGTACGTAGCAGACGCAGTCCGCGTAGTCCGCGACAGCGGCCTCCCCAACTCCACCGACGCGATGTTCACCAGCATCGAAGGCGAGTGGGACGAGGTAATGGCAGTGGTCAAAGCCGCCGTGGACGCCGTCGCAGCCAAGGCACCCCGAGTCAGTGTGGTGCTGAAGGCGGACATCCGCGCCGGAGTGACCGACGGCCTGACCGCGAAGGTGGCCGCAGTGGAGGAGCGCCTCGCCGAAAACTGACCCGGCTCCAACTCCACCCCACTCCCACCCCACCCCACCCCACCCCCACCCCACCCCCGGCTACGCCAAATCAGTGGATTCCCCCATCGACCGCTATAGCCCCAGCCTGGCCCCGGGGAGATCGCCACCGTGCTGAAACTCCATTCCCCACTATCAGGCCGTATTCGACGCGCCGCCGTCGCCACAGCCGTAGCCACCGCTGCCGCCACCCTGGCGTTGCTCGGGACCGCAGCCCCGGCTGGCGCGGTTGGCCACGTCTCGCACACGCACGTCTCGCACACGGTCGACATCACCGCTGTGGAGCCGCTGGCCTACACCGTCGACACGCACGGCACGTTGGAGGCCGGCTACGTCCACGTCGCGTTCCGGAACCAGGGGCACGTTGCGCATCAGGCTCAGCTGTTCCGGCTGAACGATGGTGTCACCTACGCCCAGTGGCTCGCGGATCTGCACGGCCCCAATCCGAACGCGGCGTTCTTCACGGACGCGGCGCCGACTGGTGGGGCCACGCCTGTGGTGCCGGGTGCCCGCCAGGACGTGTGGGGCGTGTTGAGCGGCGGCACTTATGTCGTGGCCTGCTTCGTTCCTGGGCCGGGCGGGGTGCCGCATGTGCTGCTGGGCATGTATCAGCCGTTCGAGGTGGTGGGTTCGGTGCCGGCGTGGGCCCAGCAGTTGGCGCCTGCCTTCGGGCGGCCGGCGTGGGCCTCGATCCAGGCGCATGACCTCACCTACACGATGCCGCCGTCGCTGGTGCGTGGGGCTCTCATCCGGTTCGACGACACCGACTCGGCGGACGTCCACGAGTTGAACCTGGGCAAGCTCCTGCCCGGTAAGACCGTGGACGACGCCAAGGGGTGGTTCGCCGCCTCCGCCAACAACCCCCTCGTGGACCCGGGCCCACCGCCGTTCACCTTCGAGGGCGGCTACGGCGCCGTGGTGCCCGGCCAGGGCGGCTGGTTCCGCGTCGAGGCCGACCCGGGGCGGTACATCGCGTTCTGCCTGGTGCCTGATGACGAGACGGGCAAGTCGCACGCCTCCATGGGGATGGTTACCGGGTTCACGGTGCTGGCTGACTGAATCCGTCTTCTGCGACCGTTCGACTCAAGCGGCGCGGCTCACGGGAAGACCGTGGGCCGCGCCTTCCGCATTGCCCGGCTTCGCTCTGCTGGGCAGCCCCGACCTCGCTGTGCGGGCAGCCCCGCCTACTCCCCGAGCAGCTCCGCCAACGCCGCGCGCAGCTGGCCCCACGGGAAGCGCGGATCGTCGTCCTCCGGCTGGATGAAGCGCACTCCGGCCTCGAACAGCGTCTGCGCATGGGCGTCGAACGCGGGGTGCTTCTGCAACTCCGGCTTGGCCCAGACGGTCGCCGCGATGGGCAGGCCCGCGCCGAGGTATTCGTTGAGGATTCCCAGCGCCAGCGTGTCGCTGATCCCCAGCGCCCACTTGTTGACCGTGTTGAACGTCACCGGCGCCACCAACAGCGCGTCCGGCGGCGGCAGCACGTCCGCCTCGCCGGGCCGGCGGGGCTCCACGCGGACCGGGTAGCCGGTGGCGACGGAGACCGCCGCCGGGTCCAGGAACCGCTCCCCGGAGGGCGTGCACAGGACGCAGACGGTCCACCCGTCGGATTGCAGCCCCGGCACGGCCTCGGGGTGCGACAGCAGTTCCGCGGCGGGCGGGGCGCCGCACGCGATCAGGTAGAGCACAGGCACAGTCGGGTCCTCCCGGCTTGTCAGGGACATTCTGTCGTTTCGTCCGCGACGCCCCCGCGGTGGGGGGCATGATGGGACTCGAATTCAGGACGTTCCTCATTTGAGAGGCCCAGCATGGCCACCTACGAGCCGGAGACCGACGGCGGTCGCATCCGCCGCCTCCGCAAGCGCGCCGGCCTGACCCAGGCCGAGTTCGGGCAACTCATGGGCCGCTCCCAGGGATGGGTGTCAGGCATCGAGAACGGCGACATCGAGTTGGATTCGGTGACCCTGATCGTACGCGCCGCGAGCGTGCTGAAGGTCTATCCCAACGAAATCACCGGCCGCCCCTACGATCCCGGCACCCCGGCCGAGGACCGCGGGCACCGGGCCATCCCGGCCATCCGCCGCGTGGTCTCGCGGCACGACCTGCCCCCGGACTGGCCGGCCGACCCCCGCCCCCGGCGGGAGCTGCGCCAGGCCGTGGCCGAGCTCACGGTGCTGCGGATGGCGGCCCGCTACGCGGACCTCGGAGAGGCCGCCCCGAGCCTGATCCGGGAGCTCCACGCCGCCGCCTACCTCGCCCCCTCCGGGACCGAGTCCGAGCGGCTGCACGGGCTGCTGGCCCGGGCGTATCGGGAGGCTGACACGGTCGCGCACGAGCTCGGCTACGACGACCTGTCCACGCTCACCACCGAGCGCTTCCGGGCCGCCGCGGACCGGGCCGGCGACCCGTGCCTGGCAGTGGTCTTCGACTACCTGCGGGTCCGGGACCTGTGGGCCGCGGACCTGTGGCCGGACGCCCTCGGCGTGATCGACGGCGCGATCGGCGCGATCGGCGAGCCCCGCAGCGACGCGCAGGCCTCGGTCTGGGGCTCGCTGCAACTGCGGGCCGCCATCACCGCGGCCCTGTCCTCCGACGAGACCGAGGCCTGGCAGCGGATCGCCCTGGCCGCCGAGACCGCCGAGCGGATCGGCGACGGCTGCGACCCCTACAAGCTGTGCTTCGGCCCGGCGAACGTCGCCATCCATGGCGTGGCGGTGGCGGTGGAGGTGCGCGACGGCGCGCGCGCCGTCCAACTCGCCTCGCAGGTCCGCATGCCCCCGAACTTCCCGGCCTCCCGCCGCGGACGGTTCCACCTCGACTTCGCGCGTGGATGGATTTACTACGGGGGATATGAACAGGCGCTGAACGAGATTGAACGAGCAGAGCGCATCGCACCGTTGTTGGTCCGGAACAACCCCGTGGCCAAGGCCGCGGTACGGTCCCTGCTCAGCCATGAGCGGCGCAGCCAGCGCGAGCGGCTGCGGCGCATCGCCGGGCGGATGCACATTTCGTGAAGGGGGTGGGGTGAGCAGGGGACCGGAATCAGTCCAGGCGCCGCAGCTCCTTGCGGTAGCGCACGCCGTTGGCGACATAGCGGGCCACCGCGTCGTCGAACGCGCCCTCGGCGACGGCGTCCTCGCGGATCTTGGCGGGGACGCCCAGAGCCATGGCCCGGGCCGGCACCTCGACGTTGTTGCCCACGACGGCACCGGCGCCCACAAGCGCCCCGCCGCGCACGATCGCCTTGTGCAGCACCACGGACCCCGAACCGATCAGACATCCGTCCTCCACCACGCAACCCTCCAGGTGCGCGATGTGACCAACGACACAATCCGAGCCGATCACTGTGGGCAACATCTCAGTGGCGTGGACGACGGTCCCGTCCTGGATCGACGTACGGTCGCCGATCGTAATCCTGCCGTAATCGCCACGAAGTACCGCGCCAGGCCATACTGTGCTTCCCGCACCCACCTTGACCTGGCCGATCACGGTCGCCTCCGGGTGGATGTAGGCCTCGGGGTGGATTTCCGGCACTGCGTTACCGATTGCGTAGACGGCCATGGTTGGTCATCCTTCCTGGGTGTGACTGCCGTGATGTCCGGAACAAAGGGGGATGGATCGGTACTCGAGCGACACCGGATCACCGGCCCGGATCACCTGTTCGGGTCTGTTCCGGGGTGTCGATTGCGTAACGGGTCTTGAAGTACGGCACAATCTGCGCTTCAGCGGGCACAATCGCGCTCCTTTCCGCGTTACTGCGCTGACGGCACAACGCCGACGGCGTTCGCGCGCAGACGGTAGCGCACCGTATGTGCCGGCCGCCGGAGGCGCCCCGCCGCCACCGCACAGAACAGCACCAACACGACGACTAACAGCCGTCAGGGGAGAGGGATCGAGAATGGCTACCGACTACGACACACCGCGCAAGACCGACGACGACCTCAACGAGGACAGCCTGGAGGAGCTGAAGGCCCGCCGCACCGACAAGGCCGCGGGGCTGGCGGACCTGGACGAGGGCGACAACGAGTCCCTCGAGCTCCCCGGAGCGGATCTGTCGAACGAGGAGCTGTCGGTCCGCGTGTTGCCGCGCCAGGCCGATGAGTTCACGTGCACCAGCTGTTTCCTGGTGCATCACCGCAGCCAGCTGGCGCGGGAGAAGGGGAACGAGATGATTTGCAAGGACTGCGCCTGATGCGGGTGTAGTCGCGGAGGTAGTCTCTGTGCCCCTCGGGCCCCGCTATGGCGGGGCCTTCGTCTTTTCCCGGCGCGGATCGCGGGCTGCTGGAGCCCGCGCCGAGCGCCGGCCCGCAAGCACCGACCGGGCAAGCACCAACCACGCAAAGTACCGACCGCGCAAAGTACCGACCGCGCAAAGTACCGACCCCGCAAGCACCGACCGCAGAACCGCCGCCGCCGACCGCTATCGCCGCGCCAGCGCCTTGGCGAGCTTCTCCGGCCGCCGCGTCGACAAGTACAGATACGGCGTCGGGTCGGCGGGGTCGCTGACCTCCACCTTGACCGCCGTCCGGACGTAGCCCCGCAGCAGCATGAAGGCCCGGGCGTCGGCCTCCGTGGTCCGCAGCCGGCGCGCCGCTTCGGCGTCCAGGGCGGTGGCTGCCCCGAGCGCCGTGAGAGGGAGACGTGCCGGACCGGCTTCCAGGAAGCCGTCGTGCACCCGGACTGCGACGCGGCCGTAGGCGATCACCAGAGCGGCGCAGACGACGGCCGTCCCGGCCATCGCGACCAGGGCCGCCGGCGCGCTCGCGCGCAGAAAGATCAGGCCCGCCATCACCGCGGCCAGGGCCGTGATCGCCCACCACGCGGGCGGGGCGGTGAGGCGTTCCTCATAGCTGCTGGTGTCCGTGCCTGCCATGCCGACAATCTGCCATATCCGGGCCTTGCCGACCGGGGTGGGGTGGACGGTCCCGCGCTCAGGCGCCTCCGGGGTCGTCGGAGCGCCGGTCCGAGGCGTCCCAGCCCGGTACCGCGGTGATCGAGGTGGGGTCGACGTCCCATTCCCGCCCGCCTCCGGGCGGCCGGAGCCAGGCGCGGGCCCGGGTGTAGGCCATCAAGCGGCCGATGCGGCCTTCGGCGTCGCGGACGAGGGTTCCGACCTGGGGACGTCCGTCCGTTTCGGGGGTCTTCATGGACTTCATACCGAGGAAGTTAGGACGGCCGGGCGGCTCGGATATCAGTGGAAGTGATACGGCGCGGATACAGAGAGTGGACGACGGCCCCCCGATCGGGTGTGAGCGTGGCCACGCGGGGTCGGTGGGGGGCGGCGCTTGCCGGTAGATTCCTCCCCGTGAGACCTGCCTCGACCACTCCGCCGCCGGACGCCGTCATGCCGGAGAAGCACCCCAACGCCCCCGCCGCCGGTACCAAGCTCGGTTCGCATTACTCGCGCTGCTTCGGGTGCGGGGATGACGCGCTGGGCGGTCTGCGGGTGTCCTCCACCGTCGGTGAGGGGGTGAGCGTCACCACCGAGTTCACCGTCACCGAGAACCACCAGGGCGCGCCGGGCCTGGCCCACGGCGGCCTGCTGGCCCTGGCCTTCGACGAGGCGCTGGGCGCGGTGAACTGGCTGATCGGCGCCATCGCCGTGACCGGCCGCCTGGAGACCGACTACCTGCTCCCGGTCCCGGTCGGCACCACGCTGCACATCACCGCGCAGTGCGACGGGATCGCCGGGCGCAAGATCTTCACCTCCGCCGAGGGCCGCCTGGACGGCCCGGAGGGCCCGGTCGCGGTGCGCGCCACCGCGATCTTCATCCAGGTCGGCGTCGACCACTTCCTGTCCAACGGCCGCCTGGAGGACGTGCAGGAGGCCATGCACGACCCCGAGCAGCTCCGGGCCGCCCGGGCGTTCGAGGTCAATCCGTAGTGGCGCCGGTGGACGTCCTCATCCAGCGGCTCGATCCCACATTGCCGGTGCCCGCGTACGCCCATCCGGGGGACGCCGGCGCCGATCTGCTCACCACCGTGGACGCCACCCTGGCGCCGGGGGAGCGGGCGGTGCTGCCCACCGGGATCGCGATCGCGCTGCCGGACGGCTACGCCGCCTTCGTGCACCCGCGCTCCGGGCTGGCCGCGCGCTGCGGCGTCGCGATGGTGAACGCGCCGGGCACCATCGACGCCGGGTACCGTGGAGAGATCAAGATCATCCTGGTCAACCTGGACCCGCGCGAGCCGGTCGTGCTCCGGCGGGGCGACCGGATTGCCCAGCTTGTAGTACAAAAGGTCGAGAAGGCGGTCTTCCACGAGGTCGCCGAGCTCCCCGGGTCGCACCGCGGAGAGGGCGGTTTCGGTTCGACCGGCACGGCGGCGGGAACACCCGTCTAGATCCCGCGCGTTTCCCCTAGAGAGGCCGTGTGACGGTACTCTCACCGGGGCCGCGCGACGACAGGCGCACGCCTCCGTGGAGCAGAGCGCTGCGTCAGTGGGACGCAGAGATAGAGAGAGTGGGAAGCCGTGGTTTTCCGACGCGGACAGAAGGCCGAATCCGGCCGGCGCGACCGGGTGAGCGAGGCCGACGCCTACGGCGACCTGAGCGAGGCCAAGGAGGAGGAGCGCAAGCTCACCCTCGCCGACGTCTCGCGGGCCGCGGGCCCCTGGGACTTCAACGAGGTCGAGGACCCCAAGGCCGGCCGCGTGGACCTGGGCGCCCTGCTGGTGCCCGCGGTCGAGGGCATGGAGCTGCGCCTGGAGATGGCCGACGCCGACCAGGTGATCGCGGCCACCGTGGTGGCCCGCCAGTCGGCGGTGCAGCTGCAGGCGTTCGCCGCCCCGCGCAGCGAGGGCATCTGGGCCGAGGTCCGCGGCGAGATCGCGCTGGAGATCTCCAAGCAGGGCGGCACCGTGGACGAGCGCGAGGGGCCGTTCGGCGTGGAGCTGCGGGCCCAGGTGCCGGTGCAGGCCCCGGACGGCAGCCGCGGCATCCAGCTGGTGCGCTTCATCGGCGTCGACGGCCCGCGCTGGTTCCTGCGCGGCGTGGTCTCCGGCCAGGGCGCGGTGCAGCCGCAGGAGGCGCGTGACATAGAGCACGTCTTCCGCGACACCGTGGTGAGCCGGGGCAATTCGCCCATGGCCCCCCGCGACCCGATCCCGCTGCGGATGCCGGCCGAGGCCCAGCAGGCCATGCAGGCCCAGGCCGACGCCGAGGCCGGCGAGCCGGGCAACCAGTACGAGCAGGGCGACCTGAACCCGTTCCGGCGCGGTCCGGAGATCACCGAGACCCGCTGAGCGCGGCCGGGGCGGTCGTCCCGGTGTGAGCCGGATCGCGTGGATCCGGCCCCAGGAGTGACAAGCGGGCCGAGCAGTCCTGTTCAGGGCGGCTCGGCCCGCTACAGTTCGCAGTATGTCCTTGGAGAGCGGCCAGCGGGCCGAACCGACGAGCCGGGGCCGCCACGCCGGGCCGACGGACCACGACACGCAGCGCGACCAGGAAGCCTTCGAAGGGGTCATGCAGACCGCGCTGGACGGCGTGGTCGTGGACGTGACGCTGGGCGCCGAGGAGGCGGCCAGGGTAGCCGCGGCCAAGGAGGCCGAGGCCAAGGCCTACGAGGACGCCGTCAAGAAGGCCTTCGGCGGCAAGATGGGCATGGCCGACGCCGGCCTGCCGGCCATCGTCTTCCTGATCGTCTACACCGCCACCAACAACCTGAACCCGGCCGCCATCGGCTCGGTGGCGGTCGCGGTGGTGATGTTCGCGATCCGGCTGCTGCGTCGCGAGACCCTCCAGCACGCCTTCTCCGGCCTGTTCGGGGTGCTGGTGTGCGCGGCCTTCGCCAAGTTCTCCGGCCACGCGCAGAACTACTATCTGCCCGGCATCCTGATCAACCTCGGCTCGTTCCTGCTGTTCGCCGGGACCGCGCTGTTCCGCTGGCCGATCGTCGGGCTGATGATCGGACCGATCACCGGCGAGATGACCACCTGGAAGCAGGTGCCCGGCCGGCTGCGCGCGTTCACCAACGCCACCTGGCTGCTGGCCGCGCTGTTCGCGGTCAAGCTCGCGGTGCAGGTGCCGCTGTACCTGACCCACCACACCACCGCGCTCGGCGTGATGAAGCTGGTCCTGGGCTACCCGCCGTACCTGGCCTGCCTGTACTTCGCCTGGCAGATGATCAAGAACGCGCCGCCGCCGGTGATGCCCGAGTCGGCCGAGGACGCCGAGCCGACCGAGGGCGCCGAGGCCGCGGTCGAGGGTAACGATCCGGCGTAGGGCCGCAACGCGGGGCGGTCGCCGACTCGTCACAACGGCATGCGACGACACGTCCTCAACGCCTTGTCCGCTCTTGCCGCGGTGACTGCCCTCACAGTGTCCGGCTGCTCGTCGAGCGCCTCCAAGTCCGCCTCGGCGGGCGCGAAGGGCGCCGCGGCGTCCACCCCGGCCACCCCGGCCAAACCCTCCCCGTCGATCGAGGCGGTGTGCCTCCAGGGCGTGGCCGGCGTCGACAAGACGGTCACCCATTTCCCCGGCGGCAACGGCCACACGGTCGAGGCCTACACCACCGGCACCGGCCCGATCGGGGTGGTGCTGGCGCACCAGGTGGACTCCACCCTGTGCCAGTGGTCCGACATCCGGAACGACTTCCCGGACAAGGACTACACCGTGATGGCCATCACCATGGGCGGCGGCATCGACACCGACGTGGTGAAGGCGGTCGAGAAGCTGCGGGCCAAGGGATTGCAGAAGATCGTGCTGGTCGGGGCCTCGATGGGCGGCACCGCGGTGCTGACCGCGGCCGGGGAGATCACCCCTCCGGTGCAGGCCGTGGTCTCGCTGTCCGGACCGGCGGGGTACGGCAACGCCGACGCCTACGGCTCGGTCGAGAAATTCCAGATACCGGTCGCGTTCTTCGCCGGGGAGCAGGACCTGACCTTCGCGACCGACGCGCAGAAGATGTACGACGCCGCCACCGAGAAGGACAAGACGATCCACATCCTCAAGGACGACCCCGACCACGGCGTCGACCTGTGGCCGCAGGTGAAGGACGAGGTGTTCTCGTTCATCACCAAGCACACGCAGTGACCCGGCGCCGGTGCCGGTGCCGGTAACGGCGAAGGGCCCGCGGGAGCATTCCCGCGGGCCCTTCGGCACGTCATAGGGCTAGTCCGCCTGCTCCTCGCCGGCCACGGCCGGCGACAGCAGCTCCTCCAGCTCCTCCTCGCGGTCCACGTGCGCCACGAACAGCAGCTCGTCCAGCGCGGCGAGGGGCTCCTCCGGCGTCGGGATCAGCACCCGGCCGCCGCGGATGATGGTCACCAGCGCGGTGTCCTCCGGCCAGGCCACCTCGCCCACGGTGGTGCCGACCAGCGCGGTGTCCTTCGGCAGGGTCAGTTCCACCAGGTTGGCGTCGCCCTGGCTGAAGCGCAGCAGCCGGACCAGGTCGCCGACCGAGACGGCCTCCTCGACCAGCGCGGACAGCAGGCGCGGGGTGGACACCGCGACGTCCACGCCCCACTTCTCGTCGAACATCCACTCGTTCTTCGGGTGGTTGATCCGGGCGACCACCCTCGGCACGCCGTACTCGGTCTTGGCCAGCAGCGACACCACCAGGTTGGCCTTGTCGTCGCCGGTCGCGGCGACCACCACGTTGCAGCGCTGGAGCGCCGCCTCGTCCAGCGAGGAGATCTCGCAGGCGTCGGCCAGCAGCCATTCGGCGGTCGGCAGGCCCTCCACCGCGATCCGCGACGGGTCGCGGTCGATCAGCAGCACCTCGTGGCCGTTCTCCAGCAGCTCCTTGGCGATGGAGCTGCCGACGTTGCCCGCCCCGGCGATTGCGACACGCATCAGGCGCCCGGTCCCTTCGCGAAGACTTCCTCGACCCGCGCCACGTCGTCGGGGGTCACCATGACCTGCACCAGGTCGCCGTCCTGCAGCACGGTGTCGGCGGCCGGCAGCACGCCCTCGCCCAGCCGGGTCAGGAACCCGATCCGGACGCCCGCGGCCTCCTCCAGCCGGGCCACCCGGTGGCCCATCCAGCCCGGGTCCACGTGCACCTCGACCAGCGCCACCTGGCCGCTGGGGTCGCGCCACATCTCGGTGGAGCCGGCCGGCAGCAGGCGCCGCAGCATCTGGTCGGCGGTCCACCGCACGGTGGCCACGGTCGGGATGCCCAGGCGCTGGTATATCTCGGCGCGGCGCGGGTCGTAGATGCGCGCGCAGACGTTCTCGACTCCGAAGTTCTCCCGAGCCACTCGCGCGGCGATGATGTTCGAGTTGTCGCCGCTGGACACCGCGGCGAACGCCGCGGCCTCGGCGATCCCCGCCTCGGCGAGGGTGTCGCGGTCGAATCCGGTGCCGGTCACCCGGCGGCCCGCGAAATGCGGGCTCAGCCTGCGGAAGGCTCCCGGGTCCTGATCGATGACCGCGACCGTGTGGCCGAGATCCTCCAGGCTGTGCGCCAGGGTGGAGCCCACCCGGCCGCACCCCATGATGACGACGTGCACGTTCGACCCTCTCGGGAGACTTCGGACGATGAGACTTTCGATGTTCGTATCTCGACGGTACTACGGGGTGTGAAGGCTCGTTCGCACGCCCGGCGGTGGGCGCGGACCGCACCCCCTAGGCTGGACGCGTGAACCGACCCGCAGCACGCCGCAGCCCGTCCGAGGCCGATTCCGGCCGCCGTACAGCCGCCCAGAACGGCCGCGAGGAGCGCCCCGGCGGCGACGGCTCCCGCGACGGCTCCCGGGCCGGGCGGGGGCGCCCGGAGCGCCCGGAGCGCCCGCAGAGCCCGTCGGAGCGGCCGGACCGGTCCCGGTCGCGGCGGGACCGGCCGGAGCGGGCCGGCGACGCCGTCGGCACCCGGATCGAGGTCGAGGTCGGGCCGCCCGGCCACGGCGGCTTCTGCGTCGCGCGGCACGAGGGGCGCGCGGTGTTCGTGCGGCACGCGCTGCCCGGCGAACGGGTGGTGGCGGTGGTGACCGAGGGCGACGCGAAGGACTCCTTCTGGCGGGCCGACGCGGTGGAGGTCCTGGCCGCCTCCGAGGACCGGGTGGAGCCGCCGTGCGAGTACGCCGGGCCCGGCCGCTGCGGCGGCTGCGACTGGCAGCATGTCGCCTACGAGGCGCAGCTGCGCCTCAAGGGGCAGGTGGTGGAGGAGCAGCTGCGCAGGCTCGCGAAGCTGGACCGCGAGGTGGTCGTCGAGGAGGTCGGCTCGCCGTTCGGCTGGCGGACCCGGGTGCAGTTCGCGGTGGACGCCGACGGGCAGCTCGGCTTCCGCAAGCACCGCTCGCACGAGGTCGTGCCGGTGGAGGAGTGCGCCATCGCGTCCGCCGGGGTGGACGAGGTCGGGGCGCTCCAGCGGGACTGGCCCGGCATGGAGACCGTCGAGGTGATCGCCGCGACCGGCTCGGCGGACCGCGCCCTGGTGGTGACGCCGCACCGCGGGGAGCAGATGCCGTATGTGGACGCCGACGTGAAGGTGTCCGTCCTGCGCGGCGTCTCGCGGAACACGCACATTTCCGGGGTGCAGCGGATCCACGGCCGTCCCTATGTGCGCGAGGTCGCCGAGGGGCGCACCTGGCGGGTCAGCGGCAGCGGGTTCTGGCAGGTGCATCCGGCGGCGCCGGACGTGCTCACCGAGGCCGTCCTGGACTTCCTGGAGCCGGCCGCCGGCGAGGTCGCCCTGGACCTCTACTGCGGCGTCGGCCTGTTCGCGGTGCCGCTGGCCGAGGCGGTCGGCGAGGACGGCGCGGTGCTGGCCGTGGAGCTGGACCGGCAGGCGATCAAGGACGCCGCGCACAACCTGGGCTTCGAGGAGGACGTCGAGGAGAGCGCCGAGTTCCCGTGGGTCGATCTGGTCGAGGGCTCGGTCGACGAGGTGCTCGCCGACGACGGGTACGTGCCGGACCAGGCGGACGTCGTCGTCCTGGACCCGCCGCGGGCCGGGGCCGGGCGCGAGGTGTGCGCGCGGATCGCGGCGCTGGCGCCGCGCGCGGTCGCGTACGTGGCCTGCGACCCGGCCGCGCTGGCGCGCGACGTGGCCTACTTCGCCGACGCCGGCTACGAACTGATCGATCTGCGCGCCTTCGACCTGTTCCCCATGACTCGGCATGTGGAATGCGTGGCGCTCCTGGAACCCGTCCAGCGATAGCATCTTCTCAACGCGACTGGCGCAGAACGCGCGTTTTTATAGGCAAGCGTCCTATAAGGCACGCGCGAAGGTGGAACGAACCACCGGGAAGCGAGAATTCAGAGCGGGCACCGTGCGCCTGGGTGTCCTTCCGGACGATGACGCCCGAGGAGGCATCACATGCACTCGCCCGCCATTCCCGAACTCGCCGCCGAAGACCCGGAGATCGCCGGCCTCATCGAGGACGAAGCACGCCGCCAGTACGAGAAGATCCGGATGATCGCCTCGGAGAACTACGTCTCCACGGCGGTCCTGGAGGCTTCCAGCACGGTCCTGACCAACAAGTACTCCGAGGGCTACGCCGGCCGTCGCTACTACGAGGGCCAGCAGTTCATCGACCCGGTCGAGAGCATCGCGATCGACCGGGCCAAGGCGCTGTTCGGCGTCGACCACGCCAACGTGCAGCCCTACTCCGGCTCCCCGGCGAACCTCGCCGTCTACCTGGCCTTCCTGAAGCCGGGCGACACCTTCATGGGCGCCGGCCTGGCCGCCGGCGGCCACCTGACCCACGGCTCGCCGGTGTCGGTGACCGGCAAGTGGTTCAACCCGGTGGCCTACGGCGTGTCCCGCGAGACCGGCATCGTCGACATGAACGACGTCCGCGACCTGGCGCTCAAGGAACGCCCGAAGGTCATCTTCTGCGGCGGCACCGCGATCCCCCGGATCATCGACTACCCGGCCTTCGCCGACATCGCCAAGGAGATCGACGCCATCCTGGTGGCCGACATCGCCCACATCGCCGGCCTGATCGCCGGCGGCGCCCACCCCTCCCCGGTCGGCTACGCGGACGTGATCACCACCACCACCCACAAGACCCTCCGCGGCCCCCGCGGCGCGATGATCATGACGACCGAGGAGTACGCCACCCCCATCGACAAGGCCGTCTTCCCCGGCCTGCAAGGCGGCCCCCACAACCACACCACCGCCGGCATCGCGGTGGCACTACGCGAGGCGGCGCAGCCGGCGTTCCGCGTCTACGCGGAGACGGTCGTGGCCAACGCCAAGGCGCTCGCCACCGCCCTCACCGAACGCGGCTGGGACCTGGTGTCCGGCGGCACCGACAACCATCTGATCCTCGCCGACCTGACCCCGAAGGGCGTCACCGGCAAGGTCGCCGCCAAGGCCCTGGACGCGGCGGGCATCGAACTGAACTACAACTCGGTCCCCTTCGACCCCCGCAAGCCTTTCGACCCGTCCGGCATCCGCCTGGGCGCCGCCGCGATCACCACGCGCGGGCTGCTGCCCGAGCAGATGGGACAGATCGCGGGGTGGATGGACGAGACGGTGGAGGCTGCCGCCAAGGGCGACACTGAGCAGTATGCGCGGATCGCTGGTGAGGTGCGGGAGCTGATGACGCAGTATCCGATGCCGGGGTGGGTGTGAGGGCTGGAGATTGAAGGGTTGAGGAGTTGAAGGGTTGAGAGAAGGCGCTGCTGGCTTGTGGTCGGCAGCGCCTTTTTGGTTGGAAGTCGATCAAAAGTTAGTCAAAGGCTGAGGATCAAGGTCAAGAGCTGGGTAAGGCAGGCGCCTCCGGCGAGGGCCTCTGATCCCTCGGAGAACTGGCGCTAGTCCATAGGGGGGTCTAGTCAGTCCCTGCGCTGGCGGTTTGTGGGGTGGGGGTTTGTTCCCCTCGCTCACGTCGGCAGCCCTACGGGTACAGCACCGCCGCCCAGGTATCAAGTCCATGCCGTTGCGGTGATGGTTGTTGGACTGCGGTTGGGCTTGCATGAACTTGACACCTGGTCGGCGGTACTGTAGGCAGAGCCCTGCCGACGTGACCGAGGAGAACAAACCAAAAACCCAGGGAGAGGACTGAAGGATCCGGGGGCGGTGGGCGGCTACTTCAGCCATCTGGCCGCCGGTGGGGCAAACCTTCGGCCATCGGTAGAGCGAGTCTTCGACTGCCGGTCAGATAGGCCTATGGGGCGCCGGTGCGGCGGGTCGCTGGCGAGGCAGGTCTTTGGGGCGCTAGTGCGGGAGGCCTCAGCTGTCCTCCGCTTTTGCTTTGAACCTTCCCGGCGGCCGGAATCGGCAGGCAGCCGCCCCCTACCCAGTGATTGTCAGCTCTCTCCCTGGGGTTTTGGTTTGTTCTCCTCGGTCACGTCGGCAGGGCTTTGCCTACAGTACCGCCGACCAGGTGTCAAGTTCATGCACACCCAACCGCAGCACTAGAACAACAAGGTTCCGGCATGGACTTGATACCTGGGCGGCGGTGCTGTACCCGTAGGGCTGCCGACGTGAGCGAGGGGAACAAACCCCCACCCCACCAACCGCCAGCGCAGAGACTAACCAGACCCCCCTATGGAGCAGCGCCAGTTCTCCGAGGGATCAGAGGCCCTCGCCGGAGGCGCCTGCCTTACCCAGCTCTTGACTTT
>NZ_BAAAQN010000114.1:0-12262 GCF_039531695.1 Catenulispora yoronensis
GACTGCCGCGCCATCACACCGGGAGCCTGCAACTCCAGGATGCGCGTGCCCTCGGCCTCGACCGGACCCAGACCGTCGATCGGCTCACCCAGCGGGTTCACCACCCGGCCCAGGAAGTTGTCACCGATCGGGGTGGACAGGATCTCGCCGGTGCGGGAGACCTTCTGGCCCTCCTCGATGCCGGCGTAGTCGCCCAGGACCACCACGCCGATCTCGCGGACGTCCAGGTTCAGGGCGATACCGAGGGTGCCGTCCTCGAACTTCAGCAGCTCGTTCGTCATGGCCGAGGGCAGACCCTCGACCTTGGCGATGCCGTCGCCGATCTCGACCACGGTGCCGACTTCGTCCTTCGACGCCTCGGGCGCCTCGTAGGAAGCGACAAAGCGCTCCAACGCGTCCCGGATCTCCTCCGGACGGATCGTGAGCTCCGTCATGAGTATTCCTGCTCTCCTAGATTCATCCGGGCCGGGCAGCGGCGGGCCCCGCTCCCGCAGGAGAGGGATTCCGCCCGCCGCCACCACCCGCAGGTCGTTTCTGGTGGGTACTGCTGTGTCCTACTTGTACGACGCCGAGCCGTGACGCCGAGCGCCGCTGCGTGCCGCGGGGTGCTCAGCTGGTGAGCTGCCGCTGCACCCGGGCCAGCCGGGTGGCGACCGTGCCGTCGATGACCTCGTCGCCGACCCGCACCGACAGCCCGCCCAGCACCGCCGGGTCCAGGTCCAGGTTCAGGTGGACCTCCTGCCCGTACAGCCGCTTGAGCACCGCCTGCAGCCGCGTCCGCTGCTGCTCGGTCAGCGGCACCGCGGCCTTCACGTACGCGATCAGCCGCTGCCGGCGCTCGGCCGCGGCCTTGCCGACCTCGGCCAGACCGGCGCTGATCGACCGGCCGCGGGGGTTCGCCACCAGGCGGCCCACCAGCCGGTACGTGGTCGCGTCCACCTTGCCGCCGAGCAGCCCGTCGACCAGCGCCAGGCGCTTGTCGGCGGCCACCCGGGTGTCGCCCAGGGCCAGCGCCAGGTCGCCGTTGGAGTCCAGCACCCGGCCCAGCCGGAACAGCTCGTCCTCGACCTCGTCCAGCTTGCCGTCCCGCTCGGCGACCGCCAGGTCGGCGCGCACCGACAGCGCGGCCACCGAGTCCGACAGGTCGCGCGGGGCGCTCCAGCGGGACCGGGCCAGGCCGGCCACCAGGGCGGCGGCGTCGGCGCCGATCTTGCCGGCCAGCAGCGCGGTCGCGATGTCCGCACGCTGGGCCGCCGGCCGGGCCGGGTCGGTCAGCATGCGGCGCAGCCGCGCGTTCTGGCCGAAGGCGGTAGCGACCGCCGACAGGTCGTCGGCGATGCCGGCGACATCAGCGCCCGGCGCCGAGGTGAGGGCGTCGAGGCGGTCGGCCCCGGCCGCGAGGGCCTCGCGGCTGGCGCCCTGCATCAGGCACCCGCCTTCGCGGTCGCCTGGGCGTCCGCCTTGGCCTCCAGCTCGGCCAGGAACCGGTCGACGGTGCCGCGCTGCCGGGCCTCGTCCTCCAGCGACTCGCCGACGATCTTGCCCGCCAGCTCGATGGCCAGCGAGCCCAGGTCGCCCTTGAGCGCCGCCCGGGTCGCCGCGGCGTCGGCGTCGAGCTGCGCCCGCCCGCCGGCCACCAGGTTGTCGCGCTGCTCCTGGCCCTCGCCGCGCAGCTGGGCCACGATCTCGGCACCCTGCTCGCGCGCGTGCTGGGTGATCTTCGCGGCCTCGTGGCGCGCCTCGGTGAGGTTGCGCTGGTACTCCTCCTGCAACGCGGCGGCGGCGGCCTGGGCCTCCTCGGCGCGCTTCATACCGCCCTCGATCGCGTCGGTGCGCTCGTCGAGGGTCTTCTTGATGCTCGGAAGCAGCTTCTTCCAGAAGATCACGAAGATGATGAGGAACGCGATGGTGCCGACGACGAGCTCGTCGCCCTGCGGCATGATCGGGCTCTCAGCCAGGATGACTCCTGCTGCCATGGTCTTCCACCTTCCCTAGGTCCGAAGTGGCTCGGGATGGCTCTTTACTTCAGGACGAACGGCGCGATGAAACCGAGCAGCGCGAGCGCCTCGGTCAGCGCGAAGCCGATGAACATGTTGGTGCGGATCATGCCGGCGGCCTCGGGCTGGCGGGCCATCGCCTGCACGCCGTTGCCGAAGATGAGACCGACGCCGATACCCGGGCCGATGGCCGACAGACCGTAGCCGAGGAAGCCCATGCCGCCCAGGGTGAGCTCGGACTTCGTGGTGTCGGCGGCCAGCTGGACCAGAGCGCTCATGTCAGTGAGTTCCTTCTTGGTTGGCCGGCGGGCAGTGTGCCCGACGGTCGGCTATGGATGGTGGTGCTGGATCTTGAGTTGTGTCCTGCCGGCGCCCCTTGTCGGGAACAAGAAAGCGCACGAGCACGTAGTACCTGTGTGGTCCTAGTGCGCTTCCTCGAGTGCGCCGGCGAGGTAGCTCGCGGTCAGCATCACGAAGATGTAGGCCTGGAGGGCCTGGATGAACAGCTCGAAGCCGGTCATCACGATCGCCATGGTGAAGCTCGCGCCGGAGAACAAGATGCCCTTGACGCTGAACATGTACCAGGCGCCGATCGAGAACGTGGCGATCAGCAGGTGGCCGGCGAACATGTTCGCGAAAAGCCGGATCGCCAGCGTGAACGGCCGCACGAAGATGTTCGACAGCAGCTCGATCGGGGTCAGGATGAACAGGATGCCCAGCGGCACGCCGCTGGGGACGCCCAGCACCCGGAAGTAGCCCAGGCCGTGCCGCTTGAAGCCGGCGTACATGTAGGTCAGCCAGACCATGACCGCCAGCGCCGCCGGGAAGGCGATGCGCGAGGACACCGGGAACTGGATGCCCGGGACGAACGACATGACGTTCATCAGCCAGACGAAGAAGAACAGCGAGAACAGCAGCGGGACGTACTTGTCGCCCTTGACGCCCATGGAGTCGCGGGCCATCCGGTCCCGGACGAACAGGTAGGCCACCTCGCCGATGTTCTGGACCCCGCGCGGCACCATCCGCGGCTTGTTGAAGGCGGCCCAGAAGAAGGTCACGATCAGCACCGTGATGAGCACGGCGAGCACGACCGGCTTGGTGACGCCCCAGCCGGCGATGTGGAACCACGGCCGGTTGGAGAAGTCGAAGATCGCATCGCTGGGAGCGACGCAGTTGAAGCCCCCGTTGTTCCCGAACAGGTGCGGCGTTCCGTTGCCGCACCCCTCGCCGCCCTCGGCGGCGAGGACGGTGCCGGTGGCGAGACTAAGGCTCATCGTGTGTGTCCAGACTGGCTCATCGTGACGGCAACCTTCAGGTGTCGGCGCGATCGGGCTGCCCCGGCTCGCGCGATCGGCACTGGATGTGTCGTGGCTATCGGTCGTGCGGGTCCTGCTGGTCCTGCGAATCCTGCGCCTGCCGCGCCGCCAGCGCGTCGGCGGCCGCGTCGGCCCGCTCGCGCCGCTTGCGCAGCAGCTCCGCGCGCTCCTGCCGCTCCAGCACCGACAGCTGCCGGAAGGTGAGGAACAGCCCGGCGGCGAGTCCGAAGACCACCCCGATCGGCGCGAACACGTTGGAGGTGCCGGCCCACCTGTCGATCAGCCAACCGAGGCCGCCGTAGAGGACCATGCCCGACAACAGGTAGCCGGTGATCGCGGCCGGGTCGACCTTCTTCTCGGTCTTCCCGGGCGACGCCTTCTCGCCGGGGGGCCCCGGCGGATTCGGCTTCTGGGTACTGCTCATACTGCTCATGCCGCCTCGGACGATAGCAGGAGAGATGACCTTCCCTGAAACCCAGCTGAGAAGGCGTGAGCGGCACGCTGGAATGCGTTAGGTGGCCCGCACCCGACACCGTTCGAATCCGAACGGAGGGCAGGCGACGCGTCATCTCCGGCCGTCCGGCCGGTCGTGGGACGGTCATGGTGCTTACCGGCCGCCGAGGGGCGACGGTTCGGACTCGGCAGTGCTCTCGGGGCGCTTGGGCGCCGCGGGCTTCAGCGAGTCCGGGATGGCGGACGGGTCCGCGTAGAAGATCTTCGTCTTCAGCACCGCGCGGGTCTCGGCGGCGAGCCACACCAGCGTCAGGCCCAGCATGGTGAACCCGAACGACCGGAAGTGGAACAAGGTGGTGTGCTTGAACGCGATCATCAGCACGGCGAGGAAGATGATTTTGCCGAGATACGTGAGCATCGCGTAGCCGAGCAGCAATTGCGGCTGGGACTGCGCGACGCGGCTGATGATGACGATCGTCACCGAGAAGAAGGCCAGCACGATGACGCTGCCGAGCAGCGCCCCGATCAGGCCCTTGCCGCCGACCAGCACGGTGCAGAGCACGACGGCGATCGCGCCGGCGGCGGCGGTGGGTACCGCTGCTCCGCGCAACAATCGGGCGTCAATGGCCTGCATGGCTTCCCTTAAGAAGTCTTGTAGGTCGCTGCCGGGACTCCGGCACCGCATCGTGTCGGTTCAGGTTACGGGGCTTCGGTGGTTAAGAGGTTGTGTCGTTCCGCTCACCAACCCCGGTCTCCCCTTGTTCGTGAAAGCTATCACAAGCTCGTCGACTACGCACGAACCGTTTTCCGGGACGCCCGCGACCAGTGTTTTTGCGGTCCGGCTCCGTCAGAGTGCGTACTTTTTTGACCTGGGCGGACCGGAGCGGGTGGACACCGCGTGACCGGCCGGCGGACGCCGAGCGACCGGCGGATGTGATCAACGTGACAGCGAGCGCGGCCGCCGCGCACCCTCGGCGTCGTCCGGCGATTTCGCTATGGCCGGGATGACGGCCGTCTCGGACGCGCCGGGGGCGGCGGCCGAGACCTGGACGCCGTTGGCGGCGATCTGGACCCCGTTCGCGGTGGCCGGAGCCGGCGCCGCACCGGCCGGGCCGGCCGGGCCGGCGGCGTGGCCCGCGCCCGGAGCCGTCATCGGGCCGGCCGCACCCGGTCCGGCCTGCGCCCGGTGCCGGGCCGGCGCCGCCGGGGCGCCGCGCCGGAGCCGGGCCTTGGCCCGGAGCCGCTCGCGGTGGTCGCCGAGCCGAGGGCCCAGCAGCATCAGCAGCCCCACCAGGGTCATCGCTATGGCGCCGTAGACCACCGGCTGGCGGGACGGCGTCACGGCGAACAGCACGGTGACGAAGGCCACCAGCGCGGCCCAGAAGTACATGATGAGCACCGCGCGCCGCTTGGAGTGCCCGATCTGGAGCATCCGGTGGTGCAGGTGGCCCTTGTCGGCGGCCAGCGGCGACATCCCGGCCCGGGTGCGCCGCACCACCGCCATCACCATGTCGGCGATCGGCAGCAGGGTCACCGACACCGGCATGATCAGCGGCAGGTAGACCGGAACCAGCTTGTGCACCGTGACCGTCTGGTTGACCGGCAGCTGGACGTACTGGCCGAGCTGGTAGGGGTCGATGCCGCCCATCACGGTGATCGAGGTGGCGGCCAGCAGCATGCCCAGCAGCATCGAGCCGGTGTCGCCCATGAACAGCCGGGCCGGGTCCCAGTTGTGGGCCAGGAAGCCCAGGCAGACACCGACGGTGACGATCGCGATCAGGGCCGGCGCGGTGGCCCCGGTGAGCTTGTAGCTGATCGCCAGCCGGTAGCAGTAGGCGAAGGAGGCCAGGCCCGCGATGCAGGTGATGCCGGCGGCCAGGCCGTCCAGGCCGTCGACGAAGTTCACCGCGTTCATCAGCAGCAGCACCAGGAACACCGACAGCACGATGGACAGCGTCGGGTCCACGGCCACGATGCCCATGCCCGGGATCACCAGCCAGCTGATCTGGATGCCCTTGACCACCATCACCGAGGCGGCGAAGATCTGGCCGGCCAGCTTGGTCAGCGGGTCCAGCTCGTACTTGTCGTCCACCACGCCCAGCACCACCACCAGGAACGCGCCCCACAGCAGGGCCTGCACCGTGTTGGTGGTGTGGTAGACGTTGCGCTCCAGCATCGGGAAGTGCTCGGCGACGATGAGCGCGGCGGCCAGTCCCGCGAACATCGCCAGGCCGCCCATGCGCGGGATCGGCGTCTTGTGCATGTCCCGGTCGCGGATCGCCGGCACCAGCCCGAACCGCACCGCCAGCGCCCGGATCGGGCCGCCGAGAAGCAGGGTCACCGCCAGGGCCACCGTCATGGCGAGCAGGTATTCCCGCACGAGGGGATCCATCCTCTCCGCTTCTCACTCCGGGCTGGGCGCCGGCCGACAGTGCCGGCAAGAACTGTCTGGCACCGACTGTCGGGCACCATCAGTATCGCCAGACAACCCTACGCCGACTATCGGCAGCCGGTGCGTCACAACTGTGGAACGGAACCGTTCTTCGGCGCGGACCGGCCGGGCGGCCGGGGCGACCAGCGGGGTGCGGCGGGTGGGGCCGTTGAGGCGGCTCGGGGAGCGCCGGGGCGGCCCTGGGCTGTCTGGTCGAATCGAGGGCGTGTGCGACCGCCCGGACGCCGTCGGAAAAGCATCACCGGCGAGTCGGGCCCGCCCGGATCGGCCTGCCGGGGCCAGCCGGCCCTCAACCGGTCCGGATCAGCCGGTCCGGGTCAGCCGGTCCGGGCCAGCCGGTCCGGGTCAGCCCGCGCGTTCCATCGTCGGCGCCACTTCCAGCAGCTGCTCGTACCGGATCGTGCCCTCGCGCAGCAGGACCGGGACGGTGCCGGTGACGTCGACGATGGAGCTGGCGCCGCCATCGGCGCCGACCTGCCCGGCGTCCAGGTAGACCGAGACGGCGTCGCCGAGCTGGTCCTGGGCCTCCTGCGCGGACTGCGCCGGGGCCATGCCGCTCTTGTTGGCGCTGGAGACGGCCATCGGGCCGGTCTCGGTGAGCAGTTCGATCGCCACCGGGTGCAGCGGCATCCGGACCGCGACCGTGCCCCGGGTCTCGCCCAGGTCCCAGGTCAGGGTGGGCTGGTGCATGGCCACCAGGGTCAGGCCGCCGGGCCAGAAGGCGTCCACCAGCTCCCAGCCCACCGACGGCATCCCGGCCACCAGGCCGTGCAGCGTGGCCGGCGAGGGCACCAGCACCGGGCTGGGCATGGCCGGACCCCGGCCCTTGGCCTCCAGCAGCGCGCGCACCGCCCAGTTGGTGAAGGCGTCGGCGCCGATGCCGTAGAGCGTGTCGGTGGGCAGCACCACCAGCTCGCCGCGGCGCACGGCGCCGGCGGCCTCCCGCAGTCCGGTTTTGCGCTGCTCGGGATCGCTGCAGTCGAATCGGCGGCTCATGGTGGCTGAGTTTAACCACCGGACGGCTCAGCCCTTGCGGGCGGTCACGAACCGCGGCCGGCCGGTCAGGTCCCGGTGGTCGGCGGCCTCGGCCCAGCCCCGCTCCTCCAGGAAGATCCGCTGGACCTCGCCGCCCTGCTTGTCCGAGTGCTCGAAGGCGGCCCAGCCGCCGGACTTCAGCAGCCGCTGCGCGGTGCGCTCCAGGCCGCGGATCAGGTCCAGGCCGTCGGGGCCGGAGAACAGCGCCAGCTCCGGGTCGTGGTCGCGGGCCTCGGGGGCCACGTACTCCCACTCGGTGAGCGGGATGTAGGGCGGGTTGGACACCACGAAGTCGACCCGGCCGTCCAGCTCCGGCAGCGCGGTCACGGCGTCGGCGAGGTGCAGCGCGACCCGCTCCCCGGCCTCGGCCGCGGCGATGTTGCGGGCGGCCCAGGTGTAGGCGTCGTCCGACAGCTCCACGGCGTGCACCCGGGCCCGCGGCACCTCCTGCGCTATCGACAGCGCGATGGCGCCGGAGCCGGTGCACAGGTCGACGATCAGCGGTTCGGCCACGTCCAGGGCCCGCAGCTTGTCGATGGCCCAGCCGACCATCACCTCGGTCTCCGGGCGGGGCACGAACACCCCGGGGCCGACGGCCAGCTCCAGGTAGCGGAAGTAGGCCGCGCCGGTGATGTGCTGCAGCGGCTCCCGGTTGGCCCGGCGGGCCACCACCTCCCAGTAGCGGGCGTCGAAATCGTGGTCGGCGACCCGGTGCAGCTCGGCCCGGCGCACCCCGTGCACCCAGGCCGCCAGCTCCTCGGCGTCGTGCCGGGGCGAGCCGACGCCGGCCTCGGCCAGCCGCAGCGCGGCCTGGGCGATCTCGGCGCGCAGCAGCGAGGACGGACCCGGCCGGTCCGCCGGCCGGTCCGCCGGCCGCTCGGCCGGCGGAGTGGAATCAGTCACGGCGTCCGCGCCCCTCAGTTGCCCCCGGCCGCGAGCTTCGCGGCGGTGTCCGCGTCGACACAGGCCTGGATCACCGCGTCCAGGTCCCCGTCGAGCACCTGGTCCAGGTTGTACGACTTGTAGCCGACCCGGTGGTCGCTGATGCGGTTCTCCGGGAAGTTGTAGGTGCGGATCCGCTCGGACCGGTCGACGGTCCGGATCTGCGACTTGCGCGCGTCGGAGGCCTCCTTGTCGGCCTCCTCCTGCGCCACCGCCAGCAGCCGGGCCCGCAGGATCCGCATCGCGGACTCCTTGTTCTGCAGCTGCGACTTCTCGTTCTGGCAGCTCACCACCACCCCGGTGGGCAGGTGGGTGATGCGCACCGCGGAGTCGGTGGTGTTCACCGACTGCCCGCCCGGACCGGAGGACCGGAAGACGTCGATGCGCAGGTCGTTGGGGTTGATCTCGACCTCGACCTCCTCGGCCTCGGGCAGCACCAGCACCCCGGCCGCCGAGGTGTGGATCCGGCCCTGCGACTCGGTGACCGGCACCCGCTGCACCCGGTGCACGCCGCCCTCGTACTTCAGCCGCGCCCACACGCCCTCGCCGGCGTCGTTCACCCGGCCCTTGACCGCGACCTGCACGTCCTTGTAGCCGCCGAGGTCGGACTCGTTGGACTCCAGCACCTCGGTCTTCCAGCCCTGGCGCTCGGCGTAGCGCATGTACATCCGGAGCAGGTCGCCGGCGAACAGCATGGACTCCTGCCCGCCCTCGCCGCCCTTGATCTCCAGGATGACGTTCTTCTCGTCCATCGGGTCGCGCGGGATGAGCAGCTTGTGCAGCCGCTCCTCCAGCACCGTGCGGCGGCCCTCCAGCCCGGGGATCTCCTCGCCGAACGCCGGGTCCTCGGCCGCCAGCTCGCGCGCGGTGTCGATGTCCTCCCCGACGGTCTGGTACTCCCGGTAGGTCTCGGCGATCGGCCCGAGCTCGGCGTAGCGCTTGCCCAGCTTGCGCGCGGTGTCGACGTCGGCGTGGACGGACGGGTCGGCGAGCTTCGTCCCCAGCTCGGCGTACTCGGCGAGCAGGTCGTCGATCACTTCGAACATGTCACGTCCTCACTGCAAGGGGCCGGAGAAGAGGGAACCAGTCGGCGAAAACACGACGACGGCGCCGGACCGCCCTTGCCGGGAGAACCCCCGGAACGCGGTTCCGACGCCGTCGAAGGTGCTACTTGGCGTCCTTCTTGCCGAAACGGGCCTCGAAGCGCGCCACCCGGCCGCCGGTGTCGAGGATCTTCTGCTTGCCGGTGTAGAACGGGTGGCACTGCGAGCACACTTCGGCGTGGATCACGCCGTTGGCGGCGGTGCTGCGGGTGGTGAAGCTCGCGCCGCAACCACAGGTCACAGTGGTGGCCACGTAGGTCGGGTGGATGTCAGGCTTCATTTCGGCTCCTTAGGTCGAGGTGGCCGCCGGGTCTCCATCGGATGGGGTGAACCGGGACCGACGAACTATCTTAACGGGGCCGCGGGGGTGGTTATTCCACTTCCGGTCGCCGCACCGTCACCAGGACCCGCCCTTGAGGCGCTGGGCCAGGAACTGCAGGGTCCGGGCCCAGCTCTCGTGCCTGGGGTCGAGCACCTCGAAATGGCCCATCTCCGGGAACTCGGCGAGCTCGGCCTCGTCGCCGGCCTCCCGGGCGGCGTCGGCGAAGGCCCGGGCCTGGCCGACCGGCACCCGGTCGTCCTGGCCGCCGTGCACCAGCAGCAGCGGCGTCTCCAGCGGCAGCAGCGCCGACGGGGAGGCCACCGCGTAGCGGTCGGGCACCTGCTCCGGCGTCCCGCCCAGGAACTCCACGGCGGCCGGGACGTCGAGCACCTTGAGCCCTTCGCGCGAGGAGCCGAGCCCGAGGCGCTCGTGCGCTGCGTCGTAGAGGTCGCAGACCCCTGCCTGGGCGACGACCGCGCTCACCTGGAATTCCGAGGAGAGCCACAGGGCCAGATGTCCGCCCGCGGAATGACCGATCAGGGCCGTGCGATCGGTGTCCAGCGGATACTCCCCGGACACCGCGCCGAGTTGGTCCAAGGACGCCGAGACGTCGTCGAGCGTGACCCGCCATTCGTTCCCGCCGCCGCCGTCCCCGACCCGCCGGTAGTCGATGTTCCAGGCCGCGATCCCGCGCGCCGCCAGGTCCTCGGCCAGCGGTTCCATCAGCTCGCGGTCGAAGGGGGTGCGCCAGAATCCGCCGTGGATCAGCACCGCGACCGGAAAGGGACCACCGCCCTCGGGCACATAGAGATCGGCTCCTTGAGACGGGTGCGGACCATAGGCAAAAGTGGCCGGGGTGATCGTCACCCCGGCCACCTTACTCATGCCGATGTCCTCTTACGAGTCACCGAGTCTTACCCGTCGGACTATATCGTCTCGCCGGACTCGCGCCCCGAAGGCTATTCCTGCGGGCCGACCGTCGTCTTCTGGATGGTCATCAGGAACTCGGCGTTCGACTTCGTCTTCTTCATCCGGTCCAGGAGCAGCTCCATGGCCTGCTGCTGGTCCAGCGCGTGCAGCACCCGGCGCAGCTTCCAGACGATGCCGAGCTCCTCGGCGCTCATCAGGAGCTCCTCCTTGCGGGTGCTGGACGGGTCCACGTCGACCGCCGGGAAGATGCGCTTGTCGGCGAGCTTGCGGTCCAGCTTGAGCTCCATGTTGCCGGTGCCCTTGAACTCCTCGAAGATCACCTCGTCGAGGCGGGAGCCGGTCTCCACCAGCGCGGTGGCCAGGATGGTCAGCGAGCCGCCGTTCTCGATGTTGCGCGCCGCGCCGAAGAACTTCTTCGGCGGGTACATCGCCTGGCTGTCCATACCGCCGGTGAGGATGCGGCCGGAGGCCGGCGCGCTGGTGTTGTAGGCCCGGCCCAGACGGGTGATCGAGTCCAGCAGCACCACCACGTCGTGGCCCAGCTCCACCAGCCGCTTGGCCCGCTCGATGGCCAGCTCGGCGACCGTGGTGTGGTCGTCGGCCGGACGGTCGAAGGTCGAGGCGATGACCTCGCCCTTCACCGAGCGCTGCATGTCGGTGACCTCTTCGGGCCGCTCGTCGACCAGCACCACCATCAGGTGGCACTCGGGGTTGTTCTGGGTGATCGCGTTGGCGATCGCCTGCAGCACCATGGTCTTGCCGGTCTTCGGCGGGGCCACGATCAGCCCGCGCTGGCCCTTGCCGATCGGCGCGATCATGTCGATGATGCGGGTGGTCAGGATGCCCGGCTCGGTCTCCAGGCGCAGCCGGTCCTGCGGGTACAGCGGCGTCAGCTTGGTGAACTCCGGACGCTGCCGGGCCGAGCCCGGCTCCAGGCCGTTGATCGAGTCCAGGCGGACCAGGGCGTTGAACTTCTCCCGGCGCTCGCCCTCCTGCGGGGCCCGGATGACGCCGGTCACGGCGTCGCCCTTGCGCAGGTTGTGCCGGCGCACCATGGCCAGCGAGACGTACACGTCGTCCGGGCCGGGCAGGTAGCCGGAGGTGCGCACGAAGGCGTAGTTGTCCAGGATGTCGACGATGCCGCCGACCGGGATCAGGACGTCGTCCTCGGTGATGGTGGTCTCGACGTCGCTGCCGCCGCCGTCCCGGTTGCGGGTGCGGCGGTTCTGCCGGTCCTCGCGGTTGCGGTTGCGGTCCCGGGTGCGGCGGTTGCCGCGGCGGTCGTCGTCGTAGTCGTTGGCGTTGTTGTTCTGCTGGCGGTTGCCGCCGGAGCCGGAGTCCCGGTTCTGGTCCCGGTTCTGGTCGCGGTTCTGGTCGCGGTTCTGGTCGCGCCCGCCGGAGCTCTGGTCCCGGCCGCCGTCGCGGTTCTGGTCCCGGCCGCCGGCCGGCTGGCCGCCGTCGGCCTCGGTCCCGCGGCCGCCGCGGTCCCGGTCGCGGCGGTTCTGCCGATCCCGGCGGTTGCGCTGCTGGTCGCCCTCGGCGGACTCGCCGGAGGCCGGCGCGGCGCCCTCCGCGGTCGCCACGGCGGTCTCGGCGGCCTTGACCGCCCGGTCGGTGCGCTCGGGGCGCTCGGTACGGTCGGTGCGGTCGGTCCGGTCGGTCCGGTCCGGGCGCTCGGCCGACGCGGCGGCCTCGGCCGCGGCGGCCGCCAC
>NZ_BAAAQN010000115.1:0-12251 GCF_039531695.1 Catenulispora yoronensis
CCCCCACCCCGGCCGCGAATCCCGCAAAACCCTCCGCTCCACCAAAGACTTCGCCCGCGAATGCGAAGAACTCCTCGAAGCAACCACCAAAGCCCGCGCCCTCGTCATCGCCGAATACCAAGCCGCCATCGAAGCAGCCCGCCAAGGCCGCTTCGCCCAGCTCCCCGTCGAGCGCCTCCGCGACCCCTACGGTGCCCGCTTCCCCCTCACCGCCCTCCAGCGCGCCGGCTTCACCTCCGCGACCGAAGTGCTCAACGCCTCCGCCGCCGACCTGTCCCGGGCCAAGGGCATCAGCCACGAGACGGCCGTGAAGCTCCACCGCGCCGCCGTCCAGCTCCGGGGTGACGTCGACAACGACTCCAGCATCCGTCTCGAACCCGGTCTCAGCGACAAGCTGGTCAGCGCCCTCTACGACTACGACCGCATCGAGCGCCTCGTCGGCCCGCTCCGCGCCCGCGCCGAGCAGTACCGCGACAACAGCGGCCGTCTCCGCTCCAGCGCCAACCCTCTCCGCGGCCGTCTGCGCTGGATCCTCACCGGCAAACAACGCAAGGCCGAGGCGGCCGAGGCTCTCAATACCCTGACCGACCTCCTCCAGGACCCCAAAAAGCAAGCGTTCCTCGAAGACCTCCGCCGCGCCCGCACCGCCGTCGCGGAGATCTCGCTCCCGCCGATCGCCACCATCTGGCGCGACTTCAACGAACGCTCCGCCGCCTACTACTCCGCCCTCGACGCGGTGGTCGGCGAGGACGTCGAGGCCACCACCGGGGGCGGCAGCCGCGACGTCGAGCTACCGCCCGACGTCGTCAAGGCCGTGGAGGGCCAGCCCCTCGACACCACGCTGCTGACCGCGACCCTGCGCCGCTACCAGCACTTCGGCGCCCGCTACGCGCTCGCCCAGAAGGCCGTGGTCCTCGGCGACGAGATGGGCCTGGGCAAGACCGTGCAGGCCATCGCCGCCATGGCCCACCTGGCCGCGAACGAGCGCCGCCACTTCTTCGTGGTGTGCCCGGCCAGCGTCATGGCCAACTGGGAGCGGGAGATCGCGAAACTCAGCTCCCTGACCACGTGGCGGCTGCACGGTGCCGAGCGCGAGAAGTCGCTGGCCGGTTGGGGACGCAAGGGCGGCGTCGCGATCACCACCTTCGAGACGCTCCGGGTGCTCGCGATCCCGGCCCGCATGCTCGGCATGGTCGTGGTCGACGAGGCGCACTTCATCAAGAACCCGGACACCGCGCGTGCCAAGAACGTCAGAACCCTGATCAAGCGCTCCGAGCACACGATCCTGCTGTCCGGCACGCCGATCGAGAACCGCGTCGCGGAGTTCACCGAGCTCATCGGCTATCTGCGCCCCGACCTCTCCGACGCCCTGGACCGCAGCGACGAGTCCGACGACCCGACGGCGTTCCGCCGCATCGCCGCCCCGGCCTATCTGCGCCGCAACCAGAAGGACGTCCTGAAGGAGCTGCCGGAGCTGGTCGCGGTCGACGAGTGGGTCGAGTTCACCGACGCCGACCGGCAGGCCTACACCGAGGCGGTCCTCGCCGGCCACATCATGTACGTCCGCCAGGCCGCCTATCGGGCCGGCGCGGCGGCGGCGAAGGCCCAGCGCCTGGTGGAGATCGTCGACGAGGCCCAGGACACCGGCCTCAAGGTGCTGATCTTCTCCTACTTCCGCGAGGTGCTGGCGACGGTCGAGCAGCTGCTCGGCGAACGCGTCGTCGGCCAGATCACCGGCGACAGCACGCCGGCGACGCGCCTGGACCTCGTCGACCAGTTCAGCCGCGTCGACGGGCACGCGGTGCTGCTGTCCCAGATCGACGCCGGCGGCACCGGCCTGAACGTGCAGGCGGCCTCGGTGGTGATCCTGTGCGAGCCGCAGTTCAAGCCGTCGACCGAGGACCAGGCCATCGCGCGGGCGCACCGCATGGGCCAGACCCGCGTGGTGCAGGTCTACCGGCTGGTGGCCAAGGACAGTGTCGACGACGCGCTGCTCGCCCGGCTCGGGGCGAAGGCACAGCTGTTCGACCGGTACGCGCGGCGCAGCGTCGTCGCGGACTCGTCCGCTTCGGCGATCGACGGGGAGCTCGCGACCGGTGGGGAAGCCGCGCTGGCGCGGGATCTCATGGCCGGCGAGAAGAAGCGGATCGGACTCCGCTAAAACTCGCAGCCGCAGCCCAAAACCCTCAAAGTCGCAAACAGCTCAAGCAGCTCGAACGGCTCAAACATCTCAAAACATCCAGAAACCGACCCCGATCAACACTGATCGATATCCATCCGTGGGCCCGGCTGGTCGCTGGTGGAGGTGGAGGTCTATCGGGAGCGTGGGGAGCGGGGGTCGCGGCCTGTGGTCAGCGGTGCGGAGGGGACTGGGAACAGACAGGGAGCGGAGCAGGGACGTGGGGCCATTACTTCCGCCGCCGGACGCTCACCATTACCCCGCAATTGGCCGCCGATTGCCTATCGGTTGGCAACCCGTTTCCGATCGGTTATCGCAGGCTCCGATCATCAGAACCGGAAGACAGCAACGACCGAAGGAGCACGGAATGAAGTTCGGCAAGCGGGGACGCGTCGGCCTGGCCATCGGCGCGGTGGCGGCCGCCCTGACCGCCTCGGTGGCCCAGGCCGGCGCCGCCAACGCGACCTCCTACCTCGCGATCGGGTCCAGCGGCCCGGGCGTCTGGTGCGTGCAGGTCGGCCTGGACGCGACCGACAACGGCGACCTGTTCGTCGTGCAGGACGCGAAGTTCGGCCCCCTGACCCAGTCCGCGGTCAAGCAGTTCCAGGGCATCAACGGCCTGAGCCAGGACGGCATCGTCGGCCCGAAGACCGCCAACGCGCTGATGTGGGCGATCTGGTGGGACACCCGCCACGGCGGCAGCCCGTCGGTCAGCCCCTGGGGCTTCGACTCGCTGTCGTGCCCGTCGTACCTGCCGCTTTCCTAGACGCCGGCCGCCGCCGTACGGGTGGCGACGCGCTGTTCCGCCAGCTGATCGACTACATTCGCCACGTTCAGGATGCTGAATACCGACGCTGACGCCGACGCCGACGCCGACGCCGACGCCGACGCCGGGGACGTGGAAGGACGGAAATCGTGAGTTGGCTCGACTTCGTCGGATGGGCCGCGGCCGCAGTGCTGGTCTGGTCGTTGTTGCAGGCCAGCCAGGTCCGCTTCCGGGCCTTCAACCTGCTCGGCTGCCTGGTGCTGATCGTGTTCAACTGGGCGCTGGGGGTCTGGCCGCAGGTCGGGCTGAACGTGGTGCTGGCCGGGATCAACGGGTACTTCCTCTGCCGGCTGCTCGCGACCCGGCATGACGAGCGGACGTATCAGGTGGTCCCGGTCCGGGACGACGACACGTTCCTGGACCACGTGCTGCGCGTCCACGGCGACGACATCCGCGCCTTCAACCCCGGCTTCCGCCGGGAGACCGGCCCGGACCGCTTCGCGTATCTCGTCATGACCGGCGACGCGCTGGTCGGGGTGGTGCTGGTCCGGGCATTGGACGCGGACACGGCCCAGGTCGAGCTGGACTACGTGACCAAGCCGTATCGGGACTTCACACCCGGGGAGTTCGTCTACCGGTCCAGTCGGCTGTTCACCGACCAGGGGTTCCGCAAGGTTCTGACTCCGCCCGGAGAAGTCGCGCCGTACTACGACCGGATCGGGTTCAAGCGATCCGGTGAGTCGTTCGTGCTGGAGTACTGAGTAAAACGCCGCTGGCCGCCGGATCACCATCCGGCGGCCAGCGGCGTGCGGCCTCTCCACCTACAGGCAAATCAGCCCACTACATATGCCGTCCCCGTCCAGCCATCGCCCGCCGCCGCGCCGCCACCAGCAGCGTGCCGCACGCGACGCATCCGGCCGCCAGCAACACGAGCACCCCGACGTTGTAAGTACCAGTGGACGGCAGCTTCCCGTGCGGAGTCGTCGAGGGAGCAGTCGGCCTGGGCGTCGTCGGGACGCTGGTCGGCGTCACCGGCGTCGTGGTCGGCGTGGGCGACGGGGTGGGCGGCGGCGGATACGTGACCGGCACCACCACCACGCACGGCAGCGCCGACGCTGCCGGCGGTGCACAGATCGCGCCGGGGACCGTGGACGTCACGCCATTGCGCAGCTCCGCGTTCCCGGTCTGGGTGCCATGAACCGTCACCGAATACGTGATCGTGGCCGAGGCACCCACGTCCAACGGCCCCACCCACGTCAAAGTGCTGCCATTGACGATCGCCGTGCCGGACGAGGCGGTGACGTCGCCGTTATAGGTGGCGTCGTCGAGCACGGCGGTCAAATCGTCGCTGGCCCGGGCCCTGGTCAGCGCGAACGCGCTCTGGTTGGTGACCGTCAGGGTGTAGCCCACGTTGTCCCCGGGCAGCGCGGCGGTGGGCGTCGCGGTCTTGTTCAGCAGCAGATGCGCGGTCAGCTTCACCACCGGCACCTGGGCCGAGGAGGGGTTCGACGGCACCACCGTGTCGTCGGGGCCCAGGCCGTCGGCGTTCGCGGTGTTGGTGTAGGTGTCGTTCAGGCAGTCGTCGACGGTCAGGACGTGCGTGCCGGTGCACACCATCGAGGAGGTGGGCGAACCGGCCGGGCCGAGGGTGGTTCTCGGGCAGCTGATGTTCGTGACCGAGGGGTCGTGGACGGCCACGTTCGACAGCGTCGTGTTGCCGGTGTTGGTGACCAGGAACTGGTAGGTCACCGTGTCGCCGGCCTGGTAGGTGCGGCCCCGGTAGGTCTGCATGTCGTCGGAGCTGCTCGCGACCACGACGCCCGGGTCGACGACGGTCTTGACCAGGTTCAGGTGGTTCAGGTCGTTGACCGAGCTGACGGTGACGTTGCGGATCAGGTGGGTGTCGATCAGACCGCCGGTGGAGGAGGAGAACCCGAACTTGTAGGTCGGCGGCGCCTGGGTGTCCATGCGGTGGCTGAACACCGGCTGGTAGCCGTTGCCGTCCTCGAAGTCGATCTCGGCGGTGATCATCGGCAGCGGGTCCGGGCTCACGGTGATGCGCACCGTCCGCTCCGACGGCGTCGGGTCCGTGCCCGCGGCGCGCAGGCTGCCCGGCAGGGTGCTGCGAAAACCGGAGGGCTGGGAGGCGTCCGGCGCGATAGTGGAGGCCAGGAAGCAGTACCCGTCGATACCCTGGCCGGGTCCGCGCAGCGTCACCGAGTCCGGGACCTGGCTGGCCATCGGCACCGGGGACTGGTGGTCGGCCGGGCAGTTCAGGCCGCGCTGCTCGGCGTCGTTGACGAAGTTGCCGTAGGCGTCCAGGCCCAGACCCAGGTAGCCGCCGTCGACGCCGGGCGTCAGGTTGCGCTGCGCGTAGCCGAGCGAGCCGCCGTCGGCGCCGGCCATGGTGAGGTTGGTGGCGCCGTCGACGAGGAAGAAGCCGATGCCGTCGGCGCCGTTGCCGCCGTACTGGTACTGCTGGAACACCACCTGGAGGCCGCCGTTGCCGGGCAGCGGGCGGTTGTAGAGGACGCTGCCGACGTGGTAGTTCGCGTTGTCGGTGAGCTGGAGGTAGCCGGGGACGACGCCCGGGGTGGGAACCGGCGGCGTGGTCTGCTCGGGAAGGGAGCACGGGCCGAGGGTGGACTCGCCGGGCGGGGGCGAGGAACTGGCGCCGGTGAGGCAGGCAGTGTTGAGGGGGATGAAGCCTGGGTCCGGGACGGAGGAGCCGGTGAAGGTCTCGTCGAGGAGGACGGAGCCCAGGGGCGCTCGCGGGCGGGGTCGAGGCACGGCCCGCGGCGCCGCATGCGCAATCGGGTGCACCGCCGCCGGGTGCGCAGTCAGGTGCACCGCCGCCGGATGCGCAGTCAAGTGCACCGCCGCCGGATGCGCAGTCAAGTGCACCGCTGCCGGGTGTGCCGTCGAGTGCACTGCCGAGTGTGCCGTCGGATGCGCGGTCGAGAGCAGACTCGCAGGAACAGCCGGATGCGGGGCCGCAAGCGACGTCGGCAGCGGCGGCGCGGTCACCGCCGAAGCCGACGACATGAGCTGCGCCGTGGCCGCCAGACACACAACGGCGGCTGACCACCACGCCTTCCGCGTCCTGAGCCGGAGCCCCATCGCCACCTGATCCCTTCCGTCCGCCGTCGGCCGCGCGTCGACCGCCAGTGCGCGTCCGGGACGGTGGACCGGGCGGCCCGCCGACGTCCGCGGACGCAGGTGATCAGCACGCTAGGCGGACGGTGGGCCGGAGCCTGGTGAGCAAGGGCCGACACTCCGGCGGGTCACTGGCTTGGCGTAGCAGAGTGCGGCGGAGCACGGCAGGACCCATATGATCCGCTAAAGCAAGACTCCCGTCGCCCAGCCACCGGCCCCTCGGTACAGTCGGGCGATGCCCACGCTGAGACTTCTGCACGCCGACGACGCTCCGGCGGTTCTGGCGTTCGAGCTGGAGAACCGGGCGTACTTCGCCGCCACGATCACTGATCGCGGGGACCACTACTTCGAGCACTTCGACGACGGCTTCCGTGCGCGCCTGATCGAGCAGTACGCCGGCGTCTGCGCTTTCTACGTGCTCGTCGACGAGGACGGAGCAGTGCTCGGCCGCTTCAACCTCATCGACATCGAGGACGGCGGTGCGGTGCTGGGATACCGGGTCGCGGAGCGGGCCGGCGGTCGGGGCGTGGCGACGGCGGCGGTGCGGGAGCTGTGCCGGGTGGCCCCGGAGCGGCATGGGCTGCGGATGCTGCGGGCGGCAGTCGCGCAGGACAACCCCGCGTCCCGGAAAGTGCTGATGAACGCGGGTTTCGTCGGGGCGGGACCGGCCGACCCGAGCGAGCTCGGCGGGCAGACCGGGAGCCGGTATCGGCGTGATCTGATGGACGGCGCCACGTTCCCCCGGTCCCCGTGGACGACCAGCGACCACGACGGACCGGGGTAGACGGGTGTCAGCAGGCGGATACCGGCGGACGGGTATCAGCCCTCTGTCGACTCCAGGTACGCCATCGCCTCACCGGGCTCGTCGACGATGCGCACCAGGTCGTTCAGCGGCAGCGGCAGGAAGCCCTCGGCCTCCATCCGGCGGAACTGCTCCTTCAGGCCGTCGTAGAACCCGGCGGAGTTGAGAAGGACGACCGGCTTGTCGGTGTGCCCGTGCTTCTTCAGCTCCAGGATCTCGGTCGCCTCGTCGAGCGTTCCGGTGCCGCCGACCAGGATGACGACCGCGTCGGCCTTCTCCAGCAGCAGCTTCTTCCGCTCCGCGAGGTCCGCGGCGACGTACATCTCGTCCGCGTGCGGGCGCGCCTTGTCGGACAGGAACCCGACCGACACGCCGCACAGCTTGCCGCCGGAGTCATGGACGCCGTCGGCGACCACCTTCATCAGGCCGACGTCCGATCCTCCCCAGACCAGGGTGTGGCCGCCTTTGCCGATCCGTTCGGCGAGATCCCGGGCGGGGACGGTGTAGCGCTCGTCGAGATCGGCGGCGGAGAGGAAGACGCAGATACGCATGGCTTCACCGTACCTGTGCACGCTTCGTACACCTCGACTAACTCTGTGATCTCGCGCTCCGGAGCGAACCTGGTCCGCAGCGCCTCGGTGGCCGCTGACGTCAGCGCGGCGCGGTCGGCGACGAGGGCCGCGACGATGCCCTCATACAGCGCCGACGGGGAGCCGGCCGGGGAGACCAGCACCGCCTCGCGGCCGTCGACGACCATCTCGGGGATGGCCCCGACCGCCGTCGCGACCACCGGGGTGCCGGCGAGCATGGCCTCCAGGACCGCGTTCGGGCTGCCGTCGTGGATCGCGGCGTGCACGAACACGTCCATGCCGCGGATGTGCGCCACCGCCTCGGTACGGTCGATCGGCCCGGTGAGCACCACGCGGCTGCCCAGGTCGGAGGCCGTGACGGCGTCGAGCACGTCCGACTGCGCGTCGCCCCCGATCCCGCCGACCAGCACCAGGCGGGCGCGCGGATGGTCCTCGGCCAGGCGGGCGAAGGCGGCGATGAGCGTCTGCGCGGCCTTCTTGCCCCGGAACTTGGCGAGCGAGCCGATCACCGGCGAGCCCTCGGAGTGGCGGATGGTGCCCGGCAGGTAGGCGGCGGGGTCGATGCTGTTGAGGATGACCCGCCCGCGCGGTCCGCACCCGGTGAGGAGGTCGGCGCGGCGCAGCGCCTCGGAGCTGACGGCGGTGACGGACGTGGCGTGTTCCAGCGCCCAGCGGAGATGCGCGAAGCGGCTGCTGTGGAAGACATCGGCGTGGATGTCGTTGCCGCGAAGGCCGACGACGGCCGGGATGCCGACTTCGAGGGCCGCGTAGGTGGCGTGGAAGCCGGCGGTGGAGGCGTAGAGGCCGTGGACGAGGTGGTAGCGGTTGCGGCGGAGGAGGTCCACGAGGCCGAGGTGGGCGTGGAAGGCGCGCTCGGCGGGGAACGCGGAGGTGCTGAGCGCGCGCAGTTCGTAGCGGCGGACGCCGTGGTGGATGGCGGCGGGGGCGTCCGGATCGGCGTAGAAGTCCTGGTCATAGCTCCGACCGAGGTCGGGGCGGAGCATGATCAGGTCGACGGCGAACGGGGTGTGGCGGGAGAGCGAGCGAGCGATGCGCTGAGTAGAGGATTCGACGCCGCCGGGATTGGTGATGTCGCCGGTGACGACGAGAGCCAGGCGGGGATGGTCTGCGGGCACGGTCACTTGGGCTCCGGGCATCGGGGAGGGAAGTGACCGTCAGGGTACTGTTTTTCCAGGCCAGGGGAAGACCGGGAGGCCCGATCACGCACCCGATGACGGATATTGATCAGTAAGATCCAGCATTGCGCCCGCCGGAGATCGAATCGGTGAAGGCACGAAGAATGCTAGGCCACTACACCACAGCCGCGAACAGCCGCCGGGATTCGAACCCGGGCCTCCGGTTTGGGAGACCGAAGTATCCTTCGCCTGCGCACCCGGCGGGCACAACGGGTTCGACGGTACCGGGCCGGATCGGGGCCGGCGACCGGATTTCGCGCCCGGCGAGCCGTTTTCGGGCCGGGCGAGCGGATCTCGCGCCCAGTCACGGATGGCTCAGCAGCGCCGGGCAGCCCTTTTTGTAAGAAACCTGATACTCGAAGTGCCAGGGCTCGTTGGCGTAGCGCCGGCACAGCCCGTAGCCGCCGTGGGTCCGGGCGAGCCATTCGGCGGAGCTCGGCGGCGCTATGTCGAGGGCGATCCCCTGCACATGCGCCGACTCGTTGGGCGGCAAGGCGTGCAGCCGGGCCTCCCGCACCGATCCCGTCTGCTTGACCCAGCAGTCGTACACGCGCTGCTGATAGGCGTCGGAGCGGTAGCCGGAGTTGACCGTGAGCGTCACGCCGACCCGGGCCGCCGCGGCCTGGGCCGCGGTCAACGCGGCCCGGGTCGGGGGCGTCAGGCCCGAGACGGCCCAGGCGTCGTCCTCGGAGGTGGCGTGGTCGGTGTTGTCGCAGGACAGCTCGGTCTGCTCGGCGATGCGGTCGTGCAGCGTCCAGGCGGCGGTACCGGTGGCGGCGACCGCCGCCCCGGCGGTCAGCGCGACGGCCATGATGCGTCTCATGCAGCCAGATCACCAGGGCGGATGTGAATGTAGGGTGATCGATATCGCTCACCTGCCGCTCACATCGGATATGGCAGGCTCGTGGGGCGGACGGGTGTTCCGGTTGCGCGAACGAGGGCAAGGAGAGCTGACCGGTGCGCGTTCTGGTGGTCGAGGACGAGGTGATGCTCGGCGACGCGATCGCCGAGGGGCTGCGGCAGGAGACCTTCGCGGTCGACGTCGTGGGCGACGGGGCCGCGGCGCTGGAACGGCTGGCTGTGAACTCCTACGACGTGGTCGTGCTGGACCGCGACCTGCCGGTGGTGCACGGCGACGAGGTGTGCCGCCGGATCGTCGAGGGCGACGGCGGGGAGCGGGTGCTGATGCTGACGGTGTCCACCACGCTGGCCGAGCGCGTGGACGGCCTCAGCCTGGGCGCCGACGACTACCTGGCCAAGCCGTTCGCGTTCGCGGAGCTGGTGGCGCGGATCCGGGCGCTGGGGCGCCGGTCCCGGCCGGCCGTGGCGCCGGTGCTGGAGCGGGCGGGCATCCGCCTGGAGCCGCGGTACCGCCAGGTCACGCGGGACGGGCGGCACGTGGTGCTGGCCCGCAACGAGTTCGCGGTGCTGGAGGAGCTGCTGCGGGCGCAGGGCGCGCCGGTCTCGGCCGAGGAGCTGCTGGAGCGGGCCTGGGACGAGAACATCGATCCGTTCACGACCATCGTGCGGGTGACGATCCGATCACTGCGGCGCAAGCTCGGGGAGCCGGCCGTGATCGAGACGTTGACCGGGGTCGGATACGTGATCCGATGAGCGGGCCGACGATGAACGGACCGGCCATGAGCGGGCCGACAGCGAACGAGCCGACGGTGAGCGGGCCGACAGCGAACGGACCGACCATGAACGGGCTGAACGGGCCCAACGGGCCGAGCGGGCCAAGCGGGCCGACGATGAACGGGCCGCACCTGGGCGGGCCGACGGTGAACGCGCGCCAGCCGCAGCCGTGGCTCGGCGACCGGGTCCAGCCGGGCCATCGGTATTCGGGGCCCGGCGGCGCCCCGACCTCGACCCCGGCTTTGGCCCCGACCTCGACCCCGGCCCCGGCCCCGATCTCGGCCGATCTGAGCCTGGCCCCGAGCCTGCGCGTCCGGCTCGCGGCGGCGTTCGCGGCGTTGTTCTTCGGGCTGCTCGTGGCGGGGACCGCCGTGGCGGCGAACCTGTTCCTCGGCTACGACACCTACTCGATGCTGTTGCAGCTGCGCCGGATCGTGCTGATCGGCGGCGGCACGTTCCTGCTGGGCCTGGGCGGCGTCGCGGCGGCCGGCGGATGGTTCGTCGCGGGGCTGGTGGTCCGGCCGCTGGAGCAGCTGGCCGAGGTCGTGGACACGGTCACCGGCAGCCGGATGAACGTCCGCGTGGGGCATCTGCGCGGGCCGCGCGAGATCCGGCGGCTGACCACCGGCCTGGACGCGATGCTGGACCGCCTCGACGACGCCTTCACCGGGCAGGACCGCTTCATCTCGAACGCGGCGCACGAGCTGAAGACACCGCTGGTGATCAACCGGACGCTGGTCGAGGTGGCGATGAACCGCCCCGGGGCGCCGGACGCGGTGCTGCGGCTGGGCGAGAACCTGCTGGAGGTCGGCACCCGGCACGAGCGGCTGATCGACGCGCTGCTGATGCTGGCCCGCGCCGAGCAGGCGCCGGCCCTGCACGTGCCCGTGGACCTGGCCGAGCTGGTGGCGATGGACGCCATGCTGACCGTGGCCCGGGCCGAGGCGGTCCGGCGCCGGGTGCGGATGTCGGACGATCTGGAGCCGGCCGGGACCCGCGGCGACCCGGTGCTGCTGGAGCACGTGGTGCGGAACCTGGTCGACAACGCGGTGCGCTACAACGTCGACGGCGGCACGGTGCTGGTGCGGACCGGGCGGACGCCGAACGGCGCGGCGAGCCTGACGGTGGCGAACACCGGGCCGGTGATCGGCGCGCACGAGGTGCCGCTGCTGTTCGAGCCGTTCCGGCGGCTGACGGACCGGGTCGGGTCGGCGCACGGCAGCGGGCTGGGGTTGTCGATCGTGCGCGCGGTCGTGCGGTCGCACGGCGGGAGCCTGCAGGCGGTGCCGCAGCCGGAGGGCGGGCTGGCGGTCACGGTGTGGTTGCCAGGGTGGTGAGGGGAGCGGCATGGTGAGGATGCGAACGGTGGGGCGGCCGGGTCCCACGGGCCGGAGCTGAACAGAGAACGATCCCCGCGTACCGTTACGGGCAGGCTCGTTGGAAAGGACGTGCACCGTGGCTGGTGTTGTGTATCAGGATGCTACCTGTTTCTACCCGGGCGCCGATTCGCCCGCCGTGGACAAGCTGAACTTGGACATACCGGACGGGGAGTTCCTGGTGCTGGTCGGACCCTCGGGTTCCGGCAAGTCCACCGCGCTGCGCATGCTCGCCGGCCTGGAAGAAGTCTCCAGCGGCGGCATCTACATCGGCGAGCGGGAAGTCACCAACCTGCCGCCCAAAGACCGCGACATCGCGATGGTGTTCCAGAACTACGCCCTCTACCCGCACATGACCGTCGCCGAGAACATGGGCTTCGCCCTGAAAATCGCCAAGATCGACAAGGCCACGATCGCCAGGCGCGTGGAGGAGGCGGCCAAGCTCCTGGAGCTGACCGAATACCTGGGCCGCAAGCCCAAGGCACTGTCCGGCGGCCAGCGTCAGCGCGTCGCGATGGGCCGCGCGATCGTCCGCGAGCCGAAGGTCTTCC
>NZ_BAAAQN010000116.1:0-11884 GCF_039531695.1 Catenulispora yoronensis
TACTCAAACTCACCGGCTGGACCAACATCGCCGCCGCCACCGACCACATGCGCGACCACCGCAACCACACCCTGAAACTACTAGGCATACAAACCAACCCATGAGAACGCAAAAGCCCTGTCGGCGGCACTGTAGGCAAAGCCCTGCCGACGTGACCGAGGAGAACAAACCAAAAACCAGGGAGAGAGCTGACAATCACTGGGGAGAGGGCTGGGCGCCTCGCCGATTCCGGCCACCGGGAAGGTTCAAAGCAAAAGCGGCGGCCGAAGACATCCCCAAAGGCTTGCCCCACCGGGTGGCAGAAGACTCTCTCGCATGGGCAGCTAACGCCCCCTGCCTCAACCGGCGGCCGAAGGTTTGCCTACCGGCGGCCGGAGGGCTGAAGTGGCCGCCCACTGCCCCCGGATCCTTCAGTCCTCTCCCTGGGGTTTTGGTTTGTTCTCCTCGGTCACGTCGGCAGGGCTTTGCCTACAGTACCGCCGACCAGGTGTCAAGTTCATGCAAGCCCAACCGCAGCCCAATAAGCATCACCGCAGCGGCATGGACTTGATACCTGGGCGGCGGTGCTGTACCCGTAGGGCTGCCGACGTGACCGAGGGGAACAAACCCCCACCCCACCAACCGCCAGCGCAGGGACTAGCCGGGCCCACCTATGGAGCAGCGCCAGTTCTCCGAGGGATCAGAGGCCCTCGCCGGAGGCGCCTGCCTTACCCAGCTCTTGACTTTGATCTTCGGCCTTTGATCTTCGACCTTTGATCTTCGGCCTTTGACTTTCGGCCTTTGATCTTCGGCCTTTGACTTTCGGCCTTTGATCTTCGGCCTTTGACTTTCGGCCTTTGACCCTCAGCCGTTGATCTCAACCTCAACCTCAAACCCAACCTCAACCTCAACCAATCACCCACAGGGGCCAAAAGCTCCCGCCTCCGGCCCCTGCGCGTTCCTTCCCTTCCTACAGCCACCCCACCCCCGCCACGGCCCGCCCCGCCGACTACCCCTTCTTCGGCAGCACCACCACAGCCAAAGGCGTCCGCTGCGCACCCTGCCCCAGCGGGTTGTCCTTGAACATCTCCGCGATTCGTTCCTCGGCCACCGACGTGGCCTGGCCCAGGATGTTGCAGCCCAAGTCGTTGGCGTCGATGATGGCCACGCCCTGGAACGTCTCAGCAGCCTGCTTCGGCAGCACCTTGCGCAGACGGTCCGCCAGCTCTCCGGCCGCCTTCTCCGGGTCGGCCGGGGCCAGCTTCGCGGAGACGTTGGAGGGGTACAGCGAGTACTGCGTCGGGCCGTCGATGGCGCGGACCGCCGGGCCGGCGAGTTGGTAGAACAGGCCCTTGCGGCCGACCACCTTGCCGACGGCGCCCGCGGCGGAGGCGGCGATGATGCGGGTGAGGCCGGCTTCTTGGATTGCCAGCTGCATTGTTTCCGGGGAGCCCAGGCCGATGCCGGCGGGGGTGCGGACGACGAACTTTTGGAGTTTGCGGGCTGCGAAGGAGGGCTTGATCTCCCACAGGAAGTAGGAGCGGCCCTGGGAGATGGCGACCACCTTCTCGCTGACGGCGAGGAACCAGGGGCTGTTGAGGGCCTCGGCGTGGTCGGTGGACTCCGCGGCGCGGGTGGCGAACTCGGCGCCGTACTCGGAGATCTTGGTGTGGAAGTCGTCGCCCTTGGCGAAGGCGTCGGTCTGGATCGGGAAGCGGAGCACCTGGCCGCTGGAGGCGGTGGCGATCGCGATCTCCTTGCCGGGGTTGGCGGCGAAGTACTCCTTGGCGGCGGAGGTCGTCGAGTCGATGTGGGTGCCGGGGGCGTCGACGAAGGTGCGCAGCCACAGCTCGACGTTGAGCATCCGCCAGAACAGCATGGTGTCGCTGTTCTTGCCGGCGATGAACTCCTCGAAGGCGCGCAGCACGGAGGCCTGGTCGAAGTAGGGCCGGGAGCCGAAGCTGTCGGAGCGGAAGACCGTGTGGACGTGGTTCTTGATCCGCAGGAACCACTCGCGCTCGGGCGTCGTGAAGCCGATCTTGTTGCGACGGTCGACGATGGTGTCGGGCAGCAGCCCGCGCACCGAGTCGCGCAGGATCTTCTTGTTCCAGCCCTGCTTGATGATGGCTTCCGGTTCGAGGGTGAACAGGTAGCGCAGCAGCGTGATGTCCAGGAAGGGCACGCGGCCCTCCAGCGAGAAGCGCATGGTGTTGCGGTCCTCGTAGCGCAGCAGGGAGGGCAGGGAGTTGGCGAAGATGTCCTCGACCAGGCGGGCCCGCAGGTCGTCCGGGACCGGGGAGAAGGTCTCGCCCTTGTGCTGCTTGGCGAAGCCCTTGTCGAGCATCTGGCGGATGTCGACGGGCTTGTCCAGGCCGAGCTTGCCGCGCACCACCTGCTTGCCGTAGCGGGACAGCACGTCGGTGGAGGACACCACCTCGCGCATCAGCTTCGTGTACTGCTTCTCCTTGCGGAGCTGGCGCAGGTAGACGAAGTAGTACGGCAGGTAGCCGGCCATCATCTCGTCGGCGCCCTGGCCGTCGAGCAGCACCGTGACGTGCTGGGTGGCCTCCTGCATCACCTTGTACTGCGCGTAGGGGCCGGTGGAGATGGTCGGCTCCTCCTGGGTGCGCACGAAGTCGGCGAGGTCCTCCAGGAACTCGTCCGGGTTCGGCTTCACCTTGTGGCAGTTGACCGGCCCCTCGGCCTTGGCGATGACCGCGTCGACGTAGCGCTCCTCGTCGTTGACGCTGCCGGGGAACACCGCCGAGAAGCTGTTCTGGGTGGCGCCGACCGACTCCACGTCCTGCGCGTGCTGCTTCATCAGCTTGCTGATGACGGCGACCACCGTGGAGGAGTCCAGGCCGCCGGACAGCGCGGTGCCGACCGGGACCTCGCCGACCAGGCGCATCCGGATCGCCTCGGTGAGGCGCTCCTTGAACTCCTTGGTGGTGTCCTTGGTGAACGGCGAGCGCGGCCCGTCCGCCAGCAGGTCCTCGCGCAGCGAGGTGAACATCCGCCGCTCGACGGTGCCGTCGTGGACCACGACCAGCTCGCCGGGACGCACCTTCTCGATCCCGGCGAAGAAGGTGCGGTCCGAGTCCTCGTGGATGCGGAACCGCAGGTAGCGGTACAGCGTGACGTCATCCGGAGCGGCCTGGACCAGGCCGGAGGCCAGGATCGCCTTGATCTCCGAGCCGAACACCAGCTGGTGGCCGGCCGGGCCGTCCACCGAGGCCAGGTAGATCGGCTTGATGCCGAAGTGGTCCCGGGCCAGGTAGGAGGTACCGGTCTGGGTGTCGTGGATGGCCACCGCGAACATCCCGTTGAACCGGTCGAACGCCTGCTCGCCCCACTCGGCGAAGGCGCGGACCACCACCTCGGTGTCGCAGACCGTGCGGAAGGTGTGCCCGAGCGCCTCCAGCTCGGCCATCAGTTCCCGGTAGTTGTAGACCTCGCCGTTGTAGACCGCGGCGTAGCGGCCGTCCTCGGTGAGGAACGGCTGGTCGCCGTGGGCCCGGTCGATGATGGCCAGGCGCCGGTGGGCGTAGCCGACGTTCGCGCCGTCGGTGTAGATGCCCTCGCCGTCCGGACCCCGGTGCGCGATGGAGTCACCCATCCGCTTGAGCATCGCCTCGTCATGGGCGCCGAAGACACCCGCGATCCCGCACATGTGCCGTGCCACTCCTCGCCGTTGGTAGAACCTGCGCGCTGAGCCAAACCTATACGACGAGCGGGTGACGCCCGAGCGACGCCGAGTAGTGTGATCTTCGAGCGGGCAGGGGAACCGCGTGATCACCGCGGCCGGCCGACCCGACGTCGGAAGTTCCGACGTTGCTACCATCCTCTTCGGAGGCGGTTTCCCAGCGCAGCCAGCGAGGCCGGACGCCACGGCCACCGATCCGGGGGGACGACGACGATGGCGAATGACACCGTGACCGGACCACCGCGAACACCGGTCGGCACCGGGTCCGCGGGCGAGTCCGGCCGCGAGGGCGACGGCGACGGCGACCCGGGGGCGGGTGTGGACGGACCAGAGGCGGGCGCGGAAGCGGCGGCGGCCGCCGAGGCGGCGAGCACGGCGGCAGCGCCGGCGGTCTCGGCCGCGACAACGGCCATGAGCGCGGATTCGACAGCGATCTTAGGAATGGCGACGGGCGCGGGGGCAAACCTGGGCGCGGGCTCAGGCATGAGCCCAGGCACGGGCCCAGGCGCAGGCGGGGGCACGGGCGCGGGCTCAAGCACGGGCCCAGGCGCAGGCAAGCGCGCAGGCGGGGGCCCAGGCGCGGAGGCGGACCCGTACCCGGACCCGGACTCCGCCACCCCCCACCGCAACCCGGTCGCGCGCGCGGCACTCACCGTGGGCCGCAGCTTCCTCGGCGACATGGTGACCTTCTTCTCGGTCCCGGTGCGCAAGCTGCGCGAACGGCGCCTGATGGCGATCCCGGCGACGCTGGCCTGCGTGGCGCTGATCGGCCTGCTGTGGATCCTGGAAATGATCCGGCCGGCCGGTCTGGCGTTCGTCCTGCACGTGGCGGGCGTGCGGCAGGGCGAGCCGCTGTGGGAGCTGCTGCCGCAGCTGCCGCTGTCGCTGTTCGCACCGGCCCCGGACCTGCCGGCCTGGGGCGCGATGACGCAGGTGCTGGTCGCGTTCGGGATCGCCGAGTGCTGGCTGGGCTGGAAGAAGGTGCTGGCGATCGCGATGATCACCAGCGCGGTGACGTCGATGGCGGCGCGGGTCATGGTCTACGCCAGCAACTGGCTGCACATCGGGACGCCGCAGATCGACAACTTCCAGGTCGACACCGGCCCGTCGGTGGCGGTGGTGGCGCTGCTGATCTACCTGGCGCTGCGGCTGCGCACGTACTGGGTGGTGGCGCTGACGGCGGTGTCGATGGGCGGCGAGGCGGCGATCCTGCCGAACCTGGCCGGGCGGGAACACCTGGTGGCGATCAGCCTGGGCATCATCACGTACTTCCTGCTGGACCGGTGGTGGCCGGCCTGGCAGCGGCGCAAGATCGAGCGGGCGACGTCGGACTGAGGGTGCGGATCGGGTCGCGGCTCAGCGCACCCGCCGACCCAGCGCCCGAGGGTTCAGCCGCCGCCCACGGATCGACGCGTCGACGATCTCGATCGGGTGAACGACCGGGACCGGCCCCTGCCCGTCCTCGTCCAGGTACCGCCGGATCTGCAACAGGCAGCCGGGGTTGCCAGTGGCGACCAGGTCGGGGGCGGTGTCGCGGATCCGCTCGGCCTTGCGCCGCCCGAGCTGCTCCGCGGCCTCGGGGCGGACCAGGTTGTGGATGCCCGCCGAGCCGCAGCAGAAGGCCGCCTCGGCGGGCTCGACGAGCTCGACACCGGGGACGTCGGAGAGCAGTTTCCGGGGCTGCGCACGCACGCCCTGCCCGTGCGCGAGGTGGCAGGCGTCGTGGTACGTGACGCGTGCCTCGATCGGGTGACGTTCGGCAACCGGATCGAGCTCGGCGAGCACTTCGGAGACGTCACGAACGCGCGCAGCAAAAGCAGCGGCACGATCGGCATAGGCGGGATCGTCCGCCAGGAGCTCGCCGTAAGCCTTCAGCGTCGAGCCGCACCCCGCGACGTTGACGACGATGGCATCGAGAGCCTCAGCCCCTTCGGAAGCACCGAAGGCACCGAAGGCACCGAAAGCGCCGAAAGCGTCGATCAGCCCCCGCGCATAGCGCTTGGCCTCCTCCTCGCGTCCAGCATGCAGCGACAGCGCGCCGCAGCAACCCTGCCCCGGCACCTCGACATCGCAGCCCTCCGCCTGGAGCACGCGGATCGTGGCGGCGTTGACGTCGCCGAAGAACACGCGCTGCACGCATCCCGCGACCAACCCGACCGTCCGCCGCCGCACGCCCCGAGCCGGGTTGTGGACCGCCGGCGACCGCCACGCCTTACGGACCGTGGTCTCGGGCATCAGAGCCTCCATGGCCCCGAGCCGCGGGAAGCGCCGCAGAAGTCCACTTGATCGGACCAGCGCGGCTCCACCCGTTCGGCGGTAGGCAACAGCCCCCAGCGCGGCTATCCGCAGCCGGGCGGGATGGGGGAAGAGTGCGAACACGAGGCGCCGGAAGAGGCGGTCGCCGCGCGGCTCGGCGTAGACCTGCTCGACCTCGGGCCGGAACTCCTCGATGATCCGGTCATACTGGACCCCGGAGGGGCAGGCGCTTACGCAGGACAGGCAGCCCAGGCAGGAGTCGACGTGTTCGGCGACGGCGGTGTCGAGCTCCGCCTGTCCGGTGAGCACCTGCCGCATGAGGTGGATGCGGCCGCGCGGGGAGTCGTTCTCGTCGCCGGACAGGGCGTAGGTGGGGCAGGCCGGGAGGCAGAACCCGCAGTGGACACACGCCGAGGTGAGGTCGTTCAGGTTCGCGCCCATGGCGGGCAGTGTACTGAGGCGGCGATCATCGAGTGGATCATGAAGCGGGGTGCGGTGAGGTATGAAGCGGGGTACGAAAAACGGCCCCTGCTCTCGTTCTCCGAGATCAGAGGCCGTTCCGAAGAGGGTGGCCGACGGGGCTCGAACCCGCGACAACTGGGATCACAACCCAGGACTCTACCTACTGAGCTACGGCCACCATGTGCCCCCCGCGCCGCCGAATTCCGGTTTCCCGGTGTCCCGCGCCGCGCTGGCACCGCCAAGTGTACATGGATCCGGCGGTGCTCTGCACAACCCTTTCTGTAGGGAGTCTCACCGCACCTGGGGAGGTCAGGCGCCCGGGCGCGGGGCCCGGGACCTTGATCGGCGAGAGCCCTCCGGGGAAGCCCGGAGGCCTATGCCTGCGCGCCCGCCGTGCCCGCCGCATCCGCCGCGGCGCGCCCCGCGGCGGCCGCCGCCTCGTCCGCCTCGACCCGCGCCGCGAGGGTGCGCGCGGTTTCGGAGTCCGGGCCCGGATGCGGCACGAAGATGGCCTCGCGGTAGTACCGCAGCTCCGCGATGGAGTCGCGGATGTCGCCGAGCGCGCGGTGGTTGCCGGTCTTCTTCGGGGCGTTGAAGTAGACGCGGGGGTACCAGCGGCGGGCCAGCTCCTTGATCGAGGAGACGTCGACGATCCGGTAGTGCAGGTGCTGCTCCAGCTCGGGCATGTCGCGGGCCAGGAAGCCGCGGTCGGTGCCGACGGAGTTGCCGGCCAGCTGCGCCTTGCCGGCCTCCGGCACGTGCTCGCGGACGTAGGCCAGGACCCGCTGCTCGGCCTCGGCCATGGCGATCCCGCCGGACAGCTCCTCCAGCAGGCCGGAGGCGGTGTGCATCTCGCGCACCACCTCGACCATGCCGTCCAGCAGGCCCGGGAGGTCCCCGGCCGGCGGGGCGATGACCACGTCGACGCCGTCGCCGAGGACGTTCAGCTCGGAGTCGGTGACCAGCACCGCCACTTCGATCAAGGCGTCCTTGTCCAGGTCGAGCCCGGTCATCTCGCAGTCGATCCACACCAGCCTGTCACTCATGGACCCACCCTATCCAGGGGCGGGCGCCGCGTGCCGCCACTCCCCGGAGCCCGCGTCCCGCATCGGTGACCCGCGCTAGTGCCCCTCGCGCCCACCGCGGGCCCGAGAAGCCAGGTACGCCTCGCGGTAGCGGGCCGGCTGGGTGCCCAGGACCCGCAGGAAGTTGGCGCGCATCGCCGGGCCGGAGGCGAAGCCGGAGCGCCGGGCCACCTCGTCGACCGGCAGGTCGGTGGACTCCAGGATGCGCTGCGCGGCGATCACCCGCTGGGAGTTCACCCAGCGCAGCGGGGTGGTGCCGGTGACCTCCAGGAAGCGGCGGTCGAAGGTGCGGCGGGACATCGAGGAGTGCTTGGCGAACTCGTCGACGTCGAAGGGCTCGGCCAGGTGGTCCAGGGCCCAGGCCATGGCGTCGCCGATCGGGGTGCCGGCGCCGAGTTCGCTGGGCAGGTGCCGGTCGAAGTAGGCGGCCTGGCCGCTGCGCCGGCCGGGGCCGACCACCAGGCGGCGGGCCAGCGCGCTGGCCGCCTCGGCGCCGTGGTCGCTGCGCACCAGGTACAGGCACAGGTCCAGGCCGGCCGAGGAGCCGGCGCCGGTGACCACGTCGCCGTGGTCGATCTGCATCGAGCGGGCGTCCACCTTCACCCGGCGGTGGTGGCGGGCCAGGGCCGGGGCGTACATCCAGTGCGTGGTGGCCCCGCGGCCGTCCAGGACGCCGGCCGCGGCCAGCACGAAGACCCCGGAGTCGAACGCGGCCAGCCGCGCGCCCTCCTTGTGGGCCTTGCGCACCGCGGCCAGCGCCGGTTCCGGGGGCCGCTCCCCCGGCGCCCGCCAGGCCGGCACGATCACCGTCCCGGCCTGGTCGGCGCCGGACAGGCCGAACGGCGTGGACAGCCGCAGCGAGCCGGTGGTGGCCAGCGGGCCGGCCTCGCCGGCGCAGACCAGGAGGCGGTAGTACGGCAGTCCCATGACGCGCCGGTCGACGCCGAACACCGTGATCGGGATCGACGACTCGAACAGGGGGGCGTCCCGGAACAGCAGGACGGCGACGGTGCCCCGGTCGCGCGTGGGGGCCAGGCGCGGGCGGGGGGCAGTCAGTGTCATTCGGGCGGCTGACCTCTCTGGTCCAGATGGATCGTCGGAACGAGCCATTTTCCTTTGTAGGCAAAGGGAAAAGCGACTTGGAGCGGAAGCCGTGCCGGGCCTGGGATTATCAGAACTCATACATGACCCGGAGTCGGGTGTCCACTCGGGTGCGGGCGGCGGACCGGCTTCCCCGGTGGCGTTCGGCGGTGATCTACTGGAGGATCGGGGGCGAGCGGACGAGGCGGGAAGGGGGTGCCGGGAATGGATCGGACGCGGGCCTTGCAAGCGGTTCTGACGGACGTGACGGCCGCCTGCGGCCCCACGCTGCGCGTGCTGTCCGGCGCCGCCGAACGCCGTGCGTACGAGACCGACGCCCTGACCGCGCACCGGGTGCTGCCCGGACTGGTGCTGCTGCCCGCGCGCCGGGAGCAGGTGGCGCCGATCGTCCGCGCCTGTCTGGAGCACGGCGTGCCGTATGTCGCGCGCGGCGCCGGAACCGGCCTGTCCGGGGGCGCGCTGCCGGCCGAATCCGGCGTCGTGATCTCCCTGGCGCGGCTCAACCGGATTCTTGAGGTGGACCCCGACCGGCGGACCGCGGTGGTCGAGCCCGGCGCCACCAACCTGTCGATCAGCGCCGCGGCCGGCCGGTACGACCTCTACTACGCGCCGGACCCCTCCTCGCAAGTGGTGTGCACGATCGGCGGCAACGTCGCGGAGAACTCCGGCGGGGCGCACTGCCTGAAGTACGGCTTCACCTCGCACCACGTGCTGGCGGTGGAGGCGGTGCTGCCCGACGGCACGGTGGCGGTGCTGGGCTCGGACGACATCACCGCGCCCTGCTACGACGCGCCCGGCTACGACCTGCGCGGGGTATTCGTCGGCGCGGAGGGCACCTGCGGGGTGGCCACGCGGGTGGCGGTGCGGCTGCTGCGCAGGCCGGAGGCGGTGCGCACGCTGGTGGCCGACTTCCCGGACGTGGCCTCGGCCTGCGACACGGTGAGCGCGGTGATCGCCGCTGGGATCGTACCGGCCGCCATCGAGATGATGGACAACCTGGCGATCCGGGCCTGCGAGGACGCGGTGCACGCCGGGTACGACCGCACGGCCGCGGCCGCGCTGATCATCGAGCTGGACGGTCCGGCGCCGGAGTGCGAGGAGCTGTTCGAGCAGGTCAGTGCTCTGTGTTCGGCGCACCGGTGCACCCGGCTGCGGATCGCCGCCGACGAGGCCGAGCGGGCCGCGATCTGGGCCGGCCGCAAGGCCGCGTTCGCGGCCATGGGGCGGCTCTCGCCGGACTTCCTGCTCCAGGACGGCGTGGTGCCGCGCACCCGGCTGGCCGAGGCGCTCACCGAGATCGGCCGGCTGTCGGCGGCCGCCGGGCTGCGGGTGGCCAACGTCTTCCACGCCGGGGACGGCAACCTGCATCCGCTGGTGCTGTACCGGGCGGCGGCGGGCGAGGGGCCGGCCGCCGAGCAGCTGGCCGCCGCCATCGCCGAACTCTGCGTCGCGCTGGGCGGCTCGCTGTCCGGCGAGCACGGCATCGGGGTGGACAAGGCGTGCTCGATGCCGAAGATGTTCACGCCGGCGGACCTGACGGCCATGGACCGTCTGCGCGCCGCGTTCGATCCGTCAGGGCTGTGCAACCCCGGCAAGGTGTTCCCGACCCCCGCGCTGTGCGGTGAGGCGCGGGGCGGGGCGTACCAGCCGCATCCGCTTGAAGAGACCGGAAAGATCCAACGATGGTAGGTCCCTCCTTCGCGAGCTCGACGCCCGGCGAGCGTCCGGCCGGGGCCGGCTCCGGCGCGGACGCCGGCGGCCCGGGCCCGGGCCCGGACACCTCGCCGGCCGCGCCGCTGCCCGCTCCGCGCTCCATCACCCCGACCACGGTGAAGGACCTGCGCGACGCGGTCACCGTCGGCACGGTGCTGATCCGCGGCACCGGCACCGCCACCACCTGGGGCGCACCGGTCCGCGATCCGCGCACCACGGTGTCCCTGGCCGGCATGGACCGGGTGCTGGACCACCGGCCCGCGGACATGACCGTCTACGTCCAGGGCGGCATCCGCCTGGACGTGCTACAGGCCGAACTGGCCGGACGCGGGCAGTGGCTGCCGTACGACCCGGCCCGCTCGGAGGCCACCATCGGCGGCCTGCTGGCCACCGGCGACGCGGGGCCCCGGCGCCTGGGCTACGGCTCACTGCGGGAACTGGTGATCGGCGCCACGATGGTGTTCCCCGACGGGGCGATCGCCAAGAGCGGCGGCCACGTCATCAAGAACGTCGCCGGCTACGACCTGGCCAAGCTGTGCCACGGCTCGCTGGGCACCCTCGGCGTGGTGGCGGAGTTGGTACTGCGAGTGCATCCGCTGCCGCAGACGTCGCGGACGGTGATGGTCCGCGATGTCAACACCGAGGCCGCGCAGCGGCTGTCCTGGGCACTGACCCGCTCCGCGACCGAACCCACGGCCATCGAATGGTGCGAACCGGAGCAGGTACTGGCCGTCCGCTTCGACGGCACCTCCGACGGCGCCGCAGCCCGAGCCGCCGCCGCCCGGACACTGCTCACCGGCAGCAAGGCCGAACTGGACGACGAGGAGTCGGAGAGCTTCTGGTACTCCCACGCCGCACGCACCATCGCCGAGCCCGGCGACACCGTGCTCCGTGCGGCAACGAGGCCCGGGGTGGACCCGGGACTGGTGCGGGCACTGACGGCGTGGGCTGAGCACTCGGGGGTGAAGGCGCAGCTCACGTGCAGTCCGGCGACGGGGGGCTACACGGTGCGGGTGACCGGCGGGGACGCGAAGGCGCATGCTGAGTTGGTGAAGAACTGGCGGACCTCGGTGGAGGCGGTCGGTGGCTTCGTGATGCTGCGGCGGCGGAGGCCGGGGGTGGATGCGATGGTTGAGTCTTGGGGGCGCGCGCCGGGTGGTGTGGAGGTGATGCGGCGGGTGAAGGGGAACTTTGATCCGGAGAATCGGTTTGCGCCTGGGCGGTTTGCGCCTTGGTTTTAGGGGTGGGGTCTGCTTGGGGTGGGGTGGGGTGTTGAGGGATGAGGGATGAGGGGTGAGAGCTGCGCTGCGGGCTGCGGGCTGCGGGCTGCCGGAGATCAAAGTCAAGGTCACAGTCAAAAGCTGTGAAAAGCGAAAAGCAGGCGCCTCCGGCGAGGGCCTCTGATCCCTCGGAGAACTGGCGCTGCTCCATAGGGGGGTGGCTGCTAGTCCCTGCGGCGGCGGTTTGTGGGGTGGGGGTTTGTTCCCCTCGCTCACGTCGGCAGCCCTACGGGTACAGCACCGCCGCCCAGGTATCAAGTCCATGCCGGAACCTTGTTGTTCTAGCGCTGCGGTTGGGTGTGCAT
>NZ_BAAAQN010000117.1:0-11597 GCF_039531695.1 Catenulispora yoronensis
CCGATCCGGAAGACAAGATGAGGATCTACGACCGGCTGGGACTCCGACTCGACTACAACGTCGGCACCAAGTCCGTGCGTGTCGAAGTACAAAAAATAACCGGACCGGGTAGCGAGCCCCGATCCGGCGGAGAATATGTGCGTAATTCCAGTGTCCGAGGGGGGAATTGCTCCATAACACCAAGAAATGCGTTCCGATTCACCTCTGAGATTAGCGTCGAGAGCACTTCAAGTCGAGTCCTTGGCGATCCAGCTGCTGTTCGCAACTGGGCAAGCGGCCGTGGCATGCAAGTGGCTGACCGCGGCCGCTTGCCCGATGCAGTCGTCAAAGCCTGGCAGGATGCCACGGCGAATAGCCAGAAGTCCTGAACAGGTTGAAGACCCTTTCGGGGGCCGCCACATGGCGGCCCCCGAAAGCTGTCGGATCGTTCTTACTACCGTTGAACCAGCAAAATACGGGAAGCCGGAGAAGCTGAGACTTGGCTGGCCTGCGGCCCGTTCTATGAGTCTCCGGCACGCGGTTGGCGTGCCGGATGCGCTCAGGTTTCCTCGTTGAGGATGCTTGTCGCCAGGTGGAGCGGCAGGGATCAGCGTGGTTGTGCGGCGGGAAGATCGGTGGGTTGGGCGATCCAGGAGGCGGCGTTTCGCAGCATCGAGGTCGCGGTCTGCACGGTGGTTGTGGCGGCGGTCAGATCGGCGGTGGCCCGGTGCAGGGCGTACAGCCGTTCTTGTGTCGGGTCGGCGCTGGCGCGGGCGGCTGCGGTGGCCAGTGCGCCGGTGGCGGCGGTGAGGGCGGCGGTGGGTTGTGCGAGGTCCGGTGCGTATTGGTATACCTCGGCGGGCAGTATCTGGCAGGCGAGCACGGTGTCGGTGAGGGCGCGGGCGGCTTCGTGGGCGTCGCGGGAGGCTGCGGCTGCTGTGTCGAGCGCGGGCTGAAGCAGGTGGTGTCCGGTGCCCGAGGCGGGGGCTGTGAGCGTGGCGAGGGTCATGGGTGCGGTGCGGGAGTCGTTCGGTTCCGGGGGTCGGCTCAGGGCAGGGTGCCGTCGTCGGTGTGGTCCGGGCGGCCGAACAGCGGCGGCCAGTCGGCGGGCAGTTGCGTGAGCACTTGGTTCGTCAGATCGGGGCCGGCCACGTCGGCGACCACGGACAGGACCGCGCCGACGTCCCACAGTGCGGTGGCTTCGGTGGCGCCGTCGATCCAGGCGGCGGTGGCGCGCACGAACCGTTCGGCGTTCAGCGGTTCGACCGATTGCAGCGGGTTGAGCAGGATCAGGGCGAACGTCTCCGGGAGCCGGGCTGCCAACTCGGCCCGTACCGTGCCGACCAGGTGGGCGCCCAGCAGGGCCAGCACCACCCGGGACGCGCGCTCGGCTTCGTGCGGTTCACGGTAGGCGCCCCGGTCCTGGACGGCGGTCAGGAACGCCTCCCAGCGCATGGCCATTCATCTTCCCCTTCCTGCGGGTTCCGGCTTTGGCGCGGGGTGGGCCGCTCACCGGGCCGGGCCCGGGGCCGGTGAGCGGCCCGGTCAGGGATCCGCGCGGGGCTGGTGGTGTTCGGTCCAGACCGTCGGCCCGATCCACAACAGGGCGCCGGTCCCCGGGCGGTCGGCGGGCGGGGCGGTGCCCGGTGGTCCTCCGGCTGCCGGTGGGGGTGGTGTCGCCGTGGGTTTCGGGCGGGTGGGGGTGCGGCTGCGGTCGTACGCGGCCCGGCGGGCCGGGTCGTGCAGGACGTGCCAGGCGGCCAGGAGCGCGTCCAGGTCTGCGGACCCGGAACTGCCGGTGCCGGCGTCGTGTGTGGTGTCAGGGTGCAGTCGGCGGACCCGGGCGCGGAAGGCCCGGGTCACCTGGCCGGCGGTGGCGTCCGGGTCGATGCCCAGGGTCGCGTACAGGTCCGGCCCGCCGGGGTGGGGATGCGGCTGTGTCATCGCGTGGACTCGTGCTGGGCGTGGCCCGGCGGGCCGCCGCTGCCCTCGGCGCCCGAGAAGGAGTCGGGTTGCTCGTCGTGGCGGGGGCGCGGCGGCCGTGCGGGTCCGGCCGTCAGGCGTTGATCGCCTGGCGGTCGTCGGCCGTGGCGATCTGGATCTTGCGGGGCTTGGCCTTCTCGGCGACCGGGATGCGCAGGGTGAGCACGCCGGCGTCGTAGTCGGCCTTGATGTGCTCGGTGTCCAGGGTGTCGCCGAGGAACAGCTGGCGGGAGAACACGCCCAGGGGCCGCTCGGAGACCTGCACCTCGACGTCGTCGCCGGAGCCGGTGGGGCGGCGCTCGGCCTTGACGGTCAGGACGTTGCGCTCGATGTCGATGTCGATGGCGTCCAGGGACACGCCGGGCAGGTCGAAGCAGACCACGAACTCGTCGCCGGAGCGCCAGGCGTCCAGCGGCATCGGGTTCGGGCGGGTCCAGGTGCCCGCGGCGGTGGTCCCGAGCAGCTGGGCGGCGATGCGGTCCAGGTCACGGAACGGGTCGGTGCGCATCAACATGGGGTCACCTCCAGTGTGTGGGCCGACGGGGTGTCGGCTCCCTCGGCATCTGTTGTAACATGTCATCGGAACGATGACAAGCCTCCATGTCGGCGAAAGGGTGACATGATGAACGGCCAGGTCAACGCCCCAGGGCTGACCCCCGGGGAGCTTCGTGCGATACGGGAGCAGGCGGTCGGCGCCGCACTGGGGACGGTGCTGGGGGCGGTCACGGCGGCTCGGCAGCCCGCCACGTCGGCGACAGCGTCCACGGGCGGCCCGCTGACCGGTCCGCAGGTGCTGTCCGCGCTGATGCTGCTGCGCGAGCTGCGCACCGAGATGGCCGGCTGGGAGCCCGAGCTGATCGACGCGGCCCGGCAGCTGGGCACCAGCTGGGCGGATCTGGCCCCGGCCCTGGGGGTGGCCAGCCGGCAGGCCGCCGAGCGCCGCTACCTGCGGCTTCGCCCCTCGGCCGACGCCGGGACGAGCACCGGGGAGCAGCGGGTGACCGCCGAGCGCGACAAACGCGCCGGCGACCGCGCGGCCCGGGACTGGGCCCGGGACAACGCCGCCGGGCTGCGCCAGCTGGCCGGGCAGATCAGCGCCCTGACCGACCTGCCCCGCGGCGCGGCCGGCGACCTGGCCGCGCTGCGCGACGCCCTCGGCACCGACGACGCCGCCGATCTGATCAAGCCCCTGGCCGAAGCCAGACCCCACCTGGAAGCCGGGCACCCGGCCCTGGCCGCGCAGTTGGACGCCGTCGAAGATCACGCCGATGAGCTTCGCCGGGAAACCCTGCGCCGCCGGCACGCCGCAGACTAGTTCCGCACCGGACCTGCCTCCGATTCCGGTTCCGCCCGTTCCCTGGATGGTCGACGGAATCGCTGAGAAGAACGATGAAACGCCCACGGGTGTCGCACCGGTCGAGTGCAGCCCCAGGCGACGGATGGATGTGACAGGACGGATGCGTGGCACGACACCCTCCTGACGTCGTGTCGCGGCTTGGACTACGCACCCCCGGGCGCCTGTACCGAGCTGGCGAGCAAAATCCTCGCCGGCTCGGTCACGCCTGCCGGGACGAGCTGACCGGCCCGACATCCGTGATGGGCGGGTCGCTGCATGAGGGCTCGGCTGGAATCGGACGGCGCAGCGCGTGACGAAACCCCCGGCTTGAGCCGTCGCCGACCGCCGGAACATGACGACGAGCCGTCACAGCGCAACAGGAAGATCCTGGATGTTCGTCATCTACTACGGATGGTGGAGCATTGGACCGAACCGTTGTTGGCCGACAGGCCGCGGGAGCAGGCCATGTGGTCCCGTTACAGCGGCTTGGCCCCGCTATCGGGGCGCTGGACCCGGAGTGCGCTCCCCCCGGCGAGCCGGGCGCGGGTCGATGTCCGTATCGGGCGCTGGGTGTTGTCGAAGGCGTCGTCCACGCTGGGGTAGCAGGGGAAGGCACTGCCGAGTCCGGCGATCCGGATGATCCGTGTCAGGCGCGGCGGAACGCGGGCGAGCCGTACCCAGCCGTGCCGCTCCAGTGCCAACCGGCGTGCCCGCACGAGAGCGGACAGGCCGCAGCAGTCGCAGAAGTCCAGGTCCGACAGATCCAGGACCAGGCGGACCATACCCTGGGCGACGGCCGCGTTGACGTCGGCGTCGAACCCGGCGGCCACGGCCACGTCCAGTTCCCCGGACAAGGCCAGGACCGCGCCGTCGCGGAAGGGCCCGACGGCCAGAGTGAGTTGTCTGCCCGGCCCGTGGGTCCGGGTGTGCCCGAACGCCGACGGGACCGGGCGGGCGAGTACCTGACGATTGGGGAAAACAGTCACCGCCGAACCTCCAGTCAACACAGCACGAGCCATGCGTCGCCGGTGTCCGGGCCACACATGCACACGCGCGGGGTACGGGCCTTTTCTTCCGGAAACGGCCGTGCTGCCGGGGGTGTCACTGTTTCGGGTGAAGCCTTGCGCGGCAACAGTACCGCCCGCGCCGGTCCTCGTCGAGACCACCGTGCCGATACGCCTCCCGACCGACCCGCCAGGGAGGCCGGCCCGGTCGCGCCGGATGCGACACGTCGACCGGCCACGGCCGCGAACACCGCGAACCATCAGGTCAAAGGGCGAAACGCCGCCAACGCGGCGGGTGGGGTGCCGGTATCGGCCAGGTCCGGCCAGACCTGCATGCCAGGCCTTCGCCGCTGGCCGGAACCCCGTGTCGGGCGCGCGCGGTTCGTTCCCGGGACCCGAGATCGGCCGGGGCCGCAACGGCATCGTGCGTGTTGCCCGGCGTCCCGTACGCGTTCCGGGTGATTTCGCGGCGGCCCAGGCCTGTCTGCGGTGGCGGTGCTGATCGCAGAGGGCTAACTTCCCTGGCAGGGGATGGATGGAGAGCATCGTGAGGAGGCACCGGCCATGGTTGTGTCCGTATCAGGCGTGCTTCTGCTGGGCGTCATCGTGCTGCTGCTGTGCCGAAAGGGCGGCCTGAAGACGTGACACGCGGTCGTGTGCGCGCTGCTGGGGTTCTACCTGGCCTCCACCTCGATCGCCCCGGGCATCCGGCAGAGCACCGCCTCAGTGGCTGCGCTGATCAGCGACATCAGGGTGTGACGCACCGCGAGGGCGTCGGGCACGGGCCCGCCGATGCACGACACGGAGTCCGGGAGGCACGAGGGCAGGAGGCGCTCCGCGGGCGAATGGCGTGCGGCGGCGACGCCGGGTCTGGCCTGTCGCCGGGTCGGTGTCCTGCCCGTCGTGGCGTGCACCGGCGTCCCCGCGGTTCTGATCGAGTCGCAGGGCGCTGCTGGAGCCCTTAGGAGTCTGCCCTGATCCACGTGTCTGCCGGCACCAGCGGAGTTCGGTCGTTCGGGCTGGGCTGCCGGCCAGGCGGATCAGGTGCCGATCGGGGCCCCGGCCAGCGCGGCGACGACTCCGAGTGCCGCGGCTGCGAGCAGTGCGCTGACGGCGTCGCGGCGAAGGACCACCAGCGAGAGGGCGGCGGCGGCCAGGATCGCGGCCTGCCACCAGTGGGTCAGCGTCAGGCCCAGCGGGATCGCGGCCCCGGCGATCGCGCCGATGGCGGCGGGCCCTGCCCCGGACAGGAACGCCTGGACCCGCACGTCGTGCCGCAGGCGGTCGAAGTGGCGTCCGCCGAGCAGGATGAACAGGAACGACGGGGTGAAGACGACCGCGGCGGCCGGCAGCCCGCCCCAGACTCCGGCGGCGGCGTAGCCGACGACGGCGACGGTCTGCACGACCGGCCCCGGGGTGATCTGGCCCAGGGCGACGGCGTCCAGGAACTGGGCGCCGCTCATCCAGTGGTAGGTGTGGACGGCGTCGTGCTGCATCAGCGGGATGATGACGAACCCGCCGCCGTAGGACAGCGCTCCGACCTTCAGCGCCACCCATGCCAGCGCGGCCAGTCCGCCGACGGCAGCCGGAGCCGCGACGACCGGCACCAGACCGGGCAGGACACTGATCCGCGGTCGGGTCCTGACCAGGACCTCGGCCACGCCGCAGCCGATCAGGACGAGCACCAGCCACGGCCGGTGACAGACGCGGCGATCCCGCCGAGCACGAGGTAGGCCGTCCAGCGGAGCCGGGCGGCGCGCTCGGTCCCGGCGCGCTTGCGGCTGGCAGGGATCAGCCCGGCCGCGGCCTGGACCGCGACGGCCGCGACCGCGGCGCCGGCCCCGGCCGCCGCGCCTTTGATCCACAGCGGGGTGCTGGAGGCCAGGAACAGCGCTGCCAACCCCAGGATCAACGCCAGGCCGGGCACGATGAAGCAGACCCCGCCGTCCAGCGCACCGACCCGGCCTCGAAGCCGCCACGCGCAGAAGATCGCCAGCTGGGTGGAGGCCGGGCCGGGCAGCAGGTTCGTCGCGGCGATGCCGTCCTCGAACTCCGCCTCGGTCAGCCACGCCCGCCGCTCCACACACAGCCTGCGCAGCAGCGCGATGTGCGCCGGCGGTCCGCCGAAGCCGATGCAGCCGATCCGGCCCCACTCCCGGGCGATCGTGCGCAGCGACACCTGCGGAGTCAGGGGCGAGTCGATGGTCACGGGCAGCCACCCTAGATGATCCAGGCGAACGGGTCATGGCCGAATCAGCGGCCTGCGGCCCGAGCATCACCAGCATCGTGACAGCCGCAGCGTGGGGCTCTGCTGTGAGGCGACGCCCGCCACTGCGTCCCCCCATTACCGTAGGCAGGGCTCTGAGACTGGTCAGTAAGATCAGTCCGGCTCTTGGAGCTGAAGGTCGCCGGTCCCGGTATGGCTCAGTCCCCCCTGCCCCTCGATGGACTAAACACGTGGTGGCCGCCGGGACCGGAGGACTGCGGCTGACCGCTAATAGAGAACGTGTCTCAACCGCTCGTAATGTGGCTGCCGGCGCCGTCGTCCGATTCGACCTGACCGCGAGTTCTGTCGTTGATCGGCGCGAGGGAAGGCGTAAGGATGGGAGCGTTCGTCAAGGCTGTAGAAGATGAGCAGGCCACGGTGTTCTGCGGGATCGACGTGGGCAAGTCTGCTCACCACGCGGTCGCGCTGGCCGCCGACGGACGCAGGATCGTCGACCGACCATTGACCAATGACGAGGGCGAGCTTCGGTCGCTGTTCAACGAACTCGTCGTTCACGGCCCCGTGCTCGTGGTGATCGACCAGGTCTCCGGAATCGGCGCGCTGCCGATCACGGTCGCTCGCGACGCCGGCGTGCAGGTGGCGTATCTACCCGGGCTGACAATGCGCCGACTCGCCGAAGTGCACCCGGGCGGGGACAAGACGGACCCGCGCGACGCTTACATCATCGCCGACGCTGCCTCACACGCTGCGGTCCGTCGGCGTCGGCGAGCAGGCGCGGGTGGCTCTCGGAGTGCCGGCCGGCTACGACGACGACCTGGTCGCCGAGAACACCCGCCCGGCAGCCCGGCTGCGCCAGGCGCTGATGCACGTGCATCCCGCCCTCGAGCGCGTGCTCGGGCCCCGGCTGAAGACCGGCTCGGTCCTGGATCTGCTGGCCAACGCGCCGACGCCGGCAGCTCTGGCCCAGAAATCGGCGGTCGAGCTCGCCAGCCGCCTCCACGCCCCAGGGCGCACACACGCCACGGTCGGCAAGCTCGTCGACGACATCCAGGCGGCGCTGGCTGCGCAAATGGTAGAGGTACCAGGGACTGATGCGTTCGGCCGGGTCATCGGGGCGCCGGCCGCTCGCATGCGCGAGATCATGGCTGAGCGCATCGCGCTGCTCAAGCAGATAGAGACCTATCTCGACGCCTACCCGGCGGCGAAGATCTACACGTCGATGCCGGGGATCGGTTCGCGCTGCGCCGCCAGGCTGATCGCGATCATCGGCGACGGCTCGGAGTTCCCGATGGCCGGACACCTGGCGTCCTACGCGGGCCTGGCCCCGCCTCGGTCGTCCGGCGCTCGGGCACGTCCATCAACACGGTGCGGGCCAGCACGAAGGGCGACCGACGACTTAAGGACGTGCTGTTCTCAGCGAACATGACCCTGCTCACACGGGAAGGCGCGTCAAGGGTCTACTACGACAAGAAGAGATCCGAGGGCAAGGGCCAAGCCACCGCGATGCTGTGCCTGACCCGACGACGGATCGACGTCTTGCACGCGATGCTCCGCACCGGAACTCCCTATCGTCCTCCCATGCCGCTGACCCTGGTTAGCCGGCCAATCGCCGCTTGACCAGCAGAAACCGCCGCGATCCACGGGGGAGGTCGCGGCGGCGTTTCCAAGGTGGCCCCCGCTCGAACTCAATTCGTCAGGCTCGAAGCGTTGGCCGGGCAGAGACTCAAGTCTTGATCGCAAGGGCGAGGAGGGTGTCGATCGCCGTTTCGAAGGGGCGCGGGCTGCGTTGTACCTGAGCGAGGAGAAGTGCCCCTTGGAGGGTGGCGAGCACAGTGGTGGCGAGGTCGTCCGGGTCGATGCCGGGCGCGAGCTTCCCGTCGGCGTGAAGCAGCCTGAGTCCTTCGCTGATGGCGGTTGACCACCGCTGGAGTCCGGCGGCGATGAGGGCTCGGGCCTCGGGGTCGCTCTCGGCGAGTTGACCGACGAGCGAACCGAGTGGGCAGCCTCCCGCCTGGGCGCGCGTCACCCCGGTCACGACCATGTCTCGCCAGGCCTCAAATCCCACCGCGCCGCCGAGAATCGCCTGTCGCTGGCCGCTGACGACGGTGTCAGCTCGATAGCCGACGACCGCCTGAACGAGCTCGTTCTTGTCGGGAAAGTAGTGGTAGAGCTGCGAACCACTGACCTCCGCCGCGACCTTGACGTCTTCCAGGGTGGTTCCCGCGACCCCGCGCTCGTGGATCAGCGCGGCAGCCGCTTCCACGATGCGTGCCCGGACGCGTTCACCCTTCCGTGTGAGCCGTGGCCGCTCATTCGTCTCGTTGACCATGCACCCATGGTAGCGATTCTGAGTTTGACAGCCCAGTCCGGCTAGACAAGAGTGGGTCATGCAACTCACTAAGGTGAAGATGAGAGGGACCCCGATGGGAAAGACTGTGATGGTCACGGGCGCCAACGGCGGGATAGGCAAGGACGTGGCCCGGCAACTAGCCTTGCGTCCCCAAACGGCGCGGATCTACTTGGCATGCCGGAACCTGGATCGGGCGACAGCGGCAAAGGCCGAGCTCGAAGCCGCGACCGGCCGGCACATCTTCGACATCGTCGTCATGGATGTCGCCGATCTGGGATCGGTCCGAGCCGGCTTGGCGGCCATCGACGGATCCGTCGACGCGCTGGTCATGAACGCCGGTGTCATCGGCCCGCGGTCGATGGCCTTGACCGCCGACGGGGTCAGCACCGTGTTCGCCACGAACGTCCTGGGACACGCCGTCCTGCTCGAAGGGCTCCTGGCCGAGGGGCGACTCGGCGAGGTCGCGGTCCTCGCCGGAAGCGAGGCCGCCCGCGGGCTTCCGAAGCTGCGGATGGAACGGCCGTCCTTCGTCTCAACCTCCGCCGACGAGCTCGCCACCGTCATCGACGGCAGCTACTTCACCGGCAGAAAAGCTGACTTCAACCTCGCCTTCGGCCAGGCCAAGTACATCGGGGCCCTGTGGATGGCCTACCTGGCCCGCCACCACCCCGACCGCCGCTTCATCACCGTGAGCCCCGGCGCCACCACCGGCACCCAAGCCGCCAACGACATCGCCCTACCGCTGCGCATCGCGGCCAAGTACGTCATGCCCGCCCTGGGGATCTCCCACAAGCTCGAGGTCGGAGCGAAGCGACTGGTCGACGGCGTCACCGACCCGACCCTGTCCAGCGGCGTGTTCTACGCCAGCGCGGCCAACAAGCTCAAGGGTCCCCTGGTCGACCAGGCGGACATCTTCCCCGACCTGGCCAACACCTCGTTCCAGGACAACGCCAACGAGGCCATCCGCCGATTCACGACCTGAGAGCATTCGCGTGATGTCACACAACCAGTCGCGGCACCCGTGCGAACCGGGGAAAAGGGCGCGGCACAACGCCTCGGGCGGTACCGAACCCGCCGGGACCAGGGGATTGCCCGTCCAGAGCGAGCCGACGGGAAAATCCACTCCCGCGAGGCCGGCGCCATGAGCACAGCCCGCGCGCGTCTGGTGGAAACCGCCACCCGGCTGTTCTACGCCGAGGGCATCCACACCGTGGGCATCGACCGGATCATCGCCGAGGCCGACGTCGCGAAGGCGACCTTCTACCACCACTTCACATCGAAGGACGACCTGGCCGTCGCCTACCTGACCGACGAGTTCGAACGCCAGCGCGACGCCTTTGAGGGCGTCGCAGGCACGGGAGCCGAACGTCTCCGCGCGACGTTCACCCTCCTCTGCGACGTGAGTTGCAGCCCCGGTTTCCGCGGCTGCGCCTTCCTGAACGCCACCGCCGATTTCACCGACCCGACGCACCCCGTCCGCGCGGTGGTGGCCGAGTACCGTGACTTCCTCCGCGACCACATGCGGACGCTGCTCACCGAAGCCGACCACGCCGATCCCGACCACACCGCCGACTACCTGCTCGTCATCCGCGACGGCATGGCCGTCAGCGGAGCGCTCGGTGACACGGCCGCGGTGCGCGCGGGTGCGGAATTCGCCGTGGCGGTCGTCAAAATGGTCGCCGAGGCCTGACTTGTCGGCCGGCAGCATCCCCGCGAGTTCCAGCCGGTTCTCGTAGGCTACGTGACCGCCGGTCGTCGCAGACCAGTACCAGCCCGAGGAATGCCAGCACTCTTCGTCAGCAATGCCCGAAATGGCAAGCCAATGGCGAAGATCGCGAGAAGTGGCAGAGATCAATGAGCACCTACAGTTGACTTTCACGATAGAGACACGTGCGCAGCGGCGGGCGTCTTGGCGCTTTCGGACGACCGCCTCATCGCCGGCCCAGGCCGGTATGCGGGCTCCACGCCGGCCTCCCGCGCGAGCGCGATCGGCGGCACCCCGCCACCGGATGACCTGGTCGACCACGATGCAGGCCCAGGGCCACCCTCATCGTTGGCGACCTCTTCGCCCGGGAGCCGACGACTGTCCGGAGTCGGCGTGACCGCTTGCGAAGGGGGGAGACCACGACAGGCACGGGCTGCGCGATAGGGCCGTAGGCGGGCCCGTCATTCCTTACCTGGATGGCGCGGCTTCATCGTCCAGTTCGGCCAGCGGTACCGGTTCGGGCACGGCGTCCGGCCTGGGCACGACCAGCGCCACCCGCCCGCCGTCGAACCGCACCGGATACGGCGGGCCGCCGTGCTCCCGCCCGCGCACCATGAGGATCTCCGCGCCGCAATGGCCGCTCACAGCGCTCCGGAAGCGCAGCCGGTCACCCGCCTGAGCCTTCATGGGAACAGCATGGCAGCGACAACCGCCGTGCCGCGGACTGAACGGCCAGATTGACTCAGGCGAACCCGAGCCACCCACGCCCCGGTCATGATCGCTCAGGGATACCAGCCCGCCTGCATCCCCACCGTCTCGGCCACAGAAGCCGCAGGCGCGACACGGGGCAGTGCGTCGACCACCGGGTGCGATCGTGCCGCACTCTGCTCATGGCCGTTCGCGCCTGGCCCCGGGCCGGCGACACACATGCCGCCGGGGGCCAATCGGCCCAGGCCTACGCCGAGCGCGGCAGCCGACCGGTCGCGGGTGTCACCGGATCGGGCTAGCGGGTC
>NZ_BAAAQN010000118.1:0-10072 GCF_039531695.1 Catenulispora yoronensis
TCAAGTTCATGCAAGCCCAACCGCAGCGCTAGAACAACAAGGTTCCGGCATGGACTTGATACCTGGGCGGCGGTGCTGTACCCGTAGGGCTGCCGACGTGAGCGAGGGGAACAAACCCCCACCCCACCAACCGCCAGCGCAGGGACTGACCAGACCCCCCTATGGAGCTGGCGCCAGTTCTCCGAGGGATCAGAGGTCCCCGCCGGAGGCGCCTGCCTTTAGCTTTTCACTAAATCTCTTGACTTTTAAAACTCCCCTCCTCCCCAACTCCTACCCTCTGCTCCTCCCCAACTCCTCCCCTCTGCACAGTACTCTGCAATGTGTAGTACCGTGTTCCGCACAGGAGGAGCAATGGATTCCACGCAACTGCTCAAAGGCGTCCTGGACTCAGCAGTGCTGGCAGTCCTGGAGGACGAAGACGGCTACGGCTACGACATCGTCCGCCGGCTGCGCGTCGCAGGGTTCGAGGACATTGGCGACGCCTCGGTGTACGGAACGTTGAGGCGGCTGTACGCGAACGGATTCCTGACGAGCTACGTCGTGCCGTCGGAATCGGGGCCGCACCGCAAGTACTACGGCATCAACGCCAGTGGGCGCGCTCAGCTGAAGGAGTCCACGGCGACGTGGCGGACGTTCGCCGGGGCCATGGACCGGCTGCTCGGGACACGGAGGGGAGAGCGGGTATGAGTTCCCAGGATTTCGAGGGCTTCCAGGACCTCGAGGACGAGGTGGCCGCTTATGCGGCCGAAGTGCGCGCGCAGCTCGTGGACCTGCCACCCGCCGACAGTGCCGAGCTGTTGGAGGACCTGGAGGACCACCTGCGCGAGGTCGCGGCCGAGGACGTCGGTGCACTGCGCGAGCGGCTCGGGGCGCCCGCGACGTATGCCAGGGAGCTGCGACAGGCTGCGGGGCTGCCCGGGCCGGGGGAGGCCCGGGCAGCCGCCGCGTCCGCGCCCGGCGGGTGGCGGGTGTTGACCCGCGCGGTGCGGCACGGGCTGGCGGACCGGGGCCGCCGGGTCGAGCGTCGCGTCCGCTCCACGGAGGCCGGCCGCCAGGTGCTGGACTTCCTGCCGTCGCTGACGCCCGCGTGGTGGGTGTTCCGCGCGTGGGTCCTGGTACGCGTGCTGGAGGTACTGACCGGCAACGTCAACCTCTGGCAGGACTTCGCGGTGATCCCACGCGTCGGCGAGAGCCGGCTGGTCGGCCTCGTCGCGCTGCTGCTGGCGATCCCCGCCTCGGTGTACGTGGGCCGCTACGGCCTCGGCGACGGCTGGCGGCGACGCCTCCTCATCGCGGGGGAGACCGTGCTGGGCATCTTCGCCTTCACGATCCTCGTGTCCGGCGCGGTCTCGGCGAACGACCACTCGGGCAGCCAGCCGTACGCCAACTACGCCTACTCCCCGCAGGGCTACTACTCCTCGGCCGACCTCAACGAGAACGGCGGCCCGATCACGAACCTGTTCGTCTACGACAAGGACGGCAAGCTGCTCGACGGCGTCTACATCTACAACCAGGACGGGCAGCCGGTGAACGTTGCCCGACCGGGGGAGACCTTCGGCGGGAACATCGACGGAGGCGCGTGGGTCGACGGTTCGGGGCAGCTGGTCACCAACCGGTATCCGAAGCAGCTGATGTCGGCGCAGTGGAGCGCCACCGACAACACGGCGCACTACGTCACGATCCCGCCGCCCAACGTTGCGCCGCCGAAGGGAGTGCACCTGTCGGGCCAGCCCACACCGCAGGATTCTGCGACGCCTTCCGGTGGGACGTCGCCCACCACCCCCGGCGCGAGCCCCACAAGCTCCGCGAGCCCGACGACCGCGCAGAGCACGCAGAGTCCGCAGAGCACGCATAGTGCGCAGAGCACGCAGACCCCAGCACCCTCCACCCCCGCAACTCCCGCCACCTCCACGCCGACCAGCGCCACCCCGGCGCAGAGCTCACCCCCGCCGTCGACGCTCCGTTAGACCCCGGCGAACCCTGGCGCAGAGGGGTAGCGACCACCCGCCGGACCGCTACGGTGGCCGGGTGACAGAAACCGGCCCTCCGCGTGTGCTCGTGGTCGACGACAGCGACGTGGTCAGGACCCTGATCCGCATCAACCTGGAGCTGGAGGGCTTCGAGGTGCTGGAGGCCGACTCCGGCGCCCGCTGCCTGGAACTGGTCCCCGGCGCCGACGTGGTGACGCTCGACCTGCTGCTCCCCGTGCTGCCCGGCGCCGGCCCCGGCGGACTCGACGTGCTGCGCCGCCTCAAGCGCGACCCGGCCCTCGGCGCGCCACGGGTCGTGGTGGTGACCGCCGCCGCGCTGCCGGAGGACCGGCGGCGCGGCGAGTCGGCGGGCGCGGACGCGTACATCACCAAGCCCTTCGAACCCGGCGACCTCGTCGAGGCGGTACGGGCCCTGTCCGGGCCCGGCGCGCGCTGAGCGAGGGCCCCGCCCGACTCCCCGCTCATCCCCGCCCCTCGCTCATCCTCACCCCTGACTCAGCGTCACCCCTCGCTCATCCTCACCCCTGGCTCAGCGCCGCCCCTGCCTCATCCCTGCCCCCGGCCCAGCCCACCATCCCGCCCTCGCCGACCCGCCCCCACCTCCCCAAACGGTCACCCGCCAGGCCTGCCGTACCCTTGGCGGGTGACTCCCGAGCAGCTCTCCCAGGTCGTCCTCGACACCCTGAACGCCGCCGTCGCCGACGGCACGCTGACCCTCACCCCGGTCCCGGGCGTGTGGCCCGCGCGGACCGTCACCGTCGAGCGCCCGAAGAACCGCGACCACGGCGACTACGCCACCAACGTCGCCCTCCAGCTGACCAAGGCCGCCGGCCTCCCCCCGCGCGCCCTGGCCGAGCTGCTCGCCGAGCGCCTGCGCCGCGTCGACGGCATCGCCGGAGCGGAGATCGCCGGCCCCGGATTCCTCAACCTCCGCCTGGCCGCCGGCGCCGCCGGCGAGATCGCCAGGACCATCGCGGCGCAGGGCGCCGACTACGGCCGCAGCACCACCTTCACCGGTCAGCGGATCAACCTCGAATTCGTCTCCGCCAACCCGACCGGCCCGCTGCACCTGGGCCACACCCGCTGGGCCGCCGTCGGCGACGCCCTCGGCCGCCTGCTGGAGGCGGCCGGCGCCGACGTCACCCGCGAGTTCTACATCAACGACGCCGGCAACCAGATGAACAACTTCGGCCTGTCGCTGGCCCTGCGCGCCAACGGCCAGGACGTCCCCGAGGGCCAGGGCCTGTACGAGGGCGCCTACATCAAGGACCTCGCCCAAGCCGTCCTCGACGAGCACCCGGTCCTGACCAGCCTGCCGGAGCAGGCCCAGGTCGAGGCCTTCCGCACCGCCGGCTACAAGACGCAGCTGCGGCTCCAGCAGGAATCCCTGGAACGCTTCCGCACCCATTTCGACGTCTGGTTCTCCGAGCGGACCCTGCACGACTCCGGCGCCGTCGAGGGCGTCGCCGACCGGCTCGCCGAACAGGGCCACGTCTTCGAGCAGGACGGCGCCGTCTGGCTGCGCACCACCGACTTCGGCGACGACAAGGACCGCGTCATCGTCCGCTCCAACGGCGAGCGCACCTACTTCTCCGCCGACTGCGCCTACTACCTCGACAAGCGCGACCGCGGCTTCTCTCCCTGCATCTACATGCTCGGCGCCGACCACCACGGCTACGTCGGCCGCCTCAAGGCGCTCGCCGCCTGCTCCGGGGACGACCCGGACCGCGACATCGAGGTCTTGATCGGCCAGTTCGTGAAGATCGTCAAGGAGGGCCAGGAGGTCAAGCTCTCCAAGCGCGCCGGGAACATCGTCACTCTGGACGACGTGATCGACCTTCTTGGCGTCGACGCCGCCCGGTACGCGCTGGCCCGCTCGAACGTCGACAACGAACTGGTCCTGGACGTGGATCTGCTCACGGCGCAGAAAGCAGAGAACCCGGTCTGGTACGTCCAGTACGCGCACTCGCGGATGTGCGCGGTCAAGCGCAACGCCGCGGAGAAGGGCTACGAGAGGGGCGGCTTCCAGCCGGAACTGCTCACCCACGAGCGCGAAAGCGATCTGCTCGCCACGCTGGCCGACTTCCCGCGGGTCGTGGCACTGGCGGCCGGGCAGCGCGAGGTGCACAAGGTCGCGCACTACCTTGAGGACCTTTCGAAGAAGTACCACGGCTGGTACACCGACTGTCGGATCCTGCCGGAGGGCGACGAGCCCATGACCGATCTCAACAGCGCCCGGATGTGGCTGGCCGAGGCCAGCCAGATTGTGGTCCGCAACGGCCTGGACCTGCTCGGCGTCTCGGCCCCTGAGCGCATGTGACAAAACGGACCGCGAGTAGGGAACACTTTCGGTCCATGAGCAGAAGCGCGCACCCCGCCGGCCCCCGGCACGCCGACGTCCTCCCCGAGGGCGGCCCGGCGGCCGCTCCGGCCGACCTGAACCGGCTCGACGGCCGGGTCTGGCCCGGCGGGGCGGTGCGCGACGCCGGGTCCGGCGCGCTCACCTTCGCCGGCGCGGACGTCCGCGACCTGGCGCGCGAATTCGGAACTCCCGCTTATCTGATCGACGAGGACGACTGGCGCCGCCGGGCCCGCGCCTGGGTCGAGGCCTTCGGCGAGGACGCCGACGTGTACTACGCCGGCAAGTCGTTCCTGTCCGTCGCGATCGCCAAGTGGGCCGCCGAGGAGGGCCTGCACCTGGACGTCTGCTCCGGCGGCGAGCTCGCCGTGGCGCTGCGCGCCGGCTTCCCGACCGCCCGCCTGGGCTTCCACGGCAACAACAAGTCCGCCGCCGAGCTGGAGCGCGCCGTGGCCGCCGGCGTCGGCCGGATCATCGTCGACTCCCACGACGAGATAGAGCGCCTGGCCGCGATCGCCGCCGAGCACGGCGTCCGCCAGCGGGTCCTGGTCCGGGTCACGGCCGGCGTCGAGGCGCACACCCACGAGTTCATCGCCACCGCGCACGAGGACCAGAAGTTCGGCTTCTCGCTGGCCGGCGGCGCGGCCGCCGAGGCGGTGGCGCGCATCCTGAAGCACGGCGAGCACCTGGAGCTGATGGGCCTGCACTCGCACATCGGCAGTCAGATCTTCGACACCGCCGGGTTCGAGGTGGCGGCGCACCGCCTGTCCGAGGCGCTGGCCGCGATCAAGCGCGACCACGGCGTCGAGCTGCCGGAGCTGGACCTCGGCGGCGGCCTGGGCATCGCCTACGTCGAGACCGACGACCCGGCGCCGATCGCCGAGACCGCGCGCCGCCTGAAGGAGATCGTGGCCCGCGAGTGCGACGCCGCCGGCCTGGCCCGCCCCCGGATCTCGGTCGAGCCCGGCCGCGCCATCGCCGGCCCGCCCGGGATCACCCTCTACGAGGTCGGCACCGTCAAGCCGCTGCCGGGCCTGCGCACCTACGTCTCGGTGGACGGCGGCATGTCCGACAACATCCGCACCTCGCTCTACGACGCCGAGTACACCGTGCGCCTGGTGAGCCGGGACAGCGCCGCCGAGCCGATGCTCTCCCGCGTGGTCGGCAAGCACTGCGAGTCCGGCGACATCGTCGTCCGCGACGCCTGGCTGCCCTCCGACACCGCCCCGGGCGACCTGCTCGCCGTGGCCGCGACCGGCGCCTACTGCCGCTCCATGGCCAGCAACTACAACCACGTGCTCAAGCCGCCGGTGATCGCGGTGCGGGCCGGCGCCGCCCGGGTCATCGTGCGCCGCGAGACCGAGGACGACCTGCTGGGCCTGGACCTGGGCTAGCCCGGCCCGCCGACGGGCCCCGGGCCCCCGGCCCGCCCGGGTCCGGTCCGCAGACCGGACGATCCCATATCCCGGACGACGTGTTGTCGAGGGATGGGATTCGGCGAGACTGCTATGACTGACTGTGCCGTGCCCGCTGATGCGCACGGCGCCGACCGAGTTGATGTGGGGTTGAGCGATGCGTACTGAGCCGCTGAGGGTGGCGCTGCTGGGCTGTGGGGTAGTCGGCTCGGAAGTCGCGCGCCTGATGACGGCCAACGCCGCCGACCTGGCCGCGCGCGTCGGCGCGCCGCTGGAGCTGGTCGGCATCGCCGTGCGGCGGCCGAACCGGCAGCGCGAGATCCCCGGGGTCGGCGCCGAGCTGTTCACCACCGACGCCGAGGGCCTGGTCAAACGGGCCGACGTGGACCTGGTGGTGGAGGTCATCGGCGGCATCGAGCCGTCCCGCTCGCTGATCCTGGCCGCGCTGGAGTCCGGCAAGTCCGTGGTCTCGGCGAACAAGGCGCTGCTGGCCGAGGACGGCGGCACGCTGTACCAGGCCGCCGAGCGGCACGGCGCCGACCTGTACTACGAGGCCGCGGTGGCCGGGGCCATCCCGCTGCTGCGCCCGCTGCGCGAGTCCCTGGTCGGCGACCGGGTGCGCCGGGTGCTGGGCATCGTCAACGGCACCACCAACTTCATCCTGGACCGGATGGACACCACCGGCGCCGGCTTCACCGAGGCGCTGGAGGAGGCCACCGCGCTGGGCTACGCCGAGGCCGACCCGACCGCCGACGTCGAGGGCTTCGACGCCGCCGCCAAGGCCGCGATCCTGGCCGGGCTGGCCTTCCACACCCGGGTCACCGCCTCCGACGTCTACCGCGAGGGCATCACCGAGGTCACCGCCGCCGACATCGCCAGCGCCAAGGCGATGGGCTCGGTGGTGAAGCTGCTGGCCATCTGCGAGGTGGACCAGGAGGCCAAGAAGGTCTCGGCCCGGGTGCACCCGGCGATGATCCCGCGCAGCCACCCGCTGGCCGGGGTGCGCGAGGCCTACAACGCGGTGTTCATCGAGTCCGAGTCGGCCGGCCAGCTGATGTTCTACGGCCCCGGCGCCGGCGGCTCGCCGACCGCCTCGGCGGTGCTCGGCGACCTGGTCGCGGTGGCCCGCAACAAGGTGACCGGCAGCCGCGGGCCCGGCGAGTCGGCCTACGCCGGGCTGACCGTGCGCCCGGTCGGCGAGGCCCGGACCCGCTACCACATCAGCCTGGACGTCGACGACAAACCGGGCGTGCTCTCGGCGGTCGCCGGTATCTTCGCCGAACAGGATGTATCGATCGCCACCGTCCGCCAGTCCGGCCGCGGGCTGGACGCGCAGCTGGTGATCGTCACGCACCTGGCCCCGGACGCGGCGCTGACCGCGACCGTGGCCCGGCTGCGGGCTTTGGACATCGTGCGTGACGTGTCCAGCGTCATGCGCGTCGAATCGGACTGACCTTCAGGAAGGCACGGACATGGCTTGGCGTGGCGTCATCGAGGAGTACCGACAGTGGCTGCCGGTCGACGCCGGCACGCCCGTGGTCACGCTGGGCGAGGGCGGCACGCCGCTGCTCGCCGCCCCGCGGCTGTCCGCGCTGACCGGCGGCGAGGTGTTCGTCAAGGTCGAGGGCATGAACCCGACCGGGTCGTTCAAGGACCGCGGCATGACCACCGCGATCTCGCTGGCCAAGCAGGCCGGGGCCGAGGCCGTGGTCTGCGCCTCCACCGGCAACACCAGCTCCTCGGCGGCCGCCTACGCCACCCGGGCCGGGCTGCGTCCGGTGGTGCTGGTCCCGGCCGGCAAGATCGCCCTGGGCAAGCTGGCCCAGGCGCTCGCCCACGGCGCCACCCAGCTGCCGGTCGAGGGCAACTTCGACGACTGCCTGCGGCTGGCCTGCGAGCTGGCCGCGAAGTACCCGGTGGCGCTGGTGAACTCGGTGAACCCGGTGCGCCTGCAGGGCCAGAAGACCGCCGCCTTCGAGATCGTCGACGAGCTCGGCGACGCCCCCGACATCCACGCGCTGCCGGTCGGCAACGCCGGGAACATCTCGGCCTACTGGCTCGGGTACCAGGAGTACGCCAAGGAGGGCCCGGCGACCCGGACCCCGCGGATGTTCGGCTTCCAGGCCGCCGGCGCCGCCCCGATCGTCAACGGCGCGCCGGTGGAGCACCCGGACACCATCGCCACCGCGATCCGGATCGGCAACCCGGCCTCCTGGGACATGGCGGTGGCCGCCCGTGAGGCCTCGACCGGCGTCATCGAGGCCGTGACCGACGAGGAGATCCTGGCCGCGCACCGCGTGCTCTCCGCCGAGGAGGGCGTGTTCGTCGAGCCGGCCTCGGCCGCCGGGGTCGCGGGCGTGCTGAAGCTGGCCCGGGCCGGCCGGCTGGAGCCCGGGCAGCGGATCGTCATCACGGTCACCGGCCACGGCCTGAAGGACCCGGACTGGGCGATCAAGGCCGCGCCGCCGCTGCCGGAGCCGGTGCCGGCCGAGGTGCAGGCCGTCGCCGAGGCCCTCAGCCTGGGCTGAGGAAGGCTCTGATAGACCTCTGAGGAGCCCGGACTTCTGAGAAGCTCAGATTTCTGACAAGTCCGGGCTCCTGGCAGGTCCGGACATGATGAGAAGTCCAGAACTCTGACAAGTCCGGATCCCCCGCGATAAGCCTCAGCGCAAGCTCAACGGCTTCCCTCAAGCCCGCACCACCCGCACGAACGGAGCGCAATGCCGAGCCCTGTCTTCCGAGCCGCCCCGGTGCGGGTCCGCGTGCCGGCCACCAGTGCCAATCTCGGACCCGGCTTCGACTCCCTGGGCCTGGCGCTCGGGCTGTACGACGAGGTGATGGTCCGGATAGCCGACGACGGCCTGCGGGTCGACGTGGCCGGCCAGGGTGCCGACACGGTGGCCCGCGACGAGAGCCACCTGGTGGTGCGGGCCCTGCGCCGCGCCTTCGACCGGCTCGGCGCCCGGCCGCCCGGCCTGGAGGTGGTCTGCGCCAACCGGATCCCGCACGCCCGCGGCCTGGGCTCCTCGGCCGGCGCCATCTGCGCCGGGATCGCCGCCGCCCGTGCCCTGACCGTGGGCGCGACGCTCACCGACGACGAGGCGTTGCAGCTGGCCACCGAGATGGAGGGCCACCCCGACAACGTCGCGGCCTGCCTGCGCGGCGGCTTCACCGTGGCCTGGTTGGACCAAGCGGGTGAAATCGCGGACGCCGCCAACACCACCGCGCGCGTACTGCGCGTGGACCCGCACGACACGCTGGCCGCGGTGGCGTTCGTGCCCGACGAGGGGCTGTCCACCGAGGTGGCGCGCGGTCTGCTGCCCAAGCTGGTGCCGCACGCCGACGCCGCGCGCAACGCCGGCCGCTCGGCGCTGCTGGCCGCCGCGGTCACCCTCGGCCGCTCCGACCTGCTGTTCGCCGCCACCGAGGACCGCCTGCACCAGGACTACCGGGCGCCGGCCATGCCGGCCTCGGCCGCGCTGATCGGCGCGCTGCGCGCGGCCGGACACGCCGCCGTGGTCTCCGGCGCCGGTCCCACCGTCCTGGTTCTGACGACGAAGGACCAGGTCCAGGCGGTGATCACGACCGGCACGGCGGCGGCCGGCGCCGGCTGGACCGCCCTCGACCTCGCCGTTGACGGCGCCGGTGCGGTAGCATTGGGTACAGCCGATGGCGCGTGGGCGGGGAACGGATCCCGATGAGGGTCACGACCCAGGGTTCAAACCCACGCCACGGGGGACTGTGAATGGTGAGAGCAGCGCCCGCGTATGGTTTTCCTTGGGATCCCCTCGAGGCCGAGGCGGAGTCCCGCTGGACACCACGAGGTGTTACTCTCCTGTCGAGCACCGACTTCACCACAGGTGAGCGACAGCGCGACACATCTCCTAAGGCGGGCACTGGCCCCGTCGGCGGCGATTCGCGCGAGTGCAGTCTTAGGTATCCCGTGTGAATGCTTCCGCGGCTGATCTGTATCTGTCATGCGCGGACACCCTGTAATGCGACCTCGGTTCCAAATTCAACACTGCTCAACACAACCAGCACCTGTCCCCGCACCCGGCGCGGCTGAAGCCCGCGCGGGTCGGCGACCAGGAAGGATCGCTTCGTGAGCGACACCACGACTGAATCCCCCGCCACCGCCCCGTCCGGGCGCGCCGGCAAGGGGCTGTCCTCGATGCTGCTCCCCGAGCTGCAGGCCTACGCCGTGAGCCTGGGGATCACCGGGACCGCGCGGATGCGCAAGGGCCAGCTCGTCGAGGCTATTCAGGAGAAGAACGGCGGCGGCGCGGCCGCCGCCAAGGCCGAGCCGG
>NZ_BAAAQN010000119.1:0-10062 GCF_039531695.1 Catenulispora yoronensis
AACCCGGAAGCTAAGCCCGCCAGCGCCGATGGTACTGCCAGGGGGACCTGGTGGGAGAGTAGGACGCGGCCGGACTAACTTTGCACTCAGGCCCCGAACCGTATGGTTCGGGGCCTGAGTCGTTTTCAGGACTCTGTATCCAGAGCTCTGTGTATCCAGAGCTCGTTTATCCAGCTCTGTGCGACTCAGTCTTCCAAGGGCTCGTGCTCGCTCACGTAGTTGGTCTCCCAGGTCTGCCCTTTGTCGAACGAGAACGCCTGCTCCCAGCGCGGTCGTCCGGTGTCCAGGGCGGTCCACTGGTGCCGGACCAACCCGGGCCGGCCGCCGAGCTCCTCCTCGCAGATGAACACCCCGCGGCCGTCCTCGAACCGGCCCTCGTCAGCGGGGCCCATGTAGCCCGGCGCACGGGTCGAGACGTACCAGACCCGCCACAGGTCCTGTTCGGCGTCGTGGAGGCGTACGGTGACCGCCTGGAGGGGCGGTTCGGTGCCCAGAGTGGTGGTCTCCACGTTACCGGCGCCGCCGAAGGCCGGTCGGACCTCGGTGACGCCGTCGAGCTCGACCCACTCGGTGCAGGTCGGGTCGAAGACGTCGCGCAGCTTGCGGGTCCGCATGCGCCAGCGTCCGTGGAAGAAGTCGAAATCTTTGTCCGCCATGACGCCGACGGTAGGCCGGGGTCGCTGACACCCTCTGTCAGTGGTATCCGAGGAGATTCGAGGGAGAGTGCCTCGATCGGCGAAACAAAAAGTCCCGATCGGTGATCCGATCGGGACTTCGTTGTGGACCTGAGGAGATTTGAACTCCTGACCCCCTCGATGCGAACGAGGTGCGCTACCAGACTGCGCCACAGGCCCTCTAACGAGTCAGAAATCTATCACATCGGCCAGGCCGTTCCGAAACCGGTTTTCCGCCGCTAGCCGTTGGCGGCCCTGCGGTACTCCTGCGGAGCCGCGACCGGACGCCACACCGAGCCGTCGGGCTCGGTGACCGCCGGCACCGCCTCGGGGGCGGCCGGCACCCGCGGCCCGGCCGGCGTGCGGTCCTGGCGCTGCCGCTCCCGGTCCCGGCGCCGCTCGGCGGCCAGGACGGCCTGCCGGCGGCGGTAGCGCTCGCGGGTCCGCTGCTTCTCGTCGCGGCGGATGTAGACGATGTAGCCGGAGAACAAGGCGGCCGGGGCGGCCATGGCCCAGCTGTACGACAGGCCCATGACGGCGCTGACGAGCGCGCCGAAGGTGGCCAGCGTGAACAGGAAGGCGACGACCCGGCGGCGGCGCATCAGCAGCACGTTGCGGCGGCGGGCCGCCGTGGCCGCGGGGGACGGCTTCGCGGTCGGACGGCTGTGGTGGTGCGGCAGGTGCGCCGTGACGGTGGTGCGCGCCTGGGCGGCCGGGGACGGCTTGGCCTTCGGGAGGGACGGCGTCGCGGAACGGCCGTCGCGGTCCTCGGAGGACTGCGGGGTGTCCTGCGGATTGTTTTGCGCAGTGCTCTGCGCGGCTGTGACAGCCGGAGTCGCGCCCGGCGCGGCCTTGCGGGGCCGCTTGGCCGGAGTGGCGATCGGCGCCGGTGCCGGGGTCTGCGTCCCCGAGCGGTCGTCGCCCGCGCGCGGCGGCGGGGCGCCGTCGGTCCCGGTGGCGGCCAGCGCCTCCTCGGCGAGCACCTTCTTCTCAAAGCGCTCACTGCGTCCCAGGGTGCGGATGGCGGCGGCGTACCGCGCCTTTTCCCGCGCCTCGTTCAGTTGTTCTTCCCTGCGCAGCCACACTGGGACGAGGTACACGGCCCAGGCGCCGACGATTCCCGCGTAGATGAGGCCGCTGCTGCTCACATTCAGCACAGTAGAGGGGCCGACGATCATCAAGGCGCATTCTGTCGGCGTGTCGTTGAGGTTGTGACGAGACTGTTGTGACAGAAGGGGCCAGTGGATCACTCTAAGGTGTCCGCTGTTCCCCCATAAGCATGCTCTATCCCAAATGTCACCCGCTCGGAGCAGCGCGACTCCTCGAACGAGTGACGTGCCACCGGGTCAGCAGCCCCTCGGGGACGTCCTCGGCGGTCAGGGCGAACGTCTCATGATCCCGCCACCCGCCGTCGATGTGCAGGTAAGCGCGCCGCAGCCCCTCCGGCCGGAATCCGAGCTTGTGCACGACCCGCAGGCTCGCGGCGTTCTCCGGGCGGATGCACACCTCCACCCGGTGCAATGCGGCCGGCCCGAAGCAGTGGTCGACGGCCAGCGCCACCGCCGTCGGCGTGACCCCACGCCCGGCGACGGCCTCGTCGACCCAGTACCCGATGTTCGCCGACCGCAGCGAGCCCCACGTGATGCTGGAGACGGTGAGCTGGCCGACGAGGCGGTGGACGGGCTTGGCGGGGCGCCGCGGCCGCCGTCCGGGCTCCGCGGGGCCGGCGCCGGTGCCGGTGCCGACCGGACCGTCCCCGGCGGGGTGTTCGGCCCCGTGTTCGGCTGCGTGCCCGGTCCCGTACCCGGTCCCGTGCTCGCCGACCCGCCCGCGTATCCGCTCGGTGGCCTCCGAGCCGTCGACCGGCTCGGCGTACTCGATGGCGAACGGCAGCATCCGCCCGGCCAGCGCCTCGGCCCGCAGGCGCCGCACCATCTGTCGGAACGTGATGCGCCCGCCGGTGTCGCCGGGCGGCACCGTGGCCTCCCACCGCGCCAGCCAGCTCCGGTTCCGGTCCTTCAACTCCCGCCACGCCGGCGCGTCCGACAGCGCCAGCGGCCGCAGCCGCACCGGTCCGTCGCTCAGGACCGCCGGCCAAGCGGCCCCCCACCCGGCGGGGCGGTTCAGTGGTCGCCCCCCTGCAACTGGCTCAGCGCGTGCGCGAGCCAGCGCTCGATGACGGCGAGCCCGTCCCGCACCCCGCCGGGCGACCCCGGCAGATTGATGATCAGCGTCCGCCCGGCGACCCCGGCCGTGGCCCGCGACAACGCGGCCGCCGGCACCTTCGCCAGTCCCTCCAGCCGGATCGCCTCGGAGATGCCCGGCACCTCGTAGTCCAGCACCCGCCGCGTCATGTCCGGCGTCCGATCCGTCGGCGAGATCCCGGTCCCGCCGGTGGTGACGATGACGTCGTAGCCGACCGACAGCATCCGCCGCAGCACCACCTCGACCGGCGGCCCGTCCGGCACCACCTCCGGCCCGGAGACCGCCAGCCCCATCCCGGTCAACCGCTCGACGATGATCGGCCCGGTGGTGTCCTGGTACACCCCACTCGACGCGCGGTTCGACACCGTCACCACCATCGCCCGCCGCATGCGCACACCCCCACGTTGAGTTCGGTCGCCAAGGGTACTCATTTTCCTGCCGGGCCGCCCGGAAACGAAAGAACCCCGCCGGTCGCCCGACGGGGTTCGAATTCGTGTTTCCAGTGGCCAGGGCCGGGGTCGAACCGGCGACCTTCCGCTTTTCAGGCGGACGCTCGTACCAACTGAGCTACCTGGCCCCACTTGTTATGTGCCCGGTCGCCCGAACACCTGGAACAGCATACCGGATGGCGGGGGGTGCCTCCCACCGGCTTCTGCGAGACGGTGGGAGGGGCGGGGGAACGACGGGGCGGGGTGGGGCGGGCCGCCGCCGGCTCAGCGGTAGCCGTACCGGTACATGGGGTCGTCGGTGGAGACGATGTCCTTGCCGAGCGGGGCGAGCGAGATCGGGATCATCTTGAAGTTCGCGATCCCGAACGGGATGCCGATGATCGTGAGGCAGAGCAGGATGCCGGTCATGGCGTGGCCGATGGCCAGCCAGATGCCGGCGACGATGAACCAGATGATGTTGCCGAGGAAGGAGAAGGCGCCGGAGGTGGGCTTGGAGACCACGGTGCGGCCGAAGGGCCACAGGGCGAAGCCCGCTATCCGGAAGGAGGCGATGCCGAAGGGGATGGTGATGATCAGGACGCAGCAGATGATGCCGGCCACGACGTAGCCGAGCGCCATCCAGAATCCGGACAGCACCAGCCAGATGATGTTCAGGATGAAGCGCATGGCTCCCCGTTTCCCTCGATGCGGGCCTTCGAAAAGTGAACGACCGAGGCGATCATGCCGTTCCGGGGGCTGGGCCGAACAGCTACGGAAGTCGCGAGATCGGGGGCATTCGCCCGAGCAAAGCAGAAAAGCCGCCTTGCGGCGGCTTCTCGGATGCGGTCCCGACGGGATTTGAACCCGCGACCTTCACCTTGACAGGGTGACGAGCACTCCTAGCTGCTCCACGGGACCTTGTGTACTTGTCCTGCCTGTACTGCTTCTATCTGTCCTGCCATCGCTTCCCCGGTTTGGCCCGGTTCCCGATCGCTTGGTAGAGCATATCGGATTACCGCCGCGGTGCCTAACCGCTTTGCCTTGCTGGATCTGCGTACCCCCAACGGGATTCGAACCCGTGTTACCGCCTTGAAAGGGCGGCGTCCTAGGCCTCTAGACGATGGGGGCTGGTCTGCCCTCAACGTCCATCCGTCCGTCGGGGACGAGTTGAAGCATAGAGCACGATCAGGCGGGAGCCAAAATGGTTACCCGAGAGGTACCCTGGGGGGGTAACCGGGACGACGGCGAGGTGAGCTGATGGGCGCGGGACACGACCACGGCACGCTCGGGGCCTCCGCCGGGTCCCGGCACGCGGCGCGGCTGCGAGTGGTGGTCGCCACCTCGGCGGCGATCCTCCTGCTGCAGATCGTCGGCGGCGTGCTGTCCCACTCCCTGGCGCTGCTCGCCGACGCCGGCCACACCGCCACCGACGTCTTCGGCGTCGCCATGGCCCTGGTCGCGATCCGCTACGCGGCCCGCCCGGCCGACCCGGAACGCACGTTCGGGTACTACCGCCTGGAGATCCTCGCCGCCGCGGCCAACGCCATACTGCTGTTCGCCGTCGCCGTGTGGGTGACCTACAAGGCCGTGCTCCGCTTCGACGAGCCGGTCGAGGTGGCCGGCGGCACCATGCTCGTCATCGCCGCCATCGGCCTGGCCGTGAACCTCGGCGGCCTGCTCCTGCTGCGCCGCGGCAAGGACGAGAGCCTCAACATCCGCGGCGCCTACATGGAGGTCCTGGCCGACATGCTCGGCTCGGTGGCGGTCGTCGTCGCCGCGCTCCTGATCCGCCTCACCGCCTGGCCCGGCTGGGACCCCCTGGCCTCGATCCTGATCGGCGCCATGATCCTGCCCCGCACCTGGCTCCTGCTCCGCGAGGCCGTCAACGTGCTGCTGGAAGGCACCCCCAAGGGTATCGACCTGTCCGACGTCCGCCGCCACCTGCGCGCCACCGACGGCGTCACCGACGTCCACGACCTGCACGCCTGGACCATCACCTCCGGCCTACCGGTCCTGTCCGCCCACATCGTGGTCGAACCCCGCGTCCTCGACGGCGAACGCACCGGCACCACCCTGAACACCCTGCGCGAATGCCTGCACGGCCACTTCGACGTCGAGCACTCGACCTTCCAACTCGAACCAGTGGGCTACCGCGAATCGGACGGCGTCTGCGTGTAAGCCGGGCCCCGGGCCAGCGGCCCCCGGCCGCCCGCACCCTCGCGCCCGGACACTCACACTCGAACGCGCTTGTGTTCGAGTAGTGGACAGCGGCGTAACCGGTTCTGCTAACGACGACCGACCCGCTACCCTGGTACGCGACACACGCCTGGCGTGTGCGGGGCGCTAGCTCAACTGGCAGAGTAGCGGGCTTTTAACCCGTGGGTTGTGGGTTCGAGTCCCACGCGCCCTACAAGATCGACAACAGGTCGGGCCATCGGCCCCACCCGCGCAACGCGGCGTGCGGCCAAGCCTCCGGCCTCCCGGCCCCGGCCCCGGCCTCCCCACCACACCCTCTCCGGTTTGGAATCGGTGTCCCGGGTACCCGGGACCCGACATCGGCCAACGGCCCGGCCCGCGCTCGCGGGTCTCACGGGCGGCCGGCAGAAGTAGGTGCTTTCACATGGGCGTCATTGCCTGGATCGTGCTCGGCTTGGTCGTCGGTCTGATCGCCGACCGGATCATGAACAGCTCGCACGGGGTCGTCGTCACGACCCTGATCGGCATCGCCGGGGCGCTGCTCGGCGGGTGGGTGGCCTCGCGGGTCTTCCACGTCACCAATCTGCAGGGCTTCTTCAACATCTCCACGTGGATCACCGCGCTGTGCGGAGCCGTCGCGCTGCTGTTCGTCGTGGACCTGGCGACCGGCCATCGGGGCATCGGTTCGTCCCGCCGGCGGAGCCTGCGCCACTGATTCGGCGCGGTAGCCCTCGGGGCCGGTGGGCGAGGGCTACCGTTGTCGAAGTCCGGGGACGTTCGGTGCACAGCGGGAAGGCGGTGCCGACGTGGTGAGCGACCGGATGGCGATGGTTCTGGCGCAGCTGAACCGCGGTTCGGCCGACGGTGCCGACGGCCTGGCGCATCTGGCCTCCGCGACGGTGGCCGTGATCGTGGGCGCCGACGGCATCTGTGCCGGGCTCGGTACCGGGGCCGCCGGGAAGGTGCTGGTCTGGGGCGGTGAGCCGGTCAGCACCGGGCTGGAGGACCTGCAGTTCACGCTCGGCGAGGGGCCCAGCCGGGAGGTCGCGGCGGCCGGGATCCCGGTTCTGGCCTCGGATCTGGCCGGCGACCTGGTCCGCTGGCCGGCGTTCGCCCCGGCCGCGATGGACCTCGGGGCCCGCGCGGTGTTCGTGTTCCCGCTGCGGATCGGGGTGATCGCCGTCGGCACGATGCTCGTGCACCGGACCGTCCCCGGCCCCCTGACCCCCGGCCAGCTCACGGACGCGCTCGCGCTGGCCGACGCGGTCACGCTCGCGCTGCTGGACCGGCAGTGGCCCCCGCCCGACGGCGCGGACCAGCCCTGCCCCGGCTGGGCCCAGCCGGTGACCTATCGCGCCGAGGTGCACCAGGCGACCGGGATGATCAGCGTGCAGCTCGGGGTGAGCCTGGCCGAGGCCCTGGTCCGGCTCCGGGCCCACGCCTGGGCCGCCGATCGCCTGCTCGCCGACGTGGCCGCCGACGTGGTGGCCCGCCGACTGCGCTTCGACGAGCCGGAGCGGTGATGGCGTCCGACGGTGCGAGCCCTGATCGCGTCCGCGAACCCGAAGACAAGGTCAGCAAGGTCAGCAAGGTCAGCAAGGTCTACTTTGGAGGAATGAGCGTGACCCGTGAACGACAGCTCGTCGAGACGTTCGTCGAGGTCGCCGACACCCTCGTCGACGACTTCGACGTCATCGACTTCCTGCTCACCCTTGCCGAGCGCTGCGTGCAGCTCCTGGACGTGGACGCCGCCGGCATCATGCTCATCGACCAGCGCGGGCACCTGCACGCCGCGGCGGCCTCCACCGAGAACGCCCGCCTGGTGGAGCTGTTCGAGCTGCAGACCGACGCCGGTCCCTGCGTCGACTGCTGCCGCAGCGGCGAGCCCGTGATCAACGCGGATCTGGACGCCAACGCCGAGCGCTGGCCGCAGTTCGCCGAGGCCGCGCGGCGCTCGGGGTTCGTGGCGGTGCACGCCCTGCCGCTGCGCCTGCGGCAGACGATCATCGGGGCCCTGAACCTGTTCAGCACCGAGAACCGCGTGCTGGCCGACGACGACGTCCGCGTCGGCCAGGCGCTGGGCGACGTGGCGACCATCGGGATCCTGGCCCAGCGCGGCCTGTACCAGGCCGACCTGCTCGCCGCGCAGCTGCAAAGCGCCTTGAACAGCCGCATCGTCATCGAGCAGGCGAAGGGCGTGCTGGCCGAACGCCGCGGCATCAGTGTCGACGAGGCGTTCGAGCTTCTGCGCGGCCATGCCCGCCGTCGCAACCTGCGCTTGTCCGACGTGGCGCGGGAAGTCGCCGAAGGGACGACGTCCGCTTCCGATCTGCTGGGCGCGCCGTAACGGCGGTCCCTGACAGCCCGGTCGTCGACAGCAGGGATCCGCCATGGGTTACGGGGCAGCCCCGAGAAAAGTCGTGCCGCGCGTTCCGCTTCGACACGGCGAGGGTAAAAAGGATCATCTGACAAGCTTCGGCGGCTTGGCCGCGTTGTCCCTGGACGCGCTGAGCTCGGTGGCGTACGGCCCCGAAGCCATGCTCCTGGTCCTGGCGACGGCGGGCACGGCGGCGCTCCGCTTGACGCTGCCGGTCACCCTGGCCATCACCGGACTGCTGGCGGTGCTGGTCGTCTCCTACTGCCAGGTCATCGCGGTGCACCCGGACGGCGGCGGCGCCTACGCGGTGGGCAAGAAGGATCTGGGCGCCACCGTCAGTTTGCTGGCCGCGGCGAGCCTGGTGGTCGACTACGTCCTGACCGTCGCGGTGAGCCTGGCCGCCGGCGCGGCGAGCCTGGCCTCGGTGTTCCCGTCTCTGGCCGCGCACATCCTCGGCCTGGCCCTGCTCGGGCTCGTCGTGATCGCGGGCGTCAACCTGTGGGGTGTCGCCGAGAGCGCCCGCGTCTTCATGCTGCCGATGCTGCTGTTCCTCGGAGCGGTCTTCGCGGTGATCGGCGTCGGACTCACCCGATCGCATCCGGTGGCGGTCGTGGGCACGGCCGTGCCGGTCCACGCGGCGGAGGCGCTGAGCCTGCTGCTGGTCCTGAAGGCCTTCGCCGCCGGCTGCTCGGCCCTGACCGGGATCGAGGCCATCGCCAACGGGGTCCCGACCTTCCGCGAGCCGCGGGCCAGGCGGGCTCAGCGCACCGAGTTGATGCTCGGCGCTTTGCTGGCGACGATGCTGGTCGGACTGTCGGTCCTGATCCACCGGCAGCACGTGGCCCCGCGCGGTGGCGTCACAGTGTTGGCGCAGCTCACCGCGGGCTCGTTCGGGACCGGCTGGGTCTACTACGCGACCAACATTATTGTCACGCTGATCCTGGCCTTGGCCGCGAACACCAGCTTCGGCGGACTGCCGGTGCTGATGAGCCTGCTGTCGCGGGACGACCGTCTGCCTCATCTCTTCGGGCTGCGGGCCGAGCGTCCGGTGTACCGGTACGGCGTGGTCGCCCTGGCGCTACTAGCCGGGCTGCTCCTGACCGCCGTGCACGCGGCCACCGACCGGCTGATCCCGCTCTATGCGATCGGGGTGTTCATCGGGTTCACGATCAGCCAGACCGGGCTGGTCCGGCACTGGTACGGCGAGCGTCCGCCGCGCTGGCGGTTGCGCGCTGCGCTCAACGGCACCGGTGCCGCCCTGACCGCGGTCGCGGCGATGGTGTTCGTCGCGACCAAGTTCGCCGCCGGGGCGTGGGTCGTGGTGGTGGCCGTGCCGGCGCTGATGCTGCTGTTCGCCCGGATCCAGAACTACTACACGCTGGTCGGCCGCGAACTGGACCTGTCCGGGCCGCCGACGGTGCCGACCCCGGCCAGGAGCTTGGTGATCGTGCCGGTCGGAAGCATCAGCAAACTGACCGAGCACGCCCTGCTCGCTGCCCGGTCCCTGGCCGACGACGTGGTCGCCGTCAGCGTCTGGCCGGACACCGAGGAGTGCTCGCGGTTCCGCACCGCCTGGGAGCGTTGGAATCCGGGCGTGCGGCTCGACACGTTGGAGAGTCCGCACCGGTCGCTGGTCCACCCGATGGTCGGCTATGTCCGCCGGGCGGCACAGGGGAATCGGCAGATCGCGGTGCTGATCGTGGAGGTTCAGCCCCGCCGGTGGCGGTACCGGATTCTGCAGAATCAGCGTGGTCTGCTGCTGGCGGCGGTGTTGCGGGCCAGTACTGATGTTGTCATCTGCACTATTCCTTACCGGCTCACCACGCGGTAGCGGGCAGACCGCGCGCTAGCTGGCTGGCCACGCGCTAGCTGCCTGATCCTGCGGTAGCTGGCTGACCATGCGGTAGCTGCCTGACCCTGCGGTAGCAGGCAGCCCGCGCGGTAGCCGGCCGTCATCGTGCCTTGACGTGCTTGGTGATGCGTGTCTGGCCGACTTCCTCCTTATCGAGGGCCTCGACCTTGTCCTGGTCGGCGAGTAGGGTGCCGTCGCCGAGTTCGAAGCTGCGCTTGAAGGTCGCGACGGCGTCCTTGAACGCCACCACCGTGTCATCGGCCAGCTGACCGGTCTCACGGATACTGGCCAGCACACCGGCATGATCGGTCTTCAGGAAGGAGATGAACT
>NZ_BAAAQN010000120.1:0-8589 GCF_039531695.1 Catenulispora yoronensis
GTCGGGCGCGGCGGGCGCGTCGGGCGCGGCGGGCAGCGCGGCTCCGCCGGGCCCGCCGTCCGGCGCGGGCTCCGCCGCCTGCCCCGGCCCCTGCCGCTCCGGCCCCTGGTCGGCCGGGACCGCCTCCGGGGCCGTCGCAGCCTCTGCTTCCACGCTCACGCCTGAACTCTAGCGGTCAGCCGCCGGAGGACAGCCGCTTGACCAGGATGCTGTCCCGTCCGCGCGCGTCGAGGTCGGCCAGCAGCGCCGCCACCGCCTCGCGGACGATGCGGCCGCGGTCGACGGCGACGCCGTATTCGCCCCGCAGGGTGATGCGCGCGTGCTCCAGGCCGAGCAGCTCGTCCGGGGACACGTAGACGGTGATCTTCTCGTCGTGGCGCTCGCGGCCGCTGGGCCGGCGCGGGGCCGTGACCTTGCGGGCCGACGCCGGCGGCGGGGGCTCGGCGGACGGCTCGGCGGCGGCGGCCGACGGGGCGGCGGCGGGCTGGGTGCCCGGTGCGCCCGGGGTCTGCGACGGCATGACCGGGGCTCCGTTCCTCCCGGCGGACCCGGCGGGCCCGGCGGGCCCGGCCGACCCGGACGACGCCGCGGACCCCGAGGGTCCGGACGGCCCGGCGCTCTGCTCGCCCGGCGCCGGCGGCCCGGTCTTGGCCGGCCCCTTCGTCCCGGCCGCGCCCGGCGTGCCGGGCCCGTTCGGCGGCGCGACGGCGTTGTGCCCGCCCGGCCCGCGCTCCCGGGCCGGGGCCGGACGCTGCTCGGCGTCCTCGCCCCGACCGTCGCGCATCAGGGTCCCGTTGCCGGCGGTGGTGCGGAACAGCTCGTCTGCTGCGGGCATCCTCACCCGGCGTGGCACCGGACCAGCACCTCTCTCGCCAGCTGGCGGTAGGCGGCCGCGCCCACCGAGGCCGACGCGTACGAGGTGATGGGCTCGCCGGCGACGGTGGTCTCCGGGAAGCGGACGGTGCGGCCGATCACGGTGTGGAAGACCTGCGGGCCGAAGGCCTGCACCACCCGGGCCAGCACCTCGCGGCCGTGGACGGTGCGCGCGTCGTACATGGTGGCCAGGATGCCGTCCAGCTCCAGCTCCGGGTTCAGCCGCTCGCGGACCTTCTCGATGGTCTCGGTGAGCAGCGCCACACCGCGCAGCGCGAAGAACTCGCACTCCAGCGGGACGATCACGCTGTGCGCGGCCGTCAGGGCGTTGACGGTGAGCAGGCCCAGGGAGGGCTGGCAGTCGATGATGATGAAGTCGTAGTCGCCGATCACCGGCTTGAGCGTGCGGGCCAGCGCCGACTCCCGGGCCACCTCGGTGACCAGCTGCACCTCGGCGGCCGACAGGTCGATGTTCGACGGCAGCAGGTCCATGCCCGGTGTCACCGTCTTGAGCAGCACGTCCTCGACGTTCACGCCGCGGTGCATCAGCAGGTTGTAGACGGTGCGGTCGAGCTCCATCGGGTTCACACCCAGGCCCACCGACAGCGCGCCCTGCGGGTCGAAGTCGACCAGGAGCACCTTCTGCCCGTACTCGGCCAGCGCCGCGCCCAGATTGATGGTCGACGTGGTCTTCCCCACGCCGCCCTTCTGGTTGCACATGGCGATGATCCGGGCCGGTCCGTGCTCGACCGGGGGGCGCGGCACCGGAAAGCGCGGCATCGGCCGGCCGGTGGGCCCCACGCGCTCGCGGCGCTGCGTCGCCGGATCCGGCGCCAGCGTTGCGGCGTAGTCGGGATCGGGCTCTATCTCGGCATCGGGATCGAATCCGTCCTGATAGCGGAGTTCGTCCTCGATGATGCCGTACGGATCGTCGAACTCCACCCCGGTCCGGGTGGCGTCGGAGGTCTTATCGGTCGTAGTCATCATGTCCTCGGAACGCTGTGTGGAACGAGGAGCAGGCGAGGTCCCCGTCTGAGACGCCATCGCGCCAGTGGTACCGCCATCGGCGGCGGCGGCCTGTTCGGCCACCCGTCCGGCAGCAAATGTCGACTCATTCACAAGTCGTTCTACCTCCTTACCGACTTGCCCACTCTCATCGCTGGAGTGACTCTATGGGCACGGTGTCATTACAGCAAGGCAATGAGACACAGGCGGGGTGTTTCAACCCGGTTTCCGCTGGAAAACAGGAGATAAATCACCCGAACCGGTAAGCGTCGCCGGTATCTGTCATCTCATATCAGGACGGTCGGTCACGGGATGGTCTCAGTATCCTCCAGTAGGCGCTGAAACCCCTCGCGAGCCGTCGTCCCCGATAGGTCAGCCTACCGGCAGATCGCCGGTCAGGGCTCTGGGATGGCTGGTTGCGTACACCTCGCGCAACCGTTCGACGGTCACCCGGGTGTAGATCTGGGTGGTCGTGGCCGAACTGTGACCCAGCAACTCCTGCACGGTCCTGATATCCGCACCGCCGTCCAGCAGGTGGGTGGCGAAAGAGTGGCGCAATGTGTGCGGAGAGACCTTGCCGGCCATTCCCGCGCGCTCGGCGACGGCGCCCAGCACCGTCCACGCACCCTGCCTCGTCAGCCGCCCGCCGCGGGCATTGAGGAACAACGCTCCGCCATTGCCTTTCCGGGCCTTGCGCACGAGTTCGGGCCGCAGCCCGGACAGATACTCCTCCAGCGCGCGGCAGGCATAGGAGCCGACCGGCACCAGCCGCTGCTTGCCGCCCTTGCCGTCCAGGATCACCGTGCGGTCCTGGCGGTCGACGTCGTCGACGTCCAGATCCACCGCCTCGCTGACCCGGGCCCCGGTACCGTAGAGGAACTCCAGCAGGGCCCGGTCCCGCAACGCCATCGGGGCACCGCTCTTGGTCGGCGGGGTCGCCTCGGCGGCCGCTAGCAACGCCTCCACCTCGGCCAGCGGCAGCGCCTTCGGCAGCCGCAGCGGCACCCGCGGCGGCGGCACCTCGTCGGTGACGTCGACCCCGACCCAGCCCTCGGCGAGGGCGAAGCGGTGCAGCCCGCGCACCGCCGACATGGTGCGCGCCACCGAGGAGGCCGCGCCGCCCAGGCTCGCCAGGAACGCCCCGACATCGGCCCTAGTCACGCCGTTGAGGTCGGCCCGGCCCAGCCCGTCAAGGAAAACCCTGTACCGGGCCAGATCACGGTCATAGGCCGATAAGGTGTTGATGCTCAGTCCGCGCTCCACCGCCAAATGCTCCAGGTGGGCTCGCACGCGGGAATCGAGGTCGCCGGCCACGGTGTCCACGCTACTGCAGGGGGTGATCCATCAGATTTCTGATGGATCAGGACGTTGCCGGGGATTCTCCTGATGTTTCCCGGGGCCTTCGCCCGCGGGACCTTACGAGTAGGGGCCGGCGTGGCGTAGAACGTACTGCGGCAAAGTGCCGGACGTGCGGTGATCACGCATCGTTACTACTGGGGGTAGCACCAAGTGGATTTCAATCAGCTTCTGGCCCGGCTCGGGCGCACCGGTCAGGTATTCGTGGGCGGGGCGATCCTGGTCTTCATCCTGAGCTTCCTGCCGTGGTACACCGCGTCGGTGAGCTTCATGGGCCACAGCTCCTCGGGGAGCCTGTCGGCCTGGGACGCCAAGTTCGGGGCCTGGTTCCCCGTCCTGCTCCTGATCGCGCTGGGCGTCGTCACCGCGCTGTGGGCGCTGGACATCATCAAGTGGCCGGCCCTGCTGCTGTGGACCATCGGCACCGCGACCGCGGTCGTGTCCGCGATCATCATCATCCTGCGGTGGGTCACCTACCCCTCGGCCAGTGAGGCCGACGGCTTCGGCGGCTCGGCGAGCTCGGGGGCCGGCTGGGCGCTCTACGTCAGCCTGGTCATCGCGATCGCGACGGCGGTCTTCGGCTACCTCGGCTTCACCGCGGCCGGCGGCGACATCAAGAACCTCGCCGGCGCGCTCCAGCAGCGGCAGGTCCCGCCCCCCGGCCAGGGGTGAGCGGACACCGTTCGGGCAATGACGCTGAAGGGCCTCGGAGCATTCCGGGGCCCTTCACCGTTTTCGCGTTTCTCCGCGTTCTCGCGTTCTCCGCGTCTCCGCGGCGATCGCCGGCCGGTCCGTCAGGCCAGCACCTCGTCCAGCTTCAGCGAGGGCAGACCGTGCGCCTCGCCGACCTGCGGGTAGGTCAGCTTGCCGTCGTGCGTGTTCAGGCCCAGGGCCAGGGCGTGGTCGCGCTGGCACGCCTCCTTCCAGCCCAGGTTCGCGATCTCGACCGCATAGGGCAGCGTGACGTTGGTCAGCGCGTAGGTGGAGGTGTAGGGCACCGCGCCGGGCATGTTGGCGACGCAGTAGAACACCGACTCGTGGACCTGGAAGGTGGGGTCGGCGTGCGTGGTCGGGTGCGAGTCCTCGAAGCAGCCGCCCTGGTCGATGGCGATGTCGACGAGCACCGAGCCCGGCTTCATCCGGGCCACCAGGTCGTTGCTGACCAGCTTGGGGGCCTTGGCGCCGGGCACCAGGACCGCGCCGATCACCAGGTCGGCCTCCAGGCAGGCCTGCTCGATCTCGAAGGCGTTGGAGGCCAGGGTCTGGAGCTCGCCGAACTGGTCGGCGTCCACCTGGCGGAGCCGGGCGATGCTCTTGTCGAGCAGCTTCACCTGGGCGCCCATGCCCTTGGCGATCACCGCGGCGTTGATGCCGGAGACGCCGCCGCCGATCACGACCACCTTGGCCGCCTGCACGCCGGGCACGCCGCCCATCAGCACGCCGCGCCCGCCGTTGGCCTTCTGCAGGGTCGCCGCGCCCACCTGGGCCGCCATCCGGCCGGCCACCTCGGACATCGGGGCCAGCAGCGGCAGCGAGCCGTCGGGCAGCTGCACCGTCTCGTAGGCGATGGCGGTGATGCCCGAGTCCAGCAGGGCGTCGGTGCACTCGCGCGAGGCGGCCAGGTGCAGGTAGGTGAACAGCACCTGGTCCTGGCGCATGCGGTGGTACTCCGCCGCGATCGGCTCCTTCACCTTGAGGATCAGGTCGCCGGTGGCCCACACCTCGTCCGCGGTGCCCAGGATGGTCGCGCCGGCCGCCGCGTACTCCTCGTTCGAGATGGACGAGCCGAGGCCGGCGTCCTGCTCGACGAAGACCTCGTGGCCGTTGCGGACCAGCTCGTGGACCCCGGCGGGGGTGATGGCGACCCGGTACTCGTGGTTCTTCAGCTCGCGGGGAATGCCGACCTTCATGTCGACCAGCGTCCTTCGTTCGGTTCGGTACGGCGCCGACCTCGCTGTCGGCCCCGGCGTGCGATATGCGTAGAAAAGCGAACAGACACCTGGATGGCGGTCGAATGCGGCTGGTGTCCGACTCGTGCCCAAGGCGTCGAGGCCACTGTATCCCCGGCGGCGCGCCGCAATCGGTGACAACCTGTCAAGCCCGATGGCGGAAATCGTACGACCCGTAGCGCCCCGATCCTGCCGATCGAAGGTTGTCCAGCTCACAGCCCTGGCGAAGAAAGGCGAAAACCCCGCACCGCCGCACGATCCGTGCGGCGGTGCGGGGTTGGTGGCTTCGGGGGGCTTCAGCCCTTCACGCACACCACCTGCTTGAGCTCCGCGACGATCTCCACCAGGTCCGACTGCTGGGCCAGCACGGACCGGATGTCCTTGTAGGCGCCGGGGATCTCGTCCACGACCCCGGTGTCCTTCCGGCACTCCACGCCCTTGGTCTGCGCCTTGAGGTCCTCGACCGTGAACTGCTTGCGGGCCTGCGTCCGGCTCATCCGCCGGCCGGCGCCGTGCGACGCCGAGTTGAACGAGGCCTCGTTGCCCAGCCCCCGCACGATGTAGGAGCCGGTGCCCATCGACCCGGGGATGATGCCCAGCTCTCCCCCGCCGGCCCGGATCGCGCCCTTGCGGGTGACGAGCACGTCGACGCCGTCGTAGGACTCCTCCGCCACGTAGTTGTGGTGGCACGAGATCGCCTTGTCGAAGGCGACCTTGGGGAACTCCTTGCGCACCACCTCGGCGAACAGCCACAGCATCACGGCCCGGTTCCGCCGCGCGTACTCCTGCGCCCAGAACAGGTCCCGCCGGTAGGCCGCCATCTGCGCGGTGCCCGCGAGGAAGACCGCGAGGTCGGGGTCGGGCAGGTCCTGGTTCTGCGGCAGCGTCCGCGCGACCTCGATGTGGTGGGCGGCGAGCTGGTTGCCGATCCCCCGCGAGCCGGAGTGGAGCATCAGCCAGACGAAGCCCTCGGTGTCCACGTTCACCTCGATGAAGTGGTTGCCGCCCCCGAGGGTGCCCATCTGCTCCGAGACCCGGCCCCGCTTGCCCCGGGTGACGGACCGCTCCAGCTCCTCGTAGCCGGCCCAGAACTCGTGCCAGCCCCGCAGCGGCTTCTTCGCACCGGGCTCCTGCACCGCCTCCAGCCGGACCGCGTCCCGGTGCACCCCCCGGCCGACCGGCACCGCCTGCTCGATCCGGGTCCGCAGCCGGCCGAGGTCGTCGGGCAGCTGATCGGCCGTCAGCGAGGTCCTGACCGCGGACATGCCGCAGCCGATGTCGACCCCGACCGCCGCCGGCGAGACCGCGTCCCGCATGGCGATGACCGAACCGACGGTCGCCCCGATCCCGGTGTGCACGTCGGGCATCACCGCGACCCCGTGCGTCCAGGGCAGCGCCGCGACGTTTCGGAGCTGTTCCAGCGCCTGCGGCTCCACAGACTCCGGATCGGCCCACATCCGGATCGGCGAGCTCGCGCCACTGGATCCGGGAACGTTCGTGTACATGCTTCTACCCTGCCTCTTTCGTTCGCGTGGTCATCGGACAACGGGAACCATGAGGCCATGGACGGGGTTCGCGCGGCAACCGGATTTGCGCCCGGTCAGAACCCCCGCGCGCGGGTCAGCGCGTGTTCCAGCACCACGATCAGCGACTCCCGCACCGAGTCCCCGCTGCGCGCGTCGAAGGCCACGACCGGCACCTCCGGGGCCACGTCCAGGGCCGAGCGCACGGCCGGCAGCGAGTGCGAGAGCACGCCGTCGAAGGCGTTGACCGCGATCGCGAACGGGGTGCCGTCGCGCTCGAAGTAGTCCACGGCCGGGAAGCAGTCGTCCAGGCGGCGGGAGTCGACGACCACCAGGGCGCCGAGCGCGCCGGCGGTGACGTCCTTCCACATGAAGCCGAAGCGGTCCTGACCCGGGGTGCCGAAGATGTAGAGCTTCAGCGTCGGGTCCAGGGTCAGGCACCCGAAGTCCATCGCCACCGTGGTGGTGGTCTTGCGGGGCGTCATCGACACGTCGTCGATGCCGGCCGCGACCTCGGTGATGGCCGCCTCGGTGGTGAGCGGCTCGATCTCGCTGACCGAGGCGATGGCGGTGGTCTTGCCGACGCCGAAGCCGCCGGAGACCACCATCTTCACCGGCTGCGGGGGCCGCGGCGCGGTCGTGGTCGCGCCCGCGTCAGCCATGGCCGGGTCCGCCGGACGTGTGGATTGCGCGAAGGCCATCGATCACCCTTCTGAGAATGTCCAAGTCTGAGCTGCCGGCCGCGCGGGGCACGTGGACGGTGAGCATCCGCCGCGTGTGCAGGTCGCCGACCAGCACGCGGACCACGTTCAGGTGCAGGCCCAGGCGGGCCGCGAGCTCGGCCAGCGAGACCGGGACCCGGCAGGTCTCGATGATGGCGCGCCGCTCGAACGCCAGATGCGGCTGCGCCAGCTGGGCCAGGGCCTCGGGGGTGGCCACCAGCTGGGTCTCCATCGGCAGTGCCTGCTCCTCGCCGACCACCCGGCCCTCGGTGAGCAGGAACGGCCGCACCGCCGAGACCGGTTCGGCGCCGGTCTCGGGGCCGCCCCCGACCGCCTCGCTCACCCCTGCCCACCGCCCGGTCTGCGTGCGGGCACGCCCATCCCGACCGTGTTCTTCAGCTCCATGATCAGCGCCGGGCTCAGCACCGTGCCGACCCGGTTGGCGAACAGCGTCATCTCGTAGGCGACGTTGGCCAGCTTGGCGTCGGCGGTGGTGACCGCGCCCAGCACCGCCCCGCTGCCGATCCGGGCGATCAGCAGGTAGCCGCCCTCCATGTCGATGATCACCTTGTTCAGGGCGCCCAGACCGTAGTTCCCGCCGGCCCCGGCGGCCAGCGAGGTCATCCCGGACACCACGGCGGCCAGGCGTTCGGAGGCGCCCTGGTCCTGGGGCCGGGAGACGGCGATCAGCAACCCGTCGGACGACACCGCGATGGCGTCGACCACGCCCGCGGTCTCGTTGGCGAAGCGGGCGACCATCCACGTGAAGTCCGCGGCGTCCGCGGCGAGGCGCTGCTCGTCGCTTTCCCAGGGCGCGGCACTGCTAGAGCCGATCATGGCGTCGTCCTCCTATTGGTCTTCCCCGTCCCGCTCCGGCGCCGGGCCCGCGTGGCGGGCCGAGGGCCGGCGGGTCGGCATGTCGTCGGCGCTGTCGTACAGCGCCCGTTCCACCCCCGCTTCGTACTCCAGCAACGCGTCCCGCACCGCCACCGCGTCCTGGGGCTGGGCCGGGCCGGTGACCGCCGACAACGGGGCCGTGGGCCAGTCCGGCTGGGCCGGCGCCTTGCGCACGCGCCGTGGGAGCGCGTTGTCGGACGCCTGCGGGGCGGTGGCGCTCTGCGGGGCGGCCGCCGGGCTGGCCCGCTGCGCGCTCGCGGCGCC
>NZ_BAAAQN010000121.1:0-8458 GCF_039531695.1 Catenulispora yoronensis
CCCAATTCCGCCTCAGAACTCGCTGGCGCAAGGTGGGTGCAAGGTTCGCACCCGGCCCCTTGCGCCTGCCGACAATGTCGTGACGTCATCACCACCGCGCCCGGCACCGTCCCGCTGTTCGCAGCCGACGACGCGACCTGCGCCGACGGGCCATGGCGCACCGTGTACGCCTGGTCTGGGACCACCGTGACCGGCAAGCTGTTCGATCATCCATTCTGCATATCTGCTTGAGCGAAGTTAGCTGCTCAGGATGCTGGCCAGTTCGACCGTGCTGGTGTGGCTCGGGTCGTCGCGTTAGCTGGCGGCTTGGGCGATGTAGATCGTTCCGACGGTGATCGCGAGGGTGCCGAGCAGCAGTCGGAGTGCGGTTTCGGGTAGTCGGGGCTGGAGGCGGGCTCCGAGGTAGCCGCCGCACAGGCCGCCGAGTCCGCAGGCAAGGCCCAGCGGCCAGTTCGGGGCGATGTCGCCGGTGGTGGTCAGAGCCAGCAGCGCGTAGGTGGCCGCGCCGACGATCGAGGTCAGGAAAGTGGAGGCCAGTGCGGCCGGGGCGACTTTGGCGACCGGCATGCCGCGGCCGACCAGGATCGGGCCGAGCAGGGAGCCGCCGCCTATGCCGTAGATCCCGCCGACGATCCCGACGATCAGGGCCAGGGCGGCGATCGCCCGCGAGGTCGGCGGCTGCGCGATTCGTCGGGCCGGCCGCAGGGTCCGCAGGCACAGCCAGGATCCCAGTGGGAGCAGGACGGCGGCGGCCAGCAGCCGGAAGACCGTCGGCCCGGGGACCGCGAAGACGCGGATCACGGCGCCGATGACGACGCCCGGCAGGGTGCCGGCGATCAGCAGGCGGGTCAGCGGGCCGGCCAGGCCGCCGCGGCTGCGGTAACGCAGCAGCGCGCCGGGCCCGGCCACGACGTTGAACAGCAGGTTCGTGGGCGTGACCGCCGGACTCGGCACGCGAAGGACGCTGAGCTGCACAGGGAGCAGGAAAACCGCACCGGAGACCCCGACCGGCGCGGTCGCTGTGGCGATCAGCAAGCCCGCGGCGTATCCGAGCAGCCCCGCCGACCACGTCACCGCAGACGCCCTTTCCCTGGAGATCCGCCGCTCTGTTCGGGCCCTCAGGCTACGGGCCGACGCGCGGCGCCGGTCAGCTCGTCCAGTGGGTGGGGGCCGGTGGCCACAGCCTGCTGGAGGAGCCGGTAGAACAGCATCCCCCGAGCGGTGGAAGTCCTGCGGTTGAAGCGGAACGTGTACTCGTCCAGGTAGTACGGCAGGTGCTCGCGGCTGACGTGGTGGTGCAGGGTGCCGGCGATCCAGCGCTTGAGCAGCGAGGCGACCAGGTGGACGCCGGGCAGCTCCCGGCTGATGTCCGGCGAGGCGTAGCCGTTGACGTACTCGTGGGCGTACCCATGTCGCCGAGGCGGCGCAGCATGCGGGCGCCGTCGGTGCGGATCGTCGACCCGGGCTCCACGACGGACGCCGCGAACGCGACCAGCTGCAACGTGGCCGGAGCGTCCGCGACCGCCAGCCGCACCCGCCCGAACCGGTGCGGCCCGAGCCGTTCTACCGCCACCTTGACCGGGACCTTGTCCGTGGAGACCCCGGGCTTCCCTGCCGACCTGCCGCCGACGAACGTCTCGTCGATTTCCACAACGCCGTCCAGCCGCTCCCGGTCCGGACGCACCATCGCCCGGCGCAGCTTGTGCAGCCACGCCCACGCCGTCTCATACGAGCCGAAGCCCAGCGCGCCCTGCAAACCCAGCGCGGACACGCCGTTATTCTGCGACGTCACGAACCACGCCGCAGCGAACCACGTCGACAGCGGCGAGTGCGAGCGGTGGAAGATCGTGCCCGCCGTCACGGATGTCTTACGTCCGCAGGCGGCACACATGAACTGGGACTTCGCGGTGCGCCATACCCGATCCCCGCCACACGCCGGACAGACGAAGCCGTCCGGCCAGCGCAGGCGCTCCAAGTAGGCCAGACACGCCGCCTCATCAGGGAACCAGTCCCGGAACTCCTGATAAGTACCCGGATAGTCGACCCCTGCGACCGGCCACGCCACACCCGCATCCACGCCGCGAGACTACTGCACTCAAGCAGATATGCAGATCATCCATTCGAACGGCACGAGGACGACGCGGACCTCTAAAAGCCGCACCGCCGCCGACGGGAAGTGCCCGATATGACCGCCCGGACACGCCACAACAGCACGATGCCGACACCCAGGCCGCGGATCGCACACCGCAACGCGCTACGAGCCGGACGTGCCAGCGCCCCGCGACGCGCACGACGCTGGACGCACCAAAACAGACCTCTGATAAACAGTTCGCCGCTTCGCCACACCCGGCGATACGCTGACGCCTTCCCCGGAGCGTAACCGTCCGGATACGTTGCGCGCCTGACCCTCGACCGGCCACCACACTGAAGGACTCTGTCGGGAATCTTGAGCCGTCGTGATCACTTCCCCTGGCGCCACCAGATTGGGCGGGGTAGGTCGTGGGCGTCGAGGTACTGCTGGAAGGCTGTGGGCGGCCGTGGCCGATACTCGGAGTCGGCGGGTTCTTGCCGGCTGAGTCGTTCGATGTTGACGGCGATCGCGGTTAGGACGTGCTGGACGTGCGTCTTGGCCCAAGACGGGGAAGTTTAGGTTCGCCATCGGCGTGTCCGGTCGGTGGCCGTGGTGATGGTGAAGGTGATTTCCGGGTTCGTGATCGGGGTGTTCTTCCTGGTCGGGCTGTAGGCGAAGGTTGAGATCGGGCGTTTGATGCGGCGGGGCTGGATCCTGGTCGGGCGGTGAACCGGGAGCAGTTCGCGGGGGTGGAGTACGGCGGTGTTGATCTGTGGGGTTGTTCGATGTCCGCGGCGGGTCGTGGTGCCGGTCGCGGTGATCACGGTGTTCCGGGCGGTGCGGACGGTCACTGCCAGCGAGATTCGGGACGGGTCGAGGTCCGGCATGCCCGGCGCGGCGACCAGCGCCGACCACACCCCCCGATACCCGCTGTCGCTGAACAGCGCCATGGCCAGCACGAAGTACACCATCACCCGCGCCGGCAGCTTGCGGACCCGGGCCTGCACGCGGCCGGTCGCCACCAGGACCTCGTCCACCAGCGACGGAGTGATCAGTTGCGTCAACTCGCCCAGATGCCCGGCCGCGAAGGCCCGTTCAGGTGCGCGAGGACGTGAAGGCGTGCGAATCTTGGGCACGGGACTCCTTGTCAGAACGCTGTCTTGGTCGGCATTCGTTCTACAAGGAGTCCCACCTGCTACACGGCCACTTCGACGAAACCCTTGACAGCCGCTTCCAGCGCCAAACTTCCCCGTCTTGGGCCAAGACGCACGTCCAGCACGTCCTAACCGCGATCGCCGTCAACATCGAACGACTCAGCCGGCAAGAACCCGCCGACTCCGAGTATCGGCCACGGCCGCCCACAGCCTTCCAGCAGTACCTCGACGCCCACGACCTACCCCGCCCAATCTGGTGGCGCCAGGGGAAGTGATCACGACGGCTCAAGATTCCCGACAGAGTCCTTCAGTGTGGTGGCGGTCGAAGGGAGCGCGGCGGGTGCGCTGTACCAGCTGGCGGCGGCGGCCAACGCTGTGGTCTGGTAGCGCAGACCCACACGACGCCAAAACGTCCGACTGCCGAGCGCCCGCAGGATCGACGTATTCGATTGTCATGTGAGGGAGAACCGCCGCCGCCGACATCGATGACGACCGGCGAATCCTCAGCACCACTCTGGTCCGCCCTCAGGTCACCGTCCGTGGGTCCAGATTCGATGGCAGCAGCCCCGGATGGGCCCAACTTGGATGTCAAGGGCCCAGAAAGAGTGACAACGGTCAGTGACCTGTGCCAATGAAGATGTCTGGTTCTGAGGTCAGGACCATGCTCTGGACAGGTTGACTGGCAATAGAGACCTACTCCGCACCCGCTCGTTTGTGCGGACGTTGGCCGGGTGTGTCAGACAACTTGGTCAATCAGGATCGTTCTCAACGCCTGAGCTCGGTTCTCGGTGCTATTGGGGCGTCTACTCCGTGTTCGAGGCGGGACGGGCGTTGGCTCGCTGGGGCGGGGGTCGACGGGGATGTGGGGCGAGAGGGGCACACGGAGCAGCCTTCGGTCAGAACGCTCGTCGGGGCCGCCGCCGTGAGCAGCGCGAGCTTCATAAGCTGGCGTCGTGCGGGGTGAGCGGTATGAGGCGAGGGGTGGCAGGCTGGCTCCCGAGGCCGGCCACGGGAATGCTAGGTCTCGGGGGCCGGCCCGCGGCCGCTGCGGAGCGGGTCAAGCCCGACGGCGTTCACTTCGGCGGTTCGGCGGGTAGCCGGGGGCGGCCCGGGGTGCGCTGGCATTGTGCGCCGTTTTTTGATTGCGGCGTGCTGGTGCGCATGGTTTGAGGTGTTTCGGTCCGGGCTGGATCTGGTCTGTGTTTCGTAGGGTCCTGTCGATGTCAGTGCGGCGTGGTGGTGGTGGCTGGTGAACCGCGGATCGGTGGCGATCTGCGGGCCGCCGTTACGGAACACCGCGAGCATGCTGGGCCGGGCGCGTGTTGCGCCGGGGGCGGCGGGCGTGATGGCGGATGTCACGGCAGGGGTTCTCCGGGCAGTGTGGCGGCGGTCGACGGGAGCGCGGCGGGTGCGCTGTACCAGCTGGCGGCGGCGGCCAGGGCTGCGGTCTGGTAGCGCAGGGTGGCCGTGGCGGCGGTGAGTTCGGTGGTGGCGCGGTGCAGGGCGTGCAGGTTCTCAGGTGTGGGGTTGGCGGTGGCGTAGGCGGTGATGGTGGTCAGGGTGCGGGAGGCGGTAGTGAGGGTGTGGGTGGCCGGGGACAGGTGCGGGGCGTACTGGTAGACGTCGGCGGGCAGGTGTTGGCAGGTCAGGACGGTGTCGGACAGGGCGCGGGTGGCGTCGTGGGCGTCACGGGATGCCTGGGTGGCGGCGTCCAGGGCGGGCAGCAGTTGGCGGCGGTCTGCGGCGGGGGCGGGCAGCGTTGGGGCGGTCATGGTGGTCACGGGCGTGAAGTCGCTGTCTGGGGTGGCCGGCGGTTCGAGATATGCGGGGCGCGGCCTTGTGCCAGGCCGCGCCCGGTGTGGTTACAGCGTGTCGGCGAGGCGTTCGGTCAGGGCCTTGGCGAAGCGGGCGGGATCGGGCAGGTCGCCGCCTTCAGCGAGCAGCGCGGCACCGAGGATGAGCTCGGCGAGTTCGGGCAGGGCGGGGTCGTCGGGGTTCTTGGTGTGGGCGTCGCGCAGGCCGGTGATTAGCCGGTGGCCGGGGTTGATCTCCAGGATGCGCCTTACCGGCTGGATCTGCTGGTTCATGGCCCGGTACATCTTCTCCAGCATGGGGGTGATGTCGCCGGTGTCGCCGACGACACAGGCCGGCGAGGTGGTCAGCCGGGAGGACAGGCGGGCCTGCTTGACCTGCTTGGACAAGGTGGCCGCCAGCCAGGGCAGCAGGTCGGCGAAGTCGGCCTCGCGCTGCGCCTTCTGCTCGTCGTCCTTGTCGTCGCCGTCCTCGTGGTCGAGGTCGACCTGGCCCTTGGCGATGGACTGGAACCGGTGGCCGTCGAACTCGGCGACATGGTCGACCCAGACCTCGTCGACGGGGTCGGTAAGGATCAGGACCTCATATCCCTTGGCGGTGAAGGCTTCCATGTGCGGGGAGTTCTCCACCACGGCGCGGGTGGCGCCGGTGAGGTAGTAGATGGCGTCCTGGCCGTCCTTCATCCGCGCCACGTACTCGCGCAGCGTGATGGTCTTCTCCGCATCGTGGGTGGATGCCGCGGAGATCACCTCCAACAGAGCCTCGGTGCTGTCCGGGTCCTCGACCAATCCCTCCTTCAGCACCCGGCCGAACTGGTCCCACAGTGTGGCGTAGCGCTCGGCGTCGCTCGCCTGCATGTCCTTGATCGCGCCCAGGACCTTCTTGACCAGGCGCTTGCGGACGCCGCGGATGTGCCGGTCGTGCTGGAGGATCTCCCGGGAGATGTTCAGGGACAGGTCGTGGGCGTCCACGACGCCCTTGACGAAGCGCAGGTAGTTCGGGACGAGGGCTTCGCAGTCGTCCATGATGAACACGCGCTTGACGTACAGCTGCACGCCGCGCTTGGTCTGGTGCGAGAACAGGTCGAACGGCGCCTGCGAGGGGATGAACAGCAGCGCGTCGTAGGCGAAGGTGCCCTCGCTGCGCAGGTGGATGGTCTCGGCCGGGTCGGTCCAGTCGTGGCTGATCTGCTGGTAGAACTCGTGGTACTCGGCCTCGGTGATCTCGGCGCGGGGACGGGACCACAGGGCCTTCATCGAGTTCAGGGTCTGCATCTCGGTGACCGCGACGCCGTTCTCCTCGCCGCGTTCGACCGGCATGCGGATAGGCCAGCGGATGAAGTCCGAGTACTGCTTCACGATGGCCCGGATCTTCCACTCGGCCAGGTAGTCCGCCAGTCCGTCCTCGCCGTCGGCGGGCTTGAGGTGCAGCGTGACCGACGTGCCGACCGGAAGGCCGTCGACCGTGGAGATGTCGTAGGTGCCGTCACCGTCGGACTCCCACAGGGTGCCTTCGTCGGTGCCGGCGCGACGGGTGCGCAGGGTGACCTTGTCGGCGACCATGAACGCCGAGTAGAACCCGACGCCGAACTGCCCGATCAAGCTTTGCGCGGCCTCAGCGTCATGGGCGGCCTTGATCTTCTCTAGCAGGCTCGCGGTGCCGGACTTGGCGATGGTGCCGATCAGCTCCACCACCTCGTCGCGGGACATGCCGACCCCGTTGTCCCGGACCGTCAGAGTGCGGGCGTCAGTGTCGGCCTCCAGCGCGATATGCAGGTCGGAGGTGTCGGCCCCGGGGGCGGCGGCGGTCAGCGACTCCAGGCGCAGCTTGTCCAGGGCGTCAGAGGCATTGGAGATCAGCTCGCGCAGAAAGATGTCCTTGTTCGAGTAGATCGAATGAATCACCAGGTTCAGCAGTTGGCGGGTCTCGGCCTGGAACTCCAGGGTCTGGACGCTGGTTTCCACCTGCGGGCTTCCTCTCAGGGCTAGATGCGATCAACAGCGTGGGCCTGTCGGCGGGCGCCCCCGATTGGGCGTGCCCGCCGACCGGTTCAGGTTGAGGTGGTGTCGGCGTGTTCGGGCAGGCCGAACAGCGGCGGCCAGTCGGCGGGCAGTTGCAGCAGCACCTGCCCCATCAGGTCCGGGCCAGCGATGTCGGCGACCACCGACAACACCGCGCCGATGTCCCACAGCGCTGTGGCCTCGGTGGCGCCCTCGATCCAGGCCGCAGTGGCGCGGGTGAAGCGTTCGGCGTTCAGCGGCTGGGCGGCCGGCAGCGGGTTGAGCAGGATCAGCGCGAACGTCTCCGGCAGCAGCGCGGCCAGCTGCGCGCGGGTGCGGCCGGTCAGGTGCGCCCCGAGCAGGGCCAGCACCACCCGGGCGGCCCGGTCGCCTCATCGCCGCTGCGGTATTCGCCGCGATCGATCACCTGCTCCATGAACGACTCGAAACGCACCATGGTCAACCCTCCTGTCCTTGGCAGATGTGTGTCCGGTCTACTGTTCCTACGCGCCGGGTCGGCGGTTGCGGTCGGAGGCGGCGCGGACCTCGGCGATGTTGGCCCCCACGGCTCCGACCTGCTCGGCCAGGCCGGGATGGCCGCCGGCCAGGTGGCCTCCGGCGTCGGCCAGCGGCCCCAGCAGGTCCGCGACGTCGTCACGGCCCAAAGCGGCGCGCAGCGCGGCCAGATCGCCGTCGGCACCGTCGCCCAGGTCGGTCAGGGCGCCGATCTGCCCGGCCAACTGCCGCAACCCCGCGGCGTTGTCCCGGGCCCAGCCGGCGACCGCCTTGTCCCCGGCCCGCCGGTCCCGCTCGGCGGCCACCCGCTCCTCCCGGGTGCCTTCGGTTCCGTCGGTGGCGGGTCGCAGCCGCAGGTAGCGCTTCTCGGCGGCCTGCCGGCTGGCGACACCCAGGGCCGGGGCCAGATCGGCCCAGCTCGTGTTCAACGCGCGGGCGGCCTCGATCAGCTGCGGCTCCCAGCCCGCTATCTCCGTGCGCAGCTCCCGCAGCAGCGTTAGGGCGGCCAGCGCCTGGTTCGCGCTCAGTGCCGGCGGTGCCGGGGCTCCCGGAAGGGCGGCCGGGGCGTGCATCGCGTGCATCGCGGCGGTGATCTGTCCCAGGGCGGCGCCGGTGTCGAACCCTGCGTCACCGGGTGCGGCCTGGCTGTTCGGAAGGTCTTTCATTACGTCATCTCCTCGGCGACGACATTACTTGTCGTCGTTTCGATGACATGCTATACCTGTGTTCGTCAGCGAGTCGACCCCCATGGTCGACCACTCACCTGGAGGTGACCCCCATGTTGATGCGCACCGACCCGTTCCGTGACCTGGACCGCATCGCCCAGCAGCTGCTCGGGACCACCGCCGCGGGCACCTGGACCCGCCCCAACCCCATGCCCCTGGACGCCTGGCGCGAAGGGGAGG
>NZ_BAAAQN010000122.1:0-6841 GCF_039531695.1 Catenulispora yoronensis
CGCCGGCGGCGTGCTGCTGGCGGTGGGCGGGATGACGATCGCCGCCGCGCCGCCCGCACACGCCGCCGGCGCCGCCGCGACCGGCGGGTCCGGGGCGAGCCTGGCCTACACCGAGGTGCAGGCGGCGAACGCCGCGACCACCGGCACCCGGATCGGCCCCAGCTTCGCGCAGGGGCAGCTGGCCGACGAGGCCTCCTACCGCAAGGCCGTGACCCTGGCGGGGAACGGCTCCGGCCAGAGCGTCACCTTCACCACCCCGGTCGCCACCAACTCGATCGACGTGCGCTACAGCATCCCGGACACCGGCGACGGCTCGGTCTACTCCGCGCCGCTGTCGCTGTACGTCAACGGCGTCAAGCAGCCCGACCTGTCGCTGACCAACGCCTACAGCTGGTTCTACGGCGGCTACCCGTTCAGCAACTCCCCGGGCAGCAACCCGCACCACTTCTACGACGAGGTGCATCGCCTGTTCAGCACCACGTATCCGGCCGGCACCACCTTCAAGCTCCAGGCGGACGCCGGCGACACCGCCTCCGCCTACACGATCAACCTCGCCGACTTCGAGAACGTCGGACCGGCGGCGTCCCAGCCTGCCGGCTCGGTCTCGGTGACCAGCCAGGGCGCCGACCCCTCCGGCGCCGCCGACTCGACGGCGGCCTTCAACGCGGCGATCTCCGCCGCCGGGGCCGGCGGCACGGTGTGGATCCCGCCGGGCACCTTCAAGATCCCGGGCCACATCGCGGTCAACAACGTCACCGTCGCCGGCGCCGGCATGTGGTACTCGACCGTCACCGGCGCGGCGCCCGGCTTCTACGGCAACTCCGCCCCGAACCCGAGCACCAACGTGCACCTGCACGACTTCGCCATCTTCGGTAACGTGCAGGACCGCGACGACTCCGCGCAGGTCAACGGCGTCGGCGGCGCGCTGAGCAACTCCTCGGTGACCAACGTGTGGATCGAGCACATGAAGGTCGGCGCGTGGATGGACGGGCCGATGACCGGCCTGACCTTCTCCGGCGTGCGGATCCGGAACACCACCGCCGACGGCATCAACTTCCACGGCGGCGTCACCAACTCCACCGTGACGAACAGCGACATCCGCAACACCGGTGACGACGGCATCGCGACCTGGGCCGACTCGGCTCTCGGCGCCGACGCCAACGACACCATCTCCAACAACACCGTCTCGCTCCAGCAGCTGGCCAACGGCATCGCCATCTACGGCGGCCACGACAACACCGTCAGCGGCAACCTGGTCGTCGACACCGGCCTGACCCAGGGCGGCGGCATCCACGTCGGCCAGCGCTTCACCTCCACGCCGGTGGGCACCACCACCATCTCGAACAACACCATGATCCGTGACGGCAGCCTGGACCCGAACTGGCAGTTCGGCGTCGGGGCGCTGTGGTTCGACGGCAGCCAGGGCGCGATCAACGGGCCGATCAACGTCACCAACGCCCTGATCGAACAGAGCCCTTATGAGGCCGTGCAGTGGGTCGAGGGCACGATCAGCGGCGTCAACCTGAACAACGTCACCATCGTCGGGGCCGGCACGTTCGCCCTCCAGGAGCAGACGGCGGGCGCGGCCTCGTTCCAGAACGTCACCGCCACCGGCGTCGGCCAGACCGCGGCGCCCAGCTACAACTGCGAAGGCCCCAGCTTCGCGGTGACCGACAAGGGCGGCAACTCCGGGATCAGCCCGACGCAGTGCAACGGCTGGCCCGCGCCGGTCTTCCCGCCCTACCCGGTGACCGGGGTCAACACGACTCCCACCGCGCTGGGCTTCGGGTCCGTGGCCACCGGCGTCACCAGCGCCGCCCAGACGGTGACCGTCAACAACCCGACCAGCTCCGCCGCGGCGGTCTCCTCGATCAGCATCGCGGGCGACTTCGCGCAGACCAACAACTGTGGCGGCTCCATACCGGCCAACGGTTCCTGCACGGTGAACGTGACCTTCACGCCGACTGCCGCCGGGGCCCGTAACGGCACTCTGACGGTCAACGCCGGTGGCGTGACCAACACGGTCGCTCTGTCGGGTACCGGCACGGCGCCCGGTCCGGTCCTCAACGCCAACCCGGGCAGCCTGAACTTCGCGCGCACGGTGGTCGGGAGCTCGGCGCCGACGCAGGCGGTGACCATCAGCAACAGCGGCACGAGCGCCGCCAGCGTCTCCGGCGTCTCGGTCAGCGGCGACTTCAGCCAGACCAACACCTGCTCGTCGATCCCGGTCAACGGCAGCTGCACAGTGAACGTGACCTTCACGCCCACCGCCGGGGGTACTCGTACCGGCACGCTGACGGTGACCAGCAACGCCAACAACAGCCCGACCTCGGTCGGCCTGAGCGGCGCGGCCGTCGACAGCTCCACCAACCTGGCGGCCGGGCAGCCGGCCAGCGCCAGCAGCTCCAACGGTACCTACACGCCCGCCAACCTGACCGACCCCGACGCCTCGACCTACTGGGAGAGCGCCAACGGGGCCTTCCCGCAGTGGGCCCAGGTCGACCTCGGACAGAGCTGGAACATCGGCAAGGTCGTGCTGAAGCTGCCGCCGAGCAGCGCGTGGGCGGCCCGGACCCAGACGCTGTCGGTCCAGGGCTCCACCGACGGCAACACCTTCTCCACCATCGTCGGCTCCGCCGGCTACACCTTCGACCCCGCCACCGGCAACACCGTGACGATCCCGCTCCCGTCGACCGGAGCGCGCTACGTCCGGGTCACCATCACCGGCAACACCGGCTGGCCCGCCGGTCAGCTCTCCGACTTCGAGGTCTTCGCGGCGACCGGCGGCGGCGGGACCGGGCCATCGATCGCGGCCACTCCGTCGAGCGTCAGCTTCGGGACGCAGACCGTGGGCACGACCAGCGGCGCGCAGGCGATCACCGTCCGGAACACCGGCGGCGCGACGGCGACCGGGGTGGCGGTCTCCGCCACTGGTGACTTCGCGCAGAGCAACAACTGCGGCGGTTCGCTCGCGGCCAACGCGTCCTGCACCGTCACCGTGACATTCACGCCGACGGTGACCGGCGCGCGCAGCGGGACTGTGACCATCACCAGCAACGCGGCTCCGGCGACGGTCGCGCTCAGCGGGACCGGTGCGACGGTCAACACCAACCTGGCGCTGCACCAGCCGACCTCTGCCAGTGGGACGACCCAGAGCTATGGGTCGGCCAACGCGGTGGACGGGGACGCCAACACCTATTGGGAGAGCACGAACAACGCCTTCCCGCAGTGGATCCAGGTCGACCTCGGCTCGGCCAAGAGCATCAGCAAGATCGTGCTCGACCTGCCGCCGTCCAGCTCGTGGGCGACGAGGACGCAGACGCTGTCCGTTCAGGGGTCGACGGACGGATCCTCGTTCTCGACGATCGTCGGTTCGGCGGGCTACACGTTCAATCCGGCTAGTGGGAACACTGCGACGATCACGTTCTCGTCCGTCAGTACGCGGTATGTGCGGTTGAACATCACCGCCAACACGGGTTGGCCGGCCGGCCAGCTGTCGGAGTTGCAGATCTTCCAGTAAATGCGAGTTCTGATATAAGTGACTGGCGGGAGGGGCTTGGCCGCCTCTTCCGCCAGTTGCTGTTTGATGAGGTCGGGGTGGGCTTTTATAACGCGATCGGCCGGTAGGCCTGGGCCTGGTCGACGACGTCGGCCGCGGTCGGGTCCCCGGTGACGGGCCAGAAGATCAGGTCGCTGACGTAGCCGGACGGGCAGTGGAAAGCCGCGTCCAGGGACTCCAGCCAGTGGCTTGCCTCGCCGTTGTCGCTGTAGTCGGTGTCCATGATGCGCTGCACCAGTGCGATTGCCTCGTCCCGCGTCATGAATACCCTCTTGATCCAGTCATTGATTCGCACATTAATATGGTTCCTGATATGCACTTCGATTTTCCGTGAAACGCTGCGCCCCACCAATCACATGCGTACTCTGCCTCCATACTCCCAAACACCTTCGGAGGCCGAACCAACCATGCACTGGGGCCCTTACGAGACCTTCTCCGTCGTGTCCGGCGCCATTGTTGTCCTCGCCGGGCTGCTGATCCCCTACGAGATACTCAGAGACCGTATATGCGCGGCCATCGGCGGGGCCGGCCTGATCGGCTATGGAGTCTACGTCGCCCACCAGGGTACGGCGACGTACCACTATCCGGCTGTGGTCCTGGCTGTTCCTGTCGTCGCGATCCTGTACCTGGTCGGTGCGGCTATCCAGCGTGGTAGCCACTCTGGTTAGTCGGGGGGTGGTGCGGTGCCTAGAGGTGCGGCACCTTGGGCACCCAGCCCTGGTCGATGGCGACCTGGTCCAGACTGCCCTCTTCGTGGGTACGGGAATGCCAGTGCTCGACGGCGATGACCCAGGACGCGGGGTAGCGCCCGGGGTGTTTGAGGATCTCCAACAGTTCGGGGGTGGCTGTCAGGAGCTCGTCGGGAGAGACCTCGACCTCGGTGAACGGGCCGAGAGCTGCGAGAGCGCGCCACAGGTCGGGGTTCGGCTTCTTGAGGAAGCGGGCAGTCACGGCTTTCGCGACCGGCCAGGTGGGTGCCCGCATGGCGGCCAGATCCGCGAGGTCGCGGTCGGAGAGGCCGTGCAGGACCGGGATGGACCAGCGGTCGGGCGCGAAGTGGGTCAGGATGAGCTTGGTGCGCGGGCTGACGTCGGTTGCCGCGTCCCATACGACGGCGCCCAGGCTGCGCTTTGGTCGGCGCTCGCCGAATCTGTCGATGGAGGAGGCGAAGGCTAGGAAGTCGTCGTCCGATAGCGCGCTCAGGCAGCGGTCGATGTGCGGCACGTGCTCTGCGACGACGGCAGGGTCGGCGAATGCGAGCAGCGCGTAGGACCAGGTGCGTCGGGAGAGCGGATCGGGATAGGTGTCGTGGGCGGTCTGCCACCAGTCGGCGTCGTGTTTGTGGACGTGGGCGGATGTCAGGAGGGCGTCGTAGGCGATGTCGCTGCCGAACGGTTCGCTGAGTGGGTCGGTGAGGTTGAGGGATTCTCTGGAGGGGTTTCCATTGCCGGAGATGGCGATGTCGGCGGCGAGCCAGCAGGGGCCGTGGATGAGGGCGATGGCTTGGGCTACGGTGTGTCCTCCGGCACGGCGTTCGATGGCTTGATGGAGGGCTGTGTAGGCGGGTCGGCGGTTCAGGAGTTGTGGCCACTCGTTGAATTTGAAGCGTTGGGACGAATCGGTGTGCTCGTCGGACCACTGGCCTCGCAGTGCTCTGAAGAGGAGCCCGCTTTCGTTGTTGAGCTCTGCGATGCGTCCCAGGGGCCATCCGTCCAGTGTCTTTTGCAAGAGCTGTTGGTCATGGATGTGAGCGAGCTCGGTGATAGCGCTGATCGCGCGCATGGTGCGGTGGCTGGCGGTGGGGTCGGTGAGGAGGTGGCCCGCTTCGGCCGCGGTCAGGGGGACGTCGAAACTCACGCAGATGTCGAGCCAGACCTCTTCGTTCGGTCTGCCCGCCGACTCCTCCAGATGGGACTTCGCCCAGGCAGTGAATGCGGTCGGGCTCATGGAGGTCTGGCTGTGGAGCGTTATGAGCCTGGTCCAGGTCATGGGGTCTTGTGGCGCTCGCTCAACAGCTCGAAGCAACGCCGCGGCGAGGTGTTCGCCGCCGTTGTTGCCCGCGAGGCGCGGGAAGTTGGCGTGCTTGTCCGGGTGCCAGGTGGCGAGGGTGAGGGTGAGGTCGTCCGTGAGCAGATCGACGACGTCGCGCTGCACGCGTGGATGGTCGGCGAAGATGCCGTCGCCGAGCAGCGCCCACGCGGCGGCCCGGGTGAGGAGCGGATGCCGGCCGCTCTCTATGGCTTCCTCCAGGCCGTAGCGCAGGCTGGCCAGTTCGTTCGGGGAGGCGAAGCCGGCGTAGAAGCGGGCGGTGTTCAGCCAGTAGCCGCGGTTGATGAGTTGTTGCAGCACTTGTTGTTTGGGGAGGGGCTCGCGGCGGTCGCGACCGGCCCACTCGGCGAGGAACCTGGCGGCGAAGTATTCACGGAGGGGTTGCACGGCGAATTCGAAGGTGCCCGCGACCTTGCTGGTCAGCGCCCAGAAGCGATCGGAGGCGGCGCGGAACAGGACCTCGATGTCGGTGGTCGGGCCTTCGGTCTGGTGGAGGTAGACGAGCAGGGCTGTCTCGATGTCTCGGACGGTCATCCGTCCGGCGGCGGCTTTCTTCTCGACGCCTGATTGCATGTGCCAGCCCAGGAACGCGGTGATCTCCTGGACCTGGGGGACTTGGCCACGTTCGATCTGCTTGCGGCTGACTTCGCGTACCAGCAGGGTGTCGAGGTAGTCGGTGTAGAGCGCGGTTCGGGCGGTGGGTACTGCTTCGCCCTTCTTGTTGATGAGGTAGAGCAGGATGGTCAGCTGCATCGGGTTGTTGGCGAGCTTGGCGATGTGGTCGAAGCCGGAGCGGTGCTGGAAGGTCTGGACGAGGTCGTGGCGCTCGCGGCCGTGGATGCCTTTGAGGTCGCACCACTTGTCGACGAAGTGGCGCTGGAGTTCCGGGGTGAGGGGCTCCAGGCGGAGGGTTTTGAAGGTGGTCTTGTCGGGCTCGGCCTGGCCCGACGCGGTGGGACGCGAGGTGACGAGGACCTGGGTGCGGCGGGCCGGCTCGCCGACGGTCCAGCGGGTCACCGCGGTGTCGATCTGTTCCACGACGAGGGCGCGGAGGGCCGGGTCCGCGACTTCGTCGAGGCCGTCGAGTACTACGAGGACGGGGAAGCGGGCGAGGAGGTCGTGCATTTCGTCGATGGTGACGGTGGTGCCGCCGTTGCGGGCGGTGCAGAGGGCGGCGAGGTAGAGCTCTAGGGCGGATTGGTCTTTGCGGCGGAGGTGGGGGGTGGGGATGGG
>NZ_BAAAQN010000123.1:0-6679 GCF_039531695.1 Catenulispora yoronensis
CCACCGCGATCGGCGAGACCAAGGTCGAGATCTCCGAACGGCCCCTGGGCGCGTTCTCCCGCCAGCTGTTCCTCGGCGACACCCTGGACACCGACAACATCAAGGCCGACTACGACGCCGGCGTGCTCACCCTGCGCATCCCCGTCGCCGAGAAGGCCAAGCCCCGCAAGGTCCAGATCACCGCAGCCGACAGCCGCAAGGAGATCAACGCCTGACCGTCGCCAGACCCGCGGCCGCCGCACCCCGCCACGACGAGCAACCCGACTCCCTTCCGGGCGATGAGGGCAGCGGCGGCTGCAGGGCCCGCCGACGCCAGGTGCATCCGACGACCCAGCCACTGTTCCCAGCCGCAGCCCCAGGCCTGATTGCGATCCTCGGCGTCCGCTCGGATGCCGACAGCGACCAGGTGACCCGGGCATTCCGAACCCGGCTGCGGGCACTGCATCCGGACACCGCGAGCGACACCGAAGCCCAGGCGGCCAGGGAACTGGAAGCGGTCCTGGCCGCCTGGCAGGTGCTGCACGACCCGGCACGGCGGGCCGCCTGCGACCGGTCCCGTACTCCAGCAAGGCCGAAACCCCCGACACGACCACCCTCTCGGACGGCCGGAAGGACGGTCGGGGCCAGCCCGCTCACCGTCGGCCTCGCTGGGGCCGCCGCCAGGCCCGGTGCCGCGATGTGGATCGGGCTGCCGGTCTGGATTGAACACCGCCAGTCCCGCGCGGATCCCTGACCGGGCCGCTCACCGACCCCAGGCCCGGCTCGGCGAGCGGCCCACCTCGCGCCAGGCCCGAAATTAATTCACAGGAAGGGGAAGCCGATGGCCGTGAGGTGGGAGGCGTTCCTTACCGCCGTCCAGGACCGCGGCGCCTACCCCGAACCGTATGAAGCTGAGCGCGCGTCCCAAGTGGTGTTGGCGCTGCTGGGCGCGCATGTGGTCGGCACGGTGCGGGCCCAGCTGGCCGCCCAGCTGCCGGCGCGGCGACGTTCGCTTAGATTCTGCTCAACCCGCTGCAATCCACTGAGCCGCTGACCGCGGAGCGGTTCGTGCGGGCCACGGCCGCTTGGATCGAGGGCGCCACCGAGGTCACCGCGCTGTGGGACGTCGGCGGTGCTGTCCGTGGTCGCAGACGTGGCCGGCCCCGAATTGATGGACCAGGTGCTGATGCAACTGCCCGCCGACTGGCCGCCGCTGTTCGGCAGCCCCGAACACGCCGACGGTGGCTACACCGAACCCTGACCTTGACACGGCGACCGCTTGGACCCGGGCCGAAGTGTTTTGGTGCCAGACTGTTCGGCTTGGACCGATCCCACGTGCTTTCGGGGTCGGGGTCCCTGACCACTACGACAGTTCGTCAGGCTGTACTTGGCGAGGACGACCAGTTCCCGGGGCACCATGTTCTCTGTGGCGCTGGACGGCGGTCCTGAGCCGGGCGGGGTCACCCGTGGTCGGCTCGGCGCAGCTCGGTGTTGAGGCGTTGGGCTTCTTCGAGTTGGTCTTCCAGGATGATGATGCGGCAGGCGGCGTCGATGGGGGTTCCGGCGTCGACCATCTCGCGGGCGCGGGCGGCCAGGCGCAGCTGGTAGCGCGAGTAGCGGCGGTGACCGCCGTCGGAGCGCAGCGGGACGATCAGCTTGGCTTCACCCAGCGCCCGCAGGAAGGCGGGGGTGCTGCCGATCATCTCGGCGGCCCGGCCCATGGTGTAGGCGGGGTAGTCGTCATCGTCCAGCCGGTCGGCCGGGGTGGATCGGGTACTGCCTGTCACATGCACCTTCTTCTGAGTCTTGGCGGCATGCACGTGGAGGGGCCCGGTGCCGTGCGGCACCGGGCCCTAGAGGGTTCAACACCATCTACCTACCGGCGAAACGCGCCGGTCTACTTTTCCGCGTGACCGCCTGAGATTCGGCGGGGGTGCGGGGATCTTGGACTGCTGACCGGGGACCACCTTCCCATCCGGGGTCTGACCATCCCACCCGGACCAATGCACTGTCCGGGCGATCCTGATGGTGTTCGCTCCTGTTCTCTTCGTGTCCTGCCAAACGGGTATTGCGTCTTCACCTGCGGTACTGCTGACTGCACTTGCGGTACTTCACTTTCCGGCAGCCCCGGGTCTCATCGGCCCGGCCGTCGGCCCCGGCGCCCACCAGCTCTGGCCCCGGAACCCTATTGCCGTCCTGCCACTGCTCTCGCGCCAGTTCGTGTCTGCCGCGCCTGTTCACTACTGTGGTTACGACAGGAACACTACCCACAAGGGGTCTGGATGTCTACCCCAGTCACTACAGATTTTCGCTAGCAGTTGCCTGAGGTGCACTGGAGCGGGTCTGCACATGCCGTCTGCTGTGGAATCACTGGCAGCCGCATCCGGCCTGAGCAGGCCGGATGACGGCGTCCTGGACCCTTTGTACGCGGTCAGGCCGCTCCGGGATCCGCTGAGACGGGCGGCCGGTTCGGGTCGGCCGATCGGGTGACAGGTTGCCGATGTGCCTGCGCAGCAGCAGATGGCGGTCGCCTGCAAGACGGTTGCCGCGTGCCGGGCCGGTGTTGGTTCCCGGAAATCATCACCGGCGCTTGGCCCCGGCTCGCTGTGAGGCGACGCGGGGGCCCCTCCTGGCCGAAACCGGCCCCTGCGAGACCCTGCGAGTGGTACCGTTGCGCTTGTTGCAGTTGTGGTTCCCATGAACTTGTGTGCGCCTGTCGGTTGTAGCCGACAGGCGCATCTTTGTTTTCCCGGTGCGAGTTCCGGGGTGGTCGTCATCGCGGCGGCGCGAAGCGCGCGCAGTGCGGGTTTCGGTACGGCCCCACCAAGGAGACGCATAGATGGCTGTCGGCACCGTGAAGTGGTTCAAGGCGGAGAAGGGCTTCGGCTTCATCGAGCAGGACGGCGACGGGCCCGACGTGTTCGCCCACTTCTCGAACATCAGCGCCGAGGGCTTCGGCGAGCTGGCCGAGGGTCAGCGGGTCGAGTTCGAGGTCGCGCACAGCGCCAAGGGCCCGCACGCCGAGAACATCCGCCCGATCTGAACTCCCCGCGGCTTTCTGCGCGAAGACCTTGTTACCGGGCTTGGGCCCGGCGTTACAGGAATCCCTCTGGGGTTCATCGGGCGCTGCATATCAGGGTTCGCCGATTGCGTGGCCGGCGGCCCCTGTCGTGGGCTGTGTTCCGGTTCTCGCCGGCCGAACTGTCCTGCTGATGTTTTCGCTGGTGATCGAAGGTTGCACCGCCCGGCCGCCGGATGGCTGTCGTGCCCCTGGTGGCCGGGGCGGCTGGTCGGACGCGGCCGCGGTTGCCGCGTCCTTCCGGGGACACAAGGGAGCTGGAAGAAATTAGGTCGTGACGTCGCGTGTCGGCACGGTGCTGTGTGGTACGCATAGCCGGCGCCCTCCAGATCTCTGATCAGGCTTCCGACCGGTTTGCGCAGGTAGCTGGCCGGACGAATAGCTCGCAGAGCTGTCGATGTACCGCTTCGACCCAGCCGGTGGCAGCCCAACCATGCGGCTGATCCGCACGGCCATCGAATACACCGGCTATCCCGATCCGCGCACCTGGCTGGTGGCCAACCCAACGCAGCGAGGACCGACGGACAGCCATACCAACTCTTCGTCCAGGTACAGGGCGAGTACATCGAAGAGAAGCACCGCAAGCCGGTCACGCACAGCCAGAGCGACGCCCCTACCACAAGGCCAAGCCCCGACACACCGACGTCACGACCTAATTTCTTCCGGCTCCAAGGCCCCACGCACGACTGGCACAACCCCCTTCGATTCACCTTCCACTACGGAGACGATCATGGGCTACAGCAATGCTGATAGGAAGCGCTGTGTGCTCACGGTGTGCGCCGGCGGGTTCGTGCGGTGAGTTTCCTGTTGCTGGAGACCCAGGACGTCGCCTGGTTCCGCGACGACCTGTCCGGCGCCCGGGGTGCCGCGGCGCGGCTGGCCGGGCGCGTCGGGCTGGACGGGCACCGGGTCGGCCAGGTCGCACTGGCGGTGTCGGAGGCCGCCTCCAACCTGGCCAAGCACGCCGTCGCAGGGGCGATCGTGCTGCGGGTGGTGCGGACCGCGCAGCACGCCGGGGTCGAGTTCCTGGCCGTGGACAGCGGGCCGGGAATGGCGGACGTGGCCGCGGCGATGCGCGACGGCCGCTCGACGGCCGGAACCCTGGGCATTGGCCTGGGTGCGATTGTCCGCTCGGCCGACGTCTTCGATCTGCACTCCGCTGTCGGGCACGGGACGGTGATGCTGGCCCGGTTCTGGGCTCGGGACGCCTCCGGCCGCCCGGAGCCTGGCTACGATCTGCCGCGGGCCGTGGTGGAGGGGGTGACCCGGCCCATCAGCGGGGCGCTGGAGTGCGGGGATGGCTGGGCGGCGCGCCTGGACGACGGCACGCCGGCGCCCGGGCAGGGGGCGGCGGTGTTGGTGATGCTCTGCGACGGGCTCGGGCATGGCCCTTTGGCGCAGGTGGCGTCCCGGGCCGCGCTCCGTGCCTTCCGCACCGGCCGTGGCCGGTTGCCGGAGGAAGTTGTCCAGGAGGTCCACCAGGGGCTGGCCGGGACGCGGGGCGCCGCGGTGGCCGTGGCCCGCGTCGAGCCGGAGGTAGCGCGGGTGCTGTTCTGCGGCGTCGGCGACATCGCCGGGGCGATCGTGACACCTGCGTCCAAGACCGGTCTGCCAGCGCAGCCCGGCATCGCCGGACGCCAGATGCCCGCCCTGCGCACCTCCACCCACCCGCTGCCGACCGGCAGCGCACTGGTCCTGCACTCCGACGGCCTGACCGGGCGGTGGGGCCCAGACACCCTTGCCGGGACCCTTGGACACTCCCCGGCGGTGATCGCCGGCCACCTGCTGCGTATCGCCGGCAAATACCACGACGACGCCTGCACCGTCGTGGCCGCAGGACCCTGGTAGGCGCAGGACGCCGGCCGGCAACCTGCCGTCGACAGGTCATGGCAGCAGATGAGGACGCACCCCCGATCACGGCGCCGCCTACCCACGCGACGGACACGCACCGCTGGTCCCGACCCCGCCAAGAAGCGATATCTTCCCACGTCAACGACGTGGCCACCCAGAAAGACAGCAGGCCGACAGCCATGGACCCCAGCACCGACACCGCACCCCCCGCAACACCGGGGACCGACCCCGTGGACAGCACCGCCGACCGCCCGGCATCCTCCGGGTTTCAGCTCACCACCGGGGAGCGCACCATGCTCGGCGAGATCGCCGCCGTCATGCTGCACCCCACGCTGCCGCCGCAGGCCACGATGCGCCTGCAACTGACCTACGGCCGCGACCAGAGCCCACCGCTGGTCGAGCACTTCAACGCCGGGGAGTACCTCGGGGAGCTCCTGGGCATCGGGGCGGCGGCGATACTGGCCCGCGGCTGGCAGGTCGGCGACGCTCTGAACGAGGACGACCTCGCCGAGATCGCCTCGGCCGTCGACGACACCTGCACCGGGCTGCTGGCCCACGACCTGCACCTGGCCCAGGACACCGCCCCGCGGGAACTGGCCCCCGAGTTCCTGACCCGGGCCAACATGCTCGCCTCCGGGCAGTTCGCGGCAGTCCTGCGCGACCAGGCCGCCTGGGCGCTCCAGTCCGCCGCCGCGTACATCCGCGCCACAGCCGATGGCGGCGAACTCACTGCCGGGCAATGGGCCGACGCCGCTGTCGACAACCGACGCGTCGCCGGCCGACACGGCGCACCCCTGCCGGGCTGACCGCAGCCCCCGCACGCCCGCAACGCAGATCGCCGGGACGGCCGTACCCGCGGCATCGGCACGATCGGGCCGCCGGGTCCGCCCGTGACGCAGCGCTGGGGCACAGCGCCCGGGGCCGGCCGACGAGCCGCCCGGGCGGGGCCGCGCACGGCCTTCGGGGGCGCGCGATCCGATCCGGTGCCCTGCGGCCCGGTCAGGGCGCTTACACCGCCGCGGTCCGGATGGCCATCGCGCGCAGCGCGTCGGCCAGGAACTCGGCCAGATCCGATGTCCGGGCCTCCAGCCGGCCCGGGCGTCCGTCCGTGTCCTGGGCGTGGCCCAGCAGGATCCTCTCCCGCTGTTCCCCGGCGGTCCAGACCGTCATCGGCCCGTGCTCGGCGACGCCCGGGGGCGGCTGGACCACTCCGGCGGCCAGCAGGTCCAGCCCGAACCTCCAGAACACCTGCTCGCCGTCCCGGCGGAACCCGACCCGGACCGACCACGGTGCGGCAGCAGCCCAGTGCAGGTCGGCCAGGACCGGGACCGGCGACCCGCCCGCCCGGGCCGTCTGGACGTGCGCCATCGGCACCTGCCGCTCGATCACTGCTGCGCGCATACGGCGCTACACCCCTCCTGCCGTCCGGCGTGATACCGGCACTCCCACGCCACGCCCCTCCTGAGCCCCCGATGGTCGTCCTGGACCCCGATGCGGTTTGGGACCATCACAGGACCAGCGCGCCGGCCGAGCCCCTGTGGTGCGGCGCACGCGTGGAAGGGCCCGGTGCCTTGCGGCACCGGGCCCACGGGGTTCAACACCATCTACCTACCGGCGAAACACGCCGGCCTACTTTTCCGCACGCCGCCTCGGGGGGGATAAGGCGGGGCTGCGGGGATCTCGGAGGTGTGACCGGAAATCACCTTCCCATCCGGGGACCGACCTGCCCACCCGGGCTTCACCTGCGCCCGGGCGATCCTGATGGTGTTC
>NZ_BAAAQN010000124.1:0-6450 GCF_039531695.1 Catenulispora yoronensis
CGGCCGGTCCGGCGGCGCCCGGACCGGCGGCGTCGGGCCAGGCGATGACCAGCGGCGCGGCGATGCGGGCGGCGGCGGCGTGCTCGGCGGACTCGGCGTCGGCCACCACCACGGCCGGCCGGTGGGCGCGCAGGACCTCGGCGGTGGCGCGCGCCGACAGGCCGGTGTTCAGCAGCATCACGTCGGCGCCGAGCTCGGCGCAGGCCAGGACGGTCTCGACGAACCAGGCGTGGTTGCGGCACAGGATCGCGACCCGGTCGCCGGGCCGGGCGCCGAGCCGCTCCAGGCCGTCGGCCAGCCGGACGGCGCGGCGGTGCAGGTCGCGGAAGGTGACCTCGCGGCGCTCGTCGATCACCGCGAGGCGGCGCGGCGAGCGGGCCGCGGCCGCCCGGTAGCCGCCGGCGACGGTGGCGCCCCACCGGTTCAGGCTGCTGAGCTGGCGGGCGTTGCGGTCCGGACGGCCCGGCACCAGGATGCCGGAGCGCATCAGGATGCGCAGGACGCGGGACCGGGTCCCCTTGGGGCCGGCGACTTCGCTGCGGTTCGCGGGCATGACGACGGTGCCCTCCCTGGTCGGACGGACGCGATGGGCAGGCGGTGCGGCGGCGCCGGGTACCGGGGGCGAAAGGGCCGGGGCACCGGGGCCGAAAGGGCCGGCGCCGGCCCGTGGCGAGGCCGGCGCCGGCAGGGCGAGCGGTGGTGGCGATGACCGCTTTGGGTGGTGTGGGGGGCGGGGCGGCGGCCGGTCAGTCGGCGAGCAGCCGGTTGACCACCTTGCCGGTGGCGTTGCGCGGCAGTTCGTCGACGAAGTGCACGTCGCGGGGCACCGAGAAGCGCGCGAGGCTGCCCTTCACCAGGGTCTTGACCTCCTCGGCGGTCATCGCGGCGCCGGGCAGCAGGGCGACGTAGGCGGCGAAGCGCTGGCCCCACTCGTCGTCCGGCACGCCGATCACGGCGCATTCGCGGACTCCGGGCTGCGCGGAGATGAGCTCCTCGACCTCGCGCGGGAAGACGTTCTCGCCGCCGGAGACGATCATGTCGTCGTCACGGCCGGAGACGAACAGCAGGCCGTGGGCGTCGACGTAGCCGCGGTCCCCGGTGGCCATGTAGCCGTCGGCGGTCTCCTTGTTGGCGCCGTTGGTGTAGCCCTCAAAGAGCATGTCGTTCCAGACGAAGATGCGGCCCACCTTGCCGGTCGGGACCGGTTCGCCGGAGTCCACGTCGCGGATCACGATCTTCGAGCCCAGCGGCGGCCGGCCGGCCGTGGTCGGGGCCTGGCGCAGGTCCTTGGGGTCGGCGATGGAGGCCCAGGAGACCTCGGTGGAGCCGTAGAAGTTGTAGAGGACCGGGCCGAAGGAGTCGAGGAACTTCGTCACCGAGGCGGCCGGGATCGCCGAGCCGGACAGGGCGACGATGCGCAGCGAGGAGGTGTCGTACTTCTTGATGACGTCCTCGCCGAGGTCCAGCATGCGCTGCGCCATCACCGGCACCGCGAACATCGCGGTGGGGCGCTTGGCCTGGACCGCCTTGAGCGTGGCCTCCGGGTCGAAGCGGCGCTGCATGATCAGCGTGGCGCGCAGCGGCATGGCGATCTGGAGCGCGGCCAGGCCCCAGGAGTGGAACATCGGCGCCGGGACCAGGATCCGCTCGCCGGCCCGCAGCGGGATCCGGCTCAGGATCGAGGCGGCCGCGCCGATGCCCGGCGGGTTGGGGCGGCGCGCGCCCTTGGGGGCGCCGGTGGTGCCGGAGGTGAGGACGATGATGCGGCCGGGCTTGGCCGGGGGCCTGCGGTCGGCGGCGGAAGCGCTGTCGACGACCTCGTCGAGGGTGAGCGCCACCTCGGCGCCGGGCTCGGGCCAGGCGTTGACGCGCAGCGTGTCCCGCGGGCAGCCGCCGAGCACCGCGTCGAACTCGGTGTCGGCGATCACCGCCTTGGGCTGCTGCTCCTGGAGCACCTGGCCGAGCTGGCCGGCCGACAGGCCGGTGTTCAGCAGCACCGCGTCGACGCCGAGTTCGGCGCAGGCGATGAAGCAGGTGACCATGCCGGCGTGGTTGCGGCACAGCAGCGCGATCTTGTCGCCGGGCTGGACGCCGCGGTCCTGCAGGCCGTTGGCCAGGCGGGTGGCGCGGGTGGTGAGCTCGCGGTAGGTGAGCACGACGCGCTCGTCGATCACCGCCTCGGCGTGGGGGGTGCGGGCGGCGGCGGCCCGGAAACCGCCGGCGATGGTGGCGCCCCAGGCCATGAGCGCGCGCAGCTGCCCGACGCTGCGATGCGGCGGTCCCGGCCGGATCACCCCGGCCCGCACCAGGGTCGCGGCCACCGCGAGGTGGGAACCGCCGCCGTCGATGGTCGCGCCTGCCGGGCCGGGCATGGTCGGTACCTGCTTTCTCGGGAGCTGGGGCGACCGGGTTCGATCCCGGGCCGATCCGTGGGGACTGTCCGCGAAGAAGTGCCGCTCGCTCGAAGTTACCCTCGGGTAAATTGGAGCCGACGTCAATACCCCGGCCCGGGGCGCGGCCGCCGGGGCCGCACGGGTGAAAGTCACGGTGTTGAGAATGTACGGCGGCGCGCCGGAGCCCTAGAAAGGAAGTATGCGACCGGGATCGAACCCTCTACGAACCCTGCGACACCGGGCCATCGGCCTGGCGACCGCGGCGCTGCTCGCGGCGTGCGCGACGGTGACGGCGGGGCCGGCAGCGGCCTCGCCGTCCGGAACCTCCTCCGGCATCGACGACTTCGGCTGCCGCCCGAGCGCCGCGCATCCGCGCCCGCTGGTGCTGCTGCATGGGACCTTCACGAACCCGGCCGACCAGTGGGTGGTCGCCGGCCCGTACTTCGCCGCGCTCGGCTACTGCGTGTTCGAGCTGGACTACGGCCAGTACGCCGGCATCCCGGCGGTGCACGCCATCGGGCCGATCGAGAGCTCGGCCCAGCAACTGGCGGCCTACGTGGACCAGGTGCTGGCCGCGACCGGGGCCGCGCAGGTCGACATCGTCGGACACTCGCAGGGCGGCGGCCCGCTGCCGCGCTACTACCTGAAGTTCCTCGGGGGCGCGCCGAAGGTGCACACGCTGGTCGGCATCGCGCCGACGAACCACGGCGGCACCGCCTCCGGGCTGTTCACGGTGGCGCAGCAGGTACCCGGAGCCACGCAGGTGCTGGGGACGGCGTGCCCGGCGTGCGTGGAGCAGTTCGTGGGATCGGACTTCAACGCGCGGCTGGACGCCGGCGGCGACACCGTTCCGGGCGTGCGGTACACGACGATCGTCACACGCCTGGACGAGCTGGTGACGCCGGTGACGAACCAGTTCCTGGCCGGGCCGCACGTGCACAACGTGGTGGTCCAGGACTTGTGCCCGCTGGACGTGTCGGAGCATGTGCTGATCGGCACGGTCGACGGCGTGGCGTTCCACGAGGCCGCGAACGCGCTGGATCCGGCGCACGCGAGGCCGACCACGTGTGCTGACACGCTCGGCGGCGTGACCGGACTGACGTCGGGGCTGGTCTCGGGACTGGCGCCGGGACTGGTCCCGGGGCTGATGCCGGGGCTGGTCTAGGCTCGGCGCATGTTCTCGACAGAGCCCGGCGACCCCGCCGATCTGTGGGTGGTCGCCGGCGCGCCGGGAGCGGGGAAGTCGACCGTCGCCGCGCTCCTGGCCCGCCGCCTCTCCCCGGTTCCGGCGGTGCTGGACAAGGACACCCTCTACGGCGGGTTCGTCGCGGCGACGTTGGAGGCGTCCGGGCGCGAATACGGCGAGCGCGAAGGCGCTTGGTACGACAAGCACATCAAGGTCCACGAATACGGTGGGATGACGGCCACCGCGCGCGAGATCCGGTCGAACGGCTGCCCGGTCCTGCTGGTGGCCCCGTTCACGGCGCAGATCCGCGACCCGGACCGCTGGGCCCGCTGGTGCGCCGAGCTGGGCGGCGGAACGGTCCGTCTGCTGTGGGTGCGATGCGACGTCGCGGTACTGCGCGACCGGGTCATCGCCCGCGGCCGTCCCGAGGACGCCGCCAAGCTCGCGTCCTTCGACGCCTGGGCGGCGGCGATCCGCCCGGACACCCCGCCCCCGGTCCCCCACCTCGCCGTGGACACCTCCCCCGGCGACCCCGACGCCCTCCGGGCCGACCTGGCGGATATTGCGGCGCTCGCCGAAAGGTCCACCGCATAGGGTTCCGGTATGAGCCTGCTGACCGCCGAAGACCAGTACCGCCGCGCCGAAGCCTTCCAGGCCCTGCACACCGGCCCCGACGTCTTCGTCATCGCCAACGCCTGGGACGCCGGCACCGCCAAAGCCTTCACCGCCCTCGGGTTCCGCGCACTGGCCACGACCAGCGCCGGCATCGCCCACTCCCTCGGCACCGCGGACGGCACCATCACCCGCGCCCAGACCCTGGCCAACGCCCGCGCCCTGGTCGAGGCCACCCACCTGCCGGTCGCCGGCGACCTGGAGAACGGCTTCGCCGCCGACGCGGACGGCATCCCCGAGACCATCCGCCTGGCCGCCGAGCACGGCCTGGTCGGCGGGTCCATCGAGGACGCGATCGACGGCGGCGTCATCCCCGTGGAAGCAGCCCTCGAACGCCTCCAGGCCGCGATCGAGGCGGCGCGCGCGCTGCCGTTCCCCTTCACCCTGACGGCGCGCGCCGAGAACTTCCTCTACGGCCGCGACGACCTGAAGGACACGATCGCCCGCCTCCAGGCCTACGAGGCGGCGGGCGCCGACGTGCTGTTCGCCCCGGGCCTCACCTCCGAGGAGCAGATCCGCGCGGTGGTGTCCGAGGTCGGGAAGCCGGTCAACGTCCTGGCCGGCGGCGCGCGCCTGGACGCGACGGTGGAGCAGCTCGGCGAGTGGGGCGTGCGCCGGATCAGCCTCGGGTCGAACCTGTCCCGGGCGGCGATGAGCGCGGCGATCCTGGGTGCGAAGGAGATCGCGGAGCAGGGGACGTTCGGGTTCGGGCGGAGCGGGGTGCTGGCGCACGGGGAGATCGAGGGCTACTTCGGGTAGCGGTGCTCGCTTCGGGTAGCGGTGCTCGGATACCGCGAGTGGCCGTTCTCAGAACGCGGTGGTTCTCAGAACGCGGTGGTTCTCAGAACAGCGTCGGCGTGTCGTAGAGCAACGGCCGCCGACGCTCCGCCGTCCGCACTCCCGCGACCACCGCGTCCTCCCCCGCCACCGCGGTGGTCCGCCCCGCGAGCAACCGCGTGTCCAGCAGCAACGGCGCGCCGTCGGCCACCGACACGAACACGTGCTTGCCGATCACCGCGCGCACCTCTCCCGCCAAAGTGCCGCTCTCCTCCAGCGCCTCGACCTCGTGATAGGTCGCCGGGGCGCCGTCGGCGAGGCCGAAGAAGGCGGTGTTGTCGATGATCGGACCGTCGGGGATCGGGTCTATGGAGTGGTCGGCCAGGATCCGGAGGGCTCGGGTGCGGGCTTCGGTGAGTGCCGAGCGCAGTCCGTCCGTTTCCGGGAGGGCCCACCAGGCTTCGACTTTCGCGCGGGAGCGGTAGCGCTCCTTGGCCAGACCCGCCGAGGAGAGGGTGAGCTCCGCGCGGCGGATGGCCGGGAGCGGGCCGGTCGCGATCAGGGTGTAGCCGATGGCGCCCTGTTCCAGGAGCCGGGCGACGCCGCGCTGCTCGGCGGTGATCCCGACCTTCAGCATGCCCGGAGCGAACCAGGCCAGATACAGCTGATAGGTGCGGCCGTCGTCGGTGACGCGGTCGCGGGCGACGGCCAGGCCGTGGTCGCGGCTCTGGCAGGCCGGGCACTGCGCCAGCTTCGACGCGGTGTCGATGCCGGCGTCGTCGGCGCACGCGGTGCGGCCGGTGCCGGGCGCGGTCCAGCCGACGCAGCGGCGGCGGCCGGACCAGGTCAGGGCCAGACGGGTGCCCGGCATGAGGGCTTTGAGCCGCAGGTCGCCACCCTCGACGGCGGTCAGCGCGGGACGCTCCTCGAACCAGCTCAGGCCGGTGCACAGCCGGTCGGCGGCCGGGGCGGGCGCCGGGACCCGGGGTTGGACGCCGCTCACCGCCTGGTTGTCCACCACGGGAACGACCCTAGAGGGTGGCACTGACAATTTCCGAACCGCGCTCGCGCGGGAACGGAAACGGGATCGGAACCGGCCCGGATGCGGGCTCAGGGCTCGCAGTTCCGGGCTCACGGCTCACGGCCCATGGTTCAGGGCCCATGGTTCAGGGCTCAGAGCTCAGGACTCATGGTTCAGAGCTTGCGGGCTCGGCGCTCAAGGCTCAAGGCTCAGGACTCAGGACTCAGGACTCAGGACTCAGGACTCAAGGCTCAAGGCTCAAGGCTCAAGGCTCAGTGCCTGTTGTCTTTCCGAACGGGGTCTTTGAGCTGGGGAAATAGGTGTGCTTGGGGCGTGTGGGGGTTCGTTGTTTGTGGCAGTTTCGGGGTGGGGGGTCGGTCCGATTCTGTGGGAGGCAGTCG
>NZ_BAAAQN010000125.1:0-5700 GCF_039531695.1 Catenulispora yoronensis
CACCCGCGCCACCACCCGCGCCGCCGCCCGCGCCGACACCCGCGCCGCCGCCCGCGCCGTCGCCGGCGCCACCGCCGCCCGCTGAGCTGAGCGCCTCGCGTCAACCAGCGTTCCCTGGAGAACAAGCCACCGCCTCCCCACGTCGCCGACTCTGGACCCTGACCGGTAATGGCGAGGAGGAGGACAAGAACATGGACGAGCTGCAAACCCATCTCTTCATCGGTGGCACCTGGACCAAGGCCTCCGACGGAGCGGAATTCTCCACCCTCGACCCGGCCACCGGGCAGCGCGTGGGCGTCTGCGCCCAGGCCACCGCCGCGGACGTCGACCTCGCCGTCGACGCCGCCCGCGAGGCCCTCACCGCCCCGGACTGGGCCGGCCTCACCGCCGCCGCCCGGGCCCGCCTGCTGTGGCGCGTCGCCGACCTGATCGAGGAGCAGGCCGACGAACTGGCCGAACTCGAGACCCGCGACCAGGGCCAGCCGCTGGGCATCGCGCACGGCGTGAGCGTCACCACCGCCGCCGAGCACTTCCGCTACTACGCCGGCTGGTGCACCAAGATCGAGGGTGCTGTCACCCCGGTCTCGTTCCCGGACACGCTGCACTACACCCGCCGCGAACCGGTCGGCGTCTGCGCGCTGATCACCCCGTGGAACTTCCCGTTGATGATCGCGGCCTGGAAGCTCGCGCCCGCGCTGGCCTGCGGCAACGCCGTCATCATCAAGCCCGCCGAGCAGACCCCGCTGACCACCGTGCGCCTGGTGGAGATCCTGGAGCGGGCCGGCCTGCCGGCCGGCGTCGTCAACCTGCTCACCGGCGGCCCCGACGTCGGCCGGGCCCTGGTCGAGCACCCCGGCGTCGACAAGGTCTCCTTCACCGGCTCCACCGAGGTGGGCCGGGAGATCGTCCGCGCCTCGGCCGGCAACCTCAAGCGCGTCACCCTCGAACTGGGCGGCAAGGCCCCCAGCGTGATCGCCGCCGACGCCGACATCGACGCCGCCGTGGCCGGCAACCTGCAGGGCGCACTGCTCAACAGCGGCCAGGTCTGCGCCGCCTACACCCGCTTCTACGTCGACCGCCGCCGCGTCGACGAGTTCACCGAGAAGCTGGCGCGCGCCGCCGCCGGCCTGCGCATCGGCCCGGGCCTGGACCCGGCGACCCAGGTGGGTCCGGTGGTCACCAGCCACCATCTGGCCGAGATCGACCGGCACGTGCGGCGGGCCGTGGCCGACGGCGCCCAGCTGGTCACCGGCGGGGAGCGCGCGGTCACCGGGGACCTGGAGCGCGGCAACTTCTACCGGCCGACGGTGTTCGCCGGCGTCAGCGACGACATGGCGCTGGTGCGTGAGGAGATCTTCGGCCCGGTGCTGCCGGTGCTGGCCTACGACGACCCGCAGGAGCTGGCCGTGCGCGCCAACGACACCGACTACGGCCTGGCCGCCGCGATCTGGACCAAGGACCTGTCCACCGCGCACCGCCTGGCCGCCGACATCCGGGCCGGCGCGATCTTCGTCAACATGCTGCCGATCCCGGACAGCGCCGCGCCCTGGGGCGGGTTCAAGACCAGCGGCTGGGGCCGCGAGATGGGCAAGTACGCGCTCGACGTCTACACCGAGGTCAAGGGCGTCTGGATGCACATGGGCTGACGCTCGCCGTCGCCTTCCGCGCCGCCAGACCGACCGGTCCAGCGCCTCCCGTACCGGGGCACTGCGGCCACCGAACCGCCCGAGGAGCCACCACCATGCCCGCCGTCCCGACCCCCGCCGCGCCCCACCCCCTGGACCGGCTGACCGAGGCCGACATCCTGGCCTGCCGTCCGATCCTGGAGCGCGCCGGCCTGCTCACCGCCGCCACCCGCTTCGCCTACCTGGGCCTGGAGGAGCCGCCCAAGGACGCGGTCCTGGCGCACACCGCCGACGCCCCTTTCGACCGCCGACTGCGGGTCCTGCTGCTGGACCGCGCCGACGGCCGTTCGCGGGACGTCGTGGTCTCCCTGACGCGCGGCGAGGTCGACGAGGAGCGGATACCGGACCCCGACCGGGACGGCCGGGTCCCGATCCTGGACGAGGAGTTCGCGGCCGTCGAGGAGATCCTCGCCGGCGACGAGGCCTGGCACGCGGCCCTGGCCGCGCGCGATCTGACGCCTTCCCAGGTCCGTGTCGCCCCGCTGTCCGCCGGCTCCTACGACCACCCCGAGGAAGCCGGGCGGCGCATCATCCGCTCCCTGTGCTTCCGCCAGGACCACCCGGCCGACAACCCCTGGGCCCACCCGGTCGACGGCCTGGTCGCCTATGTCGACGTGATCGCCCGCGAGGTCACCCGCATCGTCGACACCGGACCGGTCCCGGTCCCGGCGGAGTGCGCCGACTACGACGACGCGAAGTGGCGCGAGCAGCACGGCGTCACCGGCACGGTGGACCTGACCCCGATCGAGATCACCCAGCCCGACGGCCCGAGCTTCCGCCTCGAAGGCGATGTGCTGCACTGGGCCAAGTGGAAGGTCCGGATCGGCTTCGACGCCCGCGAAGGCCTGGTGCTGCACCAGATCTCGTTCGCCGACGGCGGCCGCGACCGCTCGATCGTCTACCGCGCCTCGATCGCCGAGATGGTCGTGCCCTACGCCGATCCCTCGCCGGTCCGGTTCTGGCAGAACTACTTCGACGCCGGCGAGTACGTGTTCGCCCGCTACGCCAACTCCTTGGAGCTGGGCTGCGACTGCCTGGGCGACATCACCTACCTGGACGCCGTCCTGGCCGACGAGCACGGCCGCCCGCACACCATCCGCAACGCCGTCTGCCTGCACGAGGAGGACTACGGCGTGCTGTGGAAGCACCGCGAGATGTGGACCGGCTCGGCCGAGACCCGCCGCCAGCGCCGCATGGTGATCTCCTTCTTCACCACCATCGGCAACTACGACTACGGCTTCTACTGGTACCTCTACCTCGACGGCACCATCCAGCTGGAGGCCAAGGCCACCGGCATCCCGTTCACCTCCGCGCACCCCGGCGGCGACCACCCCTGGGCCTCCGAGGTCGCCCCCGGCCTTGGCGCGCCGCACCACCAGCACCTGTTCTCGGCGCGCCTGGACATGGCCGTCGACGGCCGCGACAACGCCGTCGACGAGGTCGAGGCGCGCACCGTGCCGATCGGGCCGGAGAACCCGTACGGCAACGCCTTCACCGTGGCCCGCACCCGGCTGGAGCGAGAGAGCCAGGCGCAGCGGCTCGCCGACCCGGGCCGCGCCCGCGCCTGGCACGTGGTGAATCCCGACCGGCTCAACCGCCTCGGCCACCCGGTCGGCTACGCGCTGCACCCCGAGGGCCAGCCGGTGCTGCTGGCCGACCCGGCCTCCTCGATCCACGCCCGGGCGACGTTCGCCACCAAGCACCTGTGGGTCACCCGCTACCACCCGGACGAGCGCTACCCGGCCGGCGACCTGGTGAACCAGCACCCCGGCGGCGCCGGGCTGCCGGCCTTCGCCGCAGCCGACCGCGACCTGGACGGCCAGGACATCGTGCTGTGGCACACCTTCGGCCTGACCCACTTCCCGCGGGTCGAGGACTGGCCGGTGATGCCGGTGGACCGCGCCGGGTTCCAGCTCAAACCGGTCGGCTTCTTCGAACGGAACCCGACCCTTGACATCCCCGGGACAGTGACAGCGGACCACTGCTGCCACGCCGAAGGATCCTGATTCATGGCCGAAGACCGGGACCACAGGGGGAGAACCCGCGACGATCTGCTCATCACCCACGACGAGGAAGGCCTCTACCAGCTGCTCTGCGGGCTGGAGGCGGCCACCACCGCCCAGCTTGCCGAGAGTCTGGGCCTGGACCTGGACGCCGTCCTGCATCTGCTCGCCGGACTGCACACCAAGCAGCTGGTGCGGATGTCCGAGCACGCAGGCGGCGTGCGCTGGTCGGCCGTGGCGCCCGACCTGGCGTTGGAGCGGGTGCTCAACGAGCGTGCACGCTCCGAGCAGCGGCTGCGGGAGGACATCACGCGGCTGCTCGACGGTTATCACCGGGGTCGGGTCGGATCCGGGCGGGTCGGATCCGGGCGGGTCGGATCCGGGCGGGTCGGGCCTGGCCGGGTCGGATCCGGTGCGCTCGGGTTGTCCGGTGCACCCGGAACGGCCGGTGCGGCGGGAGCAGCCGGTGCAGCCGGAGCATCCGGACCGGCCGGACCATCCGGCACCTGCGGCACCGACGTCGTGGAGATCGTCACCGGCCGCCGCGCCATCGCCGAGACCTGGCGCAGCCTGCAAGGCCTGGCCCGGCACGAGGTCTGGGTCCTGGACAAGGCCCCGTTCGTACAGATCGACGCCGTCGACCCGGAACTGGACGCGCTGCGCCGCGGCGTCGACGTCCGCGGCGTCTACGAACGCGCCTCGCTGCTGCTGCCCGGCCGCCTGGAGCAGATCCGGGCCCTGATCGCGGCCGGCGAGGCCGGAGCCATGGTCCCGGAGGTCCCGTTCAAGCTCGGCATCGTCGACCGCCGCTGGGCCCTGCTCCCTGTCGCCTCCGGCGCCGAACTGGACAGCGCCCTGGTCATCCGCCCCTCCCAGATGCTCGACGCGCTGGTCCACACCTTCCTCGGCCAGTGGGCCAAAGCCGTGCCGATCCCGCCCGGCCCCGGCACCCTGCCGGGCCTGCCCGCCCCCGCCCCCGCCGACGGAACCAGCGACCTGCTGACGCTGCTCACCGCGGGGATGACCGACGAGGCCATCGCCCGCCAGCTGCACATCTCGGCACGGACCGTGCAGCGCAGAGTCAGTGTGCTGATGGAGGAGCTCGGCGCGCGCAACCGGTTCCAGGCCGGGGTGCAGGCGGTGCGGCACGGGATGTTGTGAGGCGGGGCGCTTGTGGAGCTCGGCTGTCGTGAAGCTCGGGCCGTTGTAGGGCTCGAATATGGAGTAGCTCGGGCGCTTGCGAGGCGCGGGCGTTGTGGTTCGGGCGGTGTGGTGCTCGAACTTTGTGGGGCTCGGGCTTGGCGGCGCATTCCCAAGCAGTAGCGGCGACTTCCTGACTCGTCCGGAATCCGCCAGCCGGTTCGCCTGGCGTTCGCCGGGCGTCGCAATAACCTGCGACTTGGGGCTCACGGTGCGTGCCCGCCCAGGGCCGCACAACGATCCCGGGACGGCGTTTCCCGTGTGCTCGCGCCGTCCCGGGACCGCCCGGCGCGAAGCGTGCCGGCCCCGCTCGTAAGCCCCGGCGGCTCGCGCAGCTCTCCGACTCGCGGCCGGTCCCTCCCGGCGGCCCGTTCCACCTCGTCGGCGACCGGAGTGTATGGATCGACAGTCCGTACACCCCGGTCGCCGTTGTGTTTCGGTTTTCGCAGGCCACTGCCGCGTCGTCATGGCAGTGGCCTGCTTCTATCCCCTCCGCGGGAGTCGCCGCAGCCCCGCGTTCCCCACGGGTGCCAGATTTTTTCAACTCTTACGAGACTGTTTGCAAAGCTTCAATCAGGTTATTGCGCGGACGTGTCGCCGAGATTACCATCCGGTCTGCAACGACATCCGGCGCGGGCCGTACCCCCACCTCCCGCGTCTCCTGGCGCACCACCCGCCGTCTGAAGGAGCTCCCTGTGATGTCCAAATCCTCACCAGGCCGCGCCCGCCGCGGTCTCGCCGCCGTGGGCGGCGGCGTGCTGCTGGCGGTGGGCGGGCTGACGCTCGCCGCCGCGCCGCCCGCCGGCGCCTTG
>NZ_BAAAQN010000126.1:0-5563 GCF_039531695.1 Catenulispora yoronensis
GACTGCCTCCCACAGAATCGGACCGACCCCCCACCCCGAAACTGCCACAAACAACGAACCCCCACACGCCCCAAGCACACCTATTTCCCCAGCTCAAAGACCCCGTTCGGAAAGACAACAGGCACTTAGACCGGATCGGCTGTTAGTTGGGTCGGGGGCGCGCGTTCTTAGCCCGGGATTCGGGCCGGATGGTGAGTCGGGCGGCCGAATCGGCTGCTGGCCGGGTCGCCGTGCCGTGAGTTTCAGCCGAGGCCCGGGCCTGGCAGCTCGGGACCTGGTGCTGGTGCTGGTGCTGGTGCCGGCGGCATGAGCGGTGTGATCGGCATGGCTGGTTCGGCTGCTTCGGTTGGCTCGACTGGCGCGATCAGCCCGGCGTTCGGATCCGCCGCGTCGTCGAGCGCGGCCGCGAGTAGTTCTTCCTCCGGTACCGCGATGCCGGTCATCACCGCGGCGGCGGCCGAATCGTGGGGGTTCATCGCTTCCATGGTTCCGGCCAGCAGCTCCAGGAAGGGTCCCACCCGCAGACCGTCCTGGGCCGAGTGCCGGAACGGGATGTCCGTGTGCAGCACATAGTGCGTGCGGCGGCCTATCCGTCTGCGCTCCACGTAGCCGGCCTGTTCCAGGTCGGCGATGATCGACTGCGTTGCCCGCTCGGTGATGCCGATGATCGCGCTGATGTCGCGGACCCGGGCCTGCGGATTGCGGGCGATCTCCACCAGGACGTGGCCGTGGGAGGTGAGCAGTGTCCAGGACCGGCGTTCGTCTCCCTCCATCCTTCGAGCATATCGCGGCGACTATGGAATGGTGTTGATTCTGCCGGGTGGTCGGGGCGCAGTCGGCGATTGCCTGATTCACTGGCGATTCCCCGGGTAGGCGGGCGCTTCGATCCGGACCCCGGGAGGCCATCATGAGACTGTTGCTCATCAACGACGATCCGGTGCGCCGCCACCAGTGGCAGGACCGCGCCGCGTGCCACGACTTCGGCAGCGAGCTGTTCTTCGAGTCGGACAACGAATTGCGGGTGGTGCGGGCCCGGCGGGAGCAGGCCGCGAAGAAGGTCTGCGCCATGTGTCCGGTGCGGCGGGAGTGTCTGCGGTTCGCCGAGTCCGGCCCTGAGGTGTTCGGCGTTTGGGGCGGGACGACGCAGCGGGAGCGCGCGGTCCGGCGTCGGCGGCGCAAGCGGGCCCGGGGTGCGTCCGGCCGGGGCCGCGGCGCCGGGGGAGCGGCGTTGAACCGGCGGACGGCTGAGCTGCGCTGATCAAAGATTCATGAAAAAATTGACAGGTGTCAGTGCCGTGGAGGAAAATCCTCGTGGACAGTGCGCGCCCCGGCGGACGGGGCGCGCAGCCTCGGACGGCAAGGGAGCTGTAATGGAGTTCTCCTGCACCGCGCGGCAGAGCGACGGGCACGCGGTAGTCACCGTCACCGGTGACGTGGACCTGGCGGTACACGCCCGGTTCCAGACCGAGGCCGAGCCGTGGGCGGCGGCTTCGGACACACACCACCTGATCATCGACTGCTCGGGCGTCACGTTCCTGGACTCGATGGGCCTGCGGGTCCTGGTCCATCTGCGCCGGCTGGTCACTGACGACGGCCGCGAGTTCAGCCTGCGGGCGCCGTCCGCGCCGGTGTTGCGGGTGCTGGAGCTGGCCGGGGTCGAGGGTCTGTTCCAGATCATTGACGCGGGTTCGGACGTGGGCTCGGACGCGGACTCGAAGGCGGGCTCGGACGCGGATCCCGATGCGGAGACCGAGGCGGAGCCCGTCTCCTGACGCGGCGCGACATGCGATGCGGAGCGGCGCGGTAACGCGGCGCTCAACGCAATTAGGGCCGGGACCCCAGGTCCCGGCCTTGCGTGTGCGGTCTGACTGATCGTCATCGCCGTATCAGGAAGACGATCAGCAGGATGACCAGAATGACGATAACCGTGCCTGCGCCGATGTACATCGTCGCGCCTCCTCTGTTCGGGTCCGGCCGGGATCTTCGGCCACCGCCCGCATGTCCGGTGCGCACCGAGTCAAACGAATGTTTCCGCGCGGCGCCCTCGGGTAGCCGGGCCGGGCGCTCGGGCGTTCGGACCTGATGCGCGGCGGAGACTGCTCGGGAGGCTTTACATGGCGACCACGAAGCGAAGCGTCACTAGGCGCGCGCCGCACATGCCGACCGATGTGACGCCGGACCTCTCGCCGTTCGACCGGTTCGCGACCCACGCGGCGCGCCTCGCCTCGCGGGCCTGGTTCTTCGCCTTCTGCCTGCTGCTGGTCGCGGTGTGGGCGCCGACGTATTTCGTCATCGGCACGGTGGACACCTGGCAGCTGATCATCAACACGGTGACCACCATCGTCACCTTCCTGCTGGTGGCGCTGCTGCAGAACACCGAGACCCGGTCCGACGAGGCCACCCAGGACAAGCTGAACGCGCTGGCCGAGGGGCTGAGCGGTTTGATGACGCATATCGCCGACATTCACGATCGGGACGAGCTGCGGGAGGCCGTCGCCGAGCTGCGCGCGGCGGTCGGCCTGGAGGACACCGAGAGCGCTTGACCGTTTGCCGAAGTTCGTGACCGTTGTCACCCGTTTGGAGCTTCGGGGACCGGGCACACGAAGGGCTCATGATCGGCGGGTCGCTGACGAAAGGAGGCCGTTCATGCCTCGCGGCCAGTGGAGCAAGAAACGTGAACGTCAGTACGAACACGTCAAGGACAGCGTGCTGGAGCGCGGCGAGTCCGAGGACACCGCCGAGGAGATCGCGGCGCGGACCGTGAACAAGGAACGCGCGCGCCACGGGGAATCCAAGGAGGCCAGCAAGCTTTCGAAGGAGGACATTTCCTCCGGACGGCGCGGCGGACTGCGCTCGCACCAGGGCGCCGGCGGCCGCACCTACGACCAGCTGTACCAGGAAGCCAAGGACCGCAACATCCACGGCCGTTCGAAGATGACCAAGCGCCAGCTGCAAGAGGCGCTCGGCGGCCGGTGAAGATAACTGATCCCGGAAAGGAACGAATCATCATGGGTATCGCCGACAAGGTGAAGCACACGGCCGAGGACCTCAAGGGCAAGGCCAAGGAAACGGTGGGCAAGGTCACCAACAACGACGACCTGCGGGCCGAGGGCCAGGCCGATCAGGACGAGGCGCAGGCCAAGCACGCGGCCGACAAGGCAAAAGACAGTGCCGAGAACCTGGGCCAGAAGGCCAAGGGGAAGGTGGAGGAGGTCGCCGGTGCGGTTACCGGTGACGACCGCCAGGAGGCCAAGGGCAAGGGCGAGCAGGTAGCTGCCGACGTCAAGCAGAAGTTCAACAAGTAGTAGACGTAGTACACGTAGTAGACGTAGTAGACGTCGCGATTGCGGAAGCAGCTGCGGTTGCGGAAGCGGTTGCGGTTGCGGCTGCTATGCGTGCCAATCCCTACTGCGCGCCCGGCTGGGGCGGCTCCCGTTACGTGATGGCTAAGTCATCCGTCTCGGGATCCGGTTCTCGGCCGGGCGTTCGCAGGTCCAGGGTTTTGATCGCGAATCTGAACAGGCCGTAGTACACGACGAAGTAGATCGGGCCGACGATCAGGATCAGCCACGGTTTGGTGGCCCGGCCCCAGTTGAGGACGAAGTCGATCAGCCCGGCCGAGAAGTTGAACGCGTCCTTGCAGCCCAGGGCCCACATCAGGGACATGGATATACCGGTCAGGACCGCGTGGATGGCGTACAGCGCCGGCGCGACGAACATGAACGCGAATTCCAGCGGCTCGGTGACGCCGGTGACGAAGGACGTCAGGGCCGCCGAGATCAGGATCGAGCCGGCCACTTTGCGCTTGGTGGGCAGCGCGGAGCGCCACATGGCCAGGGCGGCGCCGGGCAGACCGAACATCATGATCGGGTAGAAGCCGGTCATGAACAGGCCGGCGGTCGGGTCGCCGTTGAGGAAGCGCGCGCTGTCGCCGTGGAAGGTGCCGGTGGCGGTGGTGTACGAGCCGAACTGGAACCAGGGGAACGCGTTCAGGATGTGGTGCAGGCCGAACGGGATCAGCGAGCGGTTGACGGTGCCGTAGATGAACAGGCCGACTGAACTGTTGCGGGTGATCCAGTTCGACAGGTCATTGATGCCCTGGCCGATCGGCGACCAGATCCAGCCCATCACCACGCCCAGGAACAGACATGCCAGGGCCGTGACGATCGGCACGAACCGGCGGCCGCCGAAGAAGGCCAGCCAGGACGGCAGCTTGATCTTGTAATAGCGCTGCCACAGCAACGCGGCCATGATGCCCACCAGGATGCCGCCGAGCACGCCGGTCGGGTTCGGCTTGGTCATGTCCAGGCCGAACTTCAGCCCGCCGGCCGGCACCGCCTGGTTGACGCCCTGCTCCGCGTTCTTGATGACGAGGCCCTGGACCTGGTCCTTGAGCTTGGAGCCGAAGAACATCTGCATCGACACCGCGTGGTACACCAGATAGCCGACGATGGCCGCGACCGCGGTGGTGCCGTCGGACTTCTTGGCGAAGCCGATCGCCACGCCGATGGCGAAGATGATCGGGAGGTTGCCCAACAGCGCGTTGCCGCCGGTCGCCATGATCGCCGCCACGTTCCGCAGGAACGTGCTGCTGAAGCGGCCCAGCATGTCGTCCTGGCCGAAGCGGACCAGCAGGCCGGCCACCGGGAGGGTGGCGATCGGCAGCATGAGGGACTTGCCGATGCGTTGCAGCACGGCGAAGGTCTTGCTGCCCCACCCCGGTTGCTTCGGGGCCGCGACGGCGGCGTCTGCACTCATCAGGTGGTTCCTCTCGGTGTGCCACACGCGGTACCGGGATTGCCGGAAACCGGCGTTCGACCGGAAACCGGCGTTCGAGCAGCCTGTCCCGTTTGCTCCCCCGGCTCCTCATCGCCTGTGTCACCGGACTAGACCACCGGCGCCATATCGGTGTCAACTACAAGGCAAGCGTCCGCGCGATCGACTTCGAAGCACCGTCCGGTCCATGCCGGTACGCCCCGGAGCGGTAGTCAAGGCTTTGACTGTTTAATGTCCGATGTAGATGTAGGAGCAGTGAGCAGAGCGATTTGTAGAGCGATGTGTAGAGCAGCACCCTGGACTCCCCACCCGCGTCCGCGTCCGCGCCCCGAGCATCACCGCACCGCTAGTGAGCACAATGGACTTCTCCGTCGTCGTTTCTCCGCTGACCGGCACCACCATCAGCCTGACCGAGGTCCCCGACCCCGTGTTCGCGGAACTCATGGTGGGACCCGGCGCTGCGGTCGATCCGCTCCGCGCTCCGCAGATCGCGGTAGCGCCAATCACCGGCCGTCTGGTCAAGCTCAAGGCGCATGCCTTCCTGATGCTGTCGGAGGAGGGTCGAGGCGTCCTGGTACACCTGGGCATCGACACAGTGACTTTGGACGGTGCGGGTTTCGAGCTTGTTGCCGCTGAGGGGGATGAGCTACTGGCCGGGCAGGCGGTGGTGGCGTGGGATCCGGGTTTGGTGGAGGCGGGTGGGTTGTCGCCGGTGTGTCCGGTTATTGCGTTGGATGCGGAGGTGGGGGATATCGATGTTGTGGTGGGGAGGAGGGTGGTTGCGGGG
>NZ_BAAAQN010000127.1:0-3218 GCF_039531695.1 Catenulispora yoronensis
CCTTGGGACCTACTCCAGCCCCAGGATGCGACGAGCCGACATCGAGGTGCCAAACCATCCCGTCGATATGGACTCTTGGGGAAGATCAGCCTGTTATCCCCAGGGTACCTTTTATCCGTTGAGCGACCACGCTTCCACAAGCCATGGCCGGATCACTAGTCCCAGCTTTCGCTCCTGCTCGACCCGTCGGTCTCACAGTCAAGCCCCCTTGTGCACTTGCACTCGCCACCTGATTGCCAACCAGGCTGAGGGAACCTTTGGGCGCCTCCGTTACCTTTTAGGAGGCAACCGCCCCAGTTAAACTACCCACCAGACACTGTCCCTGATCCGGATCACGGACCGAGGTTAGACATCCAACACGATCAGAGTGGTATTTCAACGCCGGCTCCACCCGAACTAGCGTCCGAGCTTCACAGCCTCCCACCTATCCTACACAAACCGAGTCGAACACCAATATCAAGCTATAGTGAAGGTCCTGGGGTCTTTCCGTCCTGCTGCGCGAAACGAGCATCTTTACTCGTAGTGCAATTTCGCCGGGTCCGTGGTTGAGACAGTCGAGAAGTCGTTACGCCATTCGTGCAGGTCGGAACTTACCCGACAAGGAATTTCGCTACCTTAGGATGGTTATAGTTACCACCGCCGTTTACTGGCGCTTAAGTTCTCAGCTTCGAGATTGCTCTCTAACCGGTCCCCTTAACGTTCCAGCACCGGGCAGGCGTCAGTCCGTATACATCGTCTTGCGACTTCGCACGGACCTGTGTTTTTAGTAAACAGTCGCTTCTCGCTGGTCTCTGCGACTCCCCCCAGCTCAAGGCGCAAAGCCCATCACCAGTTGGAGCCCTCCTTCTCCCGAAGTTACGGAGGTATTTTGCCGAGTTCCTTAACCACGGTTCACCCGATCGCCTCGGTATTCTCTACCTGACCACCTGTGTCGGTTTGGGGTACGGGCCGCTCAGTCCTCGCTAGATGCTTTTCTCGACAGCATAGGATCACCCACTTCGCCCCTACGGGCTCGGCATCAGATCTCAGGCTATATGTGCCGCGGATTTGCCTACGACACGCCCTACGTCCTTACCCCGGGACAACCACCGCCCGGGTTGGGCTACCTTCCTGCGTCACACCATCGCTTGCCTACTACAAGATCGGGCCGCCGGCTCCACCACACCCCACACCCGAAGGTGCCGGGGGGCTTAACGGGCTTAGCATCACCTGATTCAACATTGGGCGGACCTTCGCGGGTACGGGAATATCAACCCGTTGTCCATCGACTACGCCTGTCGGCCTCGCCTTAGGTCCCGACTCACCCTGGGCGGATTAGCCTGGCCCAGGAACCCTTGGTCATCCGGCGGCGACGTTTCTCACGTCGCATTCGCTACTCATGCCTGCATTCTCACTCGTGCACCCTCCACCCCTGGATCACTCCGAGGCTTCACCGGATGCACGACGCTCCCCTACCCGTCCACGCGACTGGTACCTGTCTAGAGCACGATCTGTATGCGTGAACGACACGGCTTCGGTGGTGTGCTTGAGCCCCGCTACATTGTCGGCGCGGAATCACTTGACCAGTGAGCTATTACGCACTCTTTCAAGGGTGGCTGCTTCTAAGCCAACCTCCTGGTTGTCTATGCGACTCCACATCCTTTCCCACTTAGCACACGCTTAGGGACCTTAGCCGGTGTTCTGGGCTGTTTCCCTCTCGACGACGAAGCTTATCCCCCGCCGTCTCACTGCCGCGCTATCACTTCACCGGCATTCGGAGTTTGGCTGATTTCGGTAAGCTTGTGGGCCCCCTAGACCATCCAGTGCTCTACCTCCGGGAAGAAACACACGACGCTGCACCTAAATGCATTTCGGGGAGAACCAGCTATCACGTGGTTTGATTGGCCTTTCACCCCTAACCACAGGTCATCCCCCAGGTTTTCAACCCTGGTGGGTTCGGGCCTCCACGCGGTCTTACCCGCGCTTCACCCTGCCCATGGCTAGATCACCACGCTTCGGGTCTAGGGCATGCGACTCAAACGCCCTATTCGGACTCGCTTTCGCTACGGCTACCCCACCCGGGTTAACCTCGCCACACACCGCTAACTCGCAGGCTCATTCTTCAAAAGGCACGCGGTCACAACCCGCACCGGATAAATCCGGACGGGCGTAGCTCCCACGGCTTGTAGGCACACGGTTTCAGGTACTCTTTCACTCCCCTCCCGGGGTACTTTTCACCTTTCCCTCACGGTACTAGTCCGCTATCGGTCACCAGGGAGTATTTAGGCTTAGCGGGTGGTCCCGCCAGATTCACACGGGATTTCTCGGGCCCCGTGCTACTTGGGAAACTTCTCCGGAGCCAGCCATGTTTCGTCTACGGGGGTATTACCCACTATGCCGGCGCTTTCGCATCGCCTTCGACTACACAACTGGTTTCTTACTCCGCGCCAGACCGGCAGATCTGACCGAAAAGTCCCACGACCCCGCCCGCGCAACCCCTGCCGGGTATCACACGCAGACGGTTTAGCCTCTTCCGGTTTCGCTCGCCACTACTCCCGGAATCACTGTTGTTTTCTCTTCCTGACGGTACTGAGATGTTTCACTTCCCGTCGTTCCCTCCACACGCCCTATATATTCAGGCATGGGTGACCGCACTCACATACGGCCGGGTTCCCCCATTCGGACACCCTCGGATCACAGCTCGTTTGACAGCTCCCCGAGGCCTTTCGCGGCCTACCACGTCCTTCATCGGCTCCTGGTGCCAAGGCATCCACCGTGCGCCCTTAAAAACTTGGCCACAAAGATGCTCGCATCCACTGTTCAGATCTCAAACACCCACCGGCTCATCTCCCCCGCTCTCGGTACCACCAGCCGTCGCAGCGCGACGCGGTATGGATACCCGGAGGAGATCCGGTACTGAAGACAACAACCTCGCGGCTGTTCCTTCAGGACCCAACAGTGTGCCGAACCAGAACAGGCTCACCTCGTAATGAGGCGAGCCGATCAAGTCTTCGATGTTCCACCCGTGAGCGCCGGCGTCCAGACGAAAGCTGAACCAACCGGACTGCTCTGCACCCACCATCAGCACCCTGTGGCGCCGACGATGCGGTGAGAGGCTCCTTAGAAAGGAGGTGATCCAGCCGCACCTTCCGGTACGGCTACCTTGTTACGACTTCGTCCCAATCGCCGGTCCCACCTTCGACGGCTCCCTCCACAAGGGTTAGGCCACCGGCTTCGGG
>NZ_BAAAQN010000128.1:0-4665 GCF_039531695.1 Catenulispora yoronensis
CGCCACCGACCACATGCGCGACCACCGCAACCACACCCTGAAACTACTAGGCATACAAACCAACCCATGAGAACGCAAAAGCCCTGTCGGCGGCACTGTAGGCAAAGCCCTGCCGACGTGACCGAGGGGAACGAACCAAAAACCCGGGCAGGGGACTGAAGGACTCGGGGGCGGTGGTGGGTGGTGGGGCTTGTGGCTGCCGGTCTAGGTATCGGGGGGGGGGGGGGGGGGGGGGGGGGGGCCGCTGCCACCATCTACGCATTCCGCAGGATGCAGAGCTCGAATACACGCGGTATCTCTGGTCATCATGATCTGGAAGGTCGCGGTTCGAATCGCGCGCCGCGAAGCTCTGCGCCATAAGGGTCGTTCGGTGCTCGTCGCGGCGATGTTGGCGTTGCCGGTGGCTGGGGCTGCGGCGGCTGACACGCTCTATCACACGGTGACGCTTACGGCTGCTGAGCAGCTGGGGCGGGATGTGGGGCGGGCTGATGCGCGGGTTGACTTTGTCGCGCCGGCGGCGGTGGAGCAGTTGCCGGACGGGAGTGTGCCGGCGCCGCCGCAGGCTGCTGCGATGCTGTCGGGGGCGTTGAGGGGGGTGCAGATCGCGTCGCCGGTGGAGGCTGGGGTGTTGCCGGTGGGGTCGCGGGTGGTGGCGTTGCCGGACAAGCAGCAGGTGCGGGTGCGGTCGGCGCATGGGTCGTACACGGTGCAGATTGCTGAGCGGGATCTTGGGGATCCGTTGTTGGGCGGGCTTTATCAGCGGATTGGGGGGCGGGCGCCTCGGGGTGTGGGTGAGGTGACGTTGTCGACGTCGTTGTTGGCGTCGTTGGGCAGGCATGTGGGTGATGAGGTCAGTGTGGAGTACCTCAATGGGAGTGAGCAGCCGGGGCCGGATGGGCGGTTGCCCGATCATGGGTTGCGGATCGTTGGGGAGTATGACGAGCCGTCGCATCTGGATGCTGATGAGGTGCTGGCTTTTCCTGGGACGGTGCCGGAGCCGGTTGATTATGTGGGGGCTGCGCATTGGTTGGCGCAGGTGCCTGGTGGGTTGTCGTGGGCGCAGGTGCTGCGGCTGAATCAGGGCGGGTATGCGGCTGAGTCGCGGGTTGTGGTCTTGGATCCGCCGGCGGATGGGCTGGTGCCGTTGTTGCGGGATCATCAGGGGGCTGTGGCGGGGAACAGTCGGCTTACGGAGGCGTTGGTCGCGGTGGGGGCGGTCGGGGTCGTCATGGCGTTGATGGAGGTGGTGCTGCTGGCCGGGCCGGCGTTCGCGGTGGGGGCGCGGAAGCGGCGGCGGGATTTCGGGTTGATGGGGGCTGCGGGGGCTGATCAGCGGATGGTGCGGGCGGTGGTGCTGGCGGACGGGGCGGTGCTCGGGGCGGTGGGTGGGGTGGCCGGGGTGGTGGTCGGGGTGGGGTTGGGCCGGCTTGCGCTTCCGGAGGCGGTGAGGCTGACGCATCGGGAGCCCGGGGCGTTCCGGGTGTCGTTGGCGGAGTTGGCGCTGGCGGCGGTGTTGGGGGTGGTCACCGGGTTGATCGCGGCGCTGATTCCGGCGATCATCACTGCGCGGCAGCATGTGTTGCAGGCGTTGACCGGGGGGCGGCGGGGGGCGCGGGGGGTGCCGTGGAGGTTGGCCTCGCTCGGGGTGCTGGTGCTGGGAGGTGGGGTGGCGGCGACCGGGTACGCGGTGTTCCAGCCGGGGATTCACACGGTGCCGTTGGTGGCCGGGATCGCGGTGTCGGAGTTGGGGGTGGTGGCCTGTACGCCGATGGTGGTCGCCTTGGTGGGGAAGTTCGGGCGGGCGTTGCCGTTGACCGGGCGGATGGCGTTGCGGGACAGTGCGCGGAATCGGGGGCGGACGGCGCCGGCGGTGGCGGCGATTCTGGCCGCTGTGGCCGGGTCCACGGCGGTGGCCACGTTGTTGGCCACTGAGGATGCCCGGGGGCGGGCGCAGTATCACAGCACTTTGCGTCCGGGGCAGGTGGCGCTGATGTTCGGGTGGGCCGCGGCGAACGAGTCGGCGGCCGGATCGCGGGCCGGGATGCGGTTCGACGGGCTGGACACCGGTCCGGATGCCCAGCCGGTGGATTCGCGGAAGGCGATCGCGGCGATCGGGGCCACGCTGCCGGTGCGGTCGGCGGCGGTGGTCATGTCGCAGGACTTCAACGGCTTCGTGCCGATCAGGGTGGTGGTCAAGCGCACGCCCGGGAATGATTGTCCGTTCTTCGGCGCCAACAGCGCGCCGATCTCGGCCGGGGCGGACGGCGAGTCGATGATCCAGGCCGATCCGCGGTGTACCGCGGCGTTCTCCGGCGGGCAGGTGGTGCCCGGGGACGCGGCGACGCTGCGGGCGTTGACCGGCACCGTGGATCCGGCCGCCGAGAAGGTGCTCGCCGAGGGCGGGATGGTGGTGTTCAACCGCTACGACCTGGACGGGTTCGATCCGGTGACCGGGCAGGGGAAGGCGACCGTCGCGCTCCAGCGCTCGTGTCCGCCGGACGGTGCGGACATGCCCGAGGAGCTGCGCAAGCAGTTCGGTCCGTACTGCTCCGGTCCCGCGCCTGCCGACACCACGCTGCCCGCGGCTGTGGCGAGCGCCAAGGACCATAGCGCGGTCAGCGGCGTGCGGGCCCTGATTCCGCAGGCGGTGGCCGACAAATACGGTGCGAAGTATGTGCCGTCGATGATTCTGTTCGACACGACCCGGATGCCGACGCGCGCCGAGGAGGAGCGGGCCAACGCCGCCGCGGAGTCGCTGGGCACCACCGCGCTGTTGAAGGTGGAGCGGGGCTATCAGGGCGGCGAGGACACCGCGATGCTGGCGCTGGCGGCGGTCGCGGCGTTCGTGACGCTGGGCGCGGCGGCGATCGCCACCGGGTTGGCCATCACCGACAGCGAGGCCGATCTGGAGACGCTGGCGGCGGTCGGGGCCCGGCCGCGGGTGCGGCGGACGTTGGCGGGATCACAGGCCACGATCACGGCTGTGCTGGGTACGGTATTGGGGTCGGCGACCGGACTCGTGCCCGCGGTGGCGATCATCGAGGCGCGGTCCCACAGTTTCGTGCAGTCGGCCGCCGATGCGCGCGGAGGTTTCCTGGGGGTGTCGCGCGCGGTGCACGCACAGAGCTACCTGGCGATCCCGTGGTGGTTCCTGATCGGCACCGTGGTGGTCGTGCCGGTGCTCGCGGGGATCGGGGCGGCCTCGGTCACTCGATCAAAGGTTGAGATTCGGCGACGACGCGGATAGGCGGGAGTCGGGGCGGGCAAGGGTGAGAAGCGGCCGGATGGCGCGCACCTGGCGGGCGCGCCATCCGGCTACGGGGACCGGGGTGGGGTCGGAGTCGGTGGTGGTGGGTTGACGGGGGGTTGACGGCCGAGGTGCCCGTCAGGGCTCTGATGAGCCCTGGCGGGGTGGGCGGCGCGGACCGGCCGCAGCTCAGGCCCCCGCCAGTGAGGGCGGCAGGTCCCGCACCATGACCTTCCCCGTGGCGTTGCGCGGCAGGACGTCGACGAACACGACGTCACGCGGCACCGCGGCCGCCGCCAGGTGGCGGGCCACCACCTCGCGCACCCGGGCCGCCGAGAGCTCCGCGCCCGGCCTCGGCACGACGTAGGCGGCGAAGCACTGGCCGAGGTCGCCGTCCGGCACGCCGACCACCGCCGCCTCCCGCACCTGCGGCAGCGCCGCCAGCAGATCCTCGACCTCCCGGGGGAACAGCCGCTGGCCCGCGCACACGATCATGTCGGCGTCGCGGCCGTGGACGAACAGGCGGCCGGAGGAGTCGATGTGGCCCCGGTCGTTGGTGGCCATGAAGCCGGCGCGGTACTCCTTGGTGCTGCCGGTGGTGTAGCCGGCGAACAGCATGTCGTTCCAGACGAAGATGCGGCCGGTGACGCCCCGGGGCACGGTCGCGCCGTGGTCGTCGAGCACCTTCAGGCGCGAGTCCAGCGGCGGGCGGCCGGCCGTGGTGGGGGCGATCCGGAGGTCGCCGGGGTCGGCGACGGCGGCCCAGGAGACCTCGGTGGAGCCGTAGAAGTTGTAGAGGACGTCGCCGAAGACGTCCATGAACGCCGTGACGACCGGCGACGGGATCGCGGCGCCGGAGGTGGCGACGACGCGCAGGGTGGAGGTGTCGTAGGCGTCGCGCAGGCCGGGCGGCAGTTCCAGGATCCGTTGCAGGACGACGGGGACGCCGAACAGCACCGAGCAGCCGAAGTCGGCGACGGCCTGGAGCGCCGCCTTGGGTTCGAAGCGGCGTTGCAGGATCAGGGTGTCGCGCAGCGGCATGGCGATCTGCAAGGCTGCCAGGCCCCACATGTGGAACAGGGGCGTGGTCACCAGGACCGATTCGCAGGACCGCAGCGGGATGCGGGACAGCAGAGCGGCCGCGGCGGCCAGGCCCGGCGGGTTGGAGCGGTAGGCGCCTTTGGGGGCGCCGGTGGTGCCGGAGGTCAGGACGATCAGGCGGCCCGGGACCTCCGGCGGGCGGCGCTTGCGACCGCCGGAGGCGGAGGCGGCGGAGGCGGCGATGACGTCGTCGACCGTGCCGACGGTGGTGCCGGTGGTGACGGTGGTGCCGGTGGTGACGGTGGTGGCGGCGGCGAGCCGCGCGGCGAGGCGGTGCGCGATGGGCCCGGCCGGTCCGGCGGCGCCCGGACCGGCGG
>NZ_BAAAQN010000129.1:0-3880 GCF_039531695.1 Catenulispora yoronensis
GTGTCAAGTTCATGCAAGCCCAACCGCAGCCCAACAACCATCACCGCAGCGGCATGGACTTGATACCTGGGCGGCGGTGCTGTACCCGTAGGGCTGCCGACGTGAGCGAGGGGAACAAACCCCCACCTCACAAACCGCCGCCGCAGGGACTAGCAGCCACCCCCCTATGGAGCAGCGCCAGTTCTCCGAGGGATCAGAGGCCCTCGCCGGAGGCGCCTGCCTTACCCAGCTTTTGACTTTGCCTGGCTCTTGACTTTTGCGACATGCGCAACCTGCCGCCCCAGGACCTCTGCCCCGTCAACCTCTCGGAGCACGTAGCGATCGGCACCACCGACAAGATCGCGCTGCCCGAGACAGTCAACACGCTGGACCCGGCTCACGCCTCGGCCACCGGTTGTTGGTCGGCGCTGTCGTAGGCATACTCTCGAAGGCTGCGCCCAAGGCTGAACCCGAGGCTGAGCCCAGCGCCGCGCGTGCCACCCCGGCGCAAACAGCGGACGGCCCCTGAGCAGCTCGCCGAGCGGTGTCGCGGTTCTCGTTGACGCGACACCGCCGGCGGGCCCGGCACCGGCTGGGCCTCATCACTCCCCCGCCTCGCCTGTCCCCGCCAGCTCCGCTACCTCCGCCACCTTCCCTGTCCCCGCCACCTCCACCACCTTCGCCGCTTCCGCCATCTCCCCCACCTTCCCCCCGGACCCCCGATCCACGAACCGCGTCTCCAACACCACCGACCTCGGCGCCGCGTCGTCCCCGTCGATCCGCCCGAACAGCAGCTGCGCAGCCGTCCGCCCTAGCGCGGCGGGGTCCTGACTCACCACCGACACCGGCGGATTCAGTTTGTCCGCCAACAGGAAGTCGTCGAAGCCGACCAGGGCGAAGCGCCGGGATGCCCCGGCCTCGACGGCGCCGAGTGTCACCAGGTCGTTGCCGGAGAACAGCGCGGTTGGCGGTGCGGAGGAGGCCATCAGTTCGCCGATCGCGGCGGCCGCTTCCTGGTGTCCGCGCAGACCGTGGCGTACCAACGCCGTGTCGACCGCGAGCCCGGCGGCGGCCAGTGCTTCTTCGTACCCTGCGAAGCGTTCCCGCTGGGTCCAGATCTCCTGGCGGTCCCCCAGGTACGCGATGCGGCGGTGACCGTGGACGAGCAGATGCCGGACCGCGGTGCCCGCCCCGGCACGGTTGTCGACGGCGACGCAGTCCACGGGCAAGCCGGCGGCCGGCCGGTCGACGCAGACCACCTTCACCCCGCGCGCCATCTGTGCGCGGAAGAAGGCCCGGTTGCCGCCGGTCGGCACCAGCACCAGGCCGTCGACCTGGCGGGCGCAGAACGCGGAGACCACGTCGCGCTCCCGCCGCGGATCGTCGTTGGTGCTGCCGACCAGCACCAGGAACCCACGGCGGTAGGCCTCGTCCTCGACCGAGCGCGCCAGCGCCGAGAAGAACGGGTTGGCCAGATCGTCGACCACCAAGCCGATGGTCCGCGAGTCCTGGGCCTTGCGCCGCAGATTCCGCGCGATGTCGTTGCGCTGATACCCCAGCGTCCTGATGGCCTCCTCGACGCGCGCCGCCGTCTGCGGCGCCACCCCCGCCTCCCCGGCCACCACCCGCGACACCGTCATCAAAGACACCCCGGCCGCCCGCGCCACATCCTTCATCGTGGGCCGCTCCGCCATCACCCCTCCCGCCCTCGCGCCCTGTCTCCCAACTCCCGGCTCCCCACTCCCTCTGACTCCCTCTGACTCCCTACCGACTCCCTCTACCACTCCCGTTACCACACCTGCCAGGTAACGTTACCAGGCTCAAATCCCCCTCGTGCCCATTGACAACTCATCTCAGGAGCCAGACAATCCCCGGTGCGCTGTGAACGTTCACAATCAGCCAGTCAGTCCTCCTCTGTCAGTCCTCCCCGAGAGAAGAGACACCGTGACCGGTCCGAGCCACAGACCCCACCGCCACCGCATCACCTCCCTGATCACCTCCACGGTCCTGCTCGCCGCCGCCACCGCCGCCGGCACCGTCCTCAGCACCGGCGCCGCGCACGCCGCCGGCTTCGTCGCCGACCCGGCCTCGACGGTCAACACCTTGGTGATGACCAGCGGCGGCGGCAACGACTTCCCGGGCGCCGACGTGCCGTTCGGCATGGTCCAGTGGAGCCCGGACTCCCCCAACGGCAGCCGCAACGACGGCGGCGGCTACGACTACGGCGCCACCTCCACCCGCGGCTTCTCGCTGACGCACATGGCCGGCCCCGGCTGCGGCGCGATGGGCGACGTGCCGATCCTGCCGATGACCGGCGCCCTGCCCTCCGGCGACCCCGGCGTGCACACCGAGCCGCTGTCGCACACCGGCGAGGTCGGCAACGCCGGCTACTACACCGTGACCACCGGCTCCAGCGCGGTGAAGACCGAGCTGACCGCCACCCCGCACACCGGCATGGCCCGCTTCACCTACCCGTCGACCAACCAGGCCGACGTCCTGATCAAGCTGATGGACAGCCAGAACGGCACCTCGGCCACCTCGGCGCAGATCGTCGGCACCAACGAGGTCACCGGCACCGCCACCAGCGGCAACTTCTGCGGTGAGGCCGGCAGCTACACGGTCCGCTTCGACATGGTCTTCGACCAGCCGTTCACCGCCTCGCAGATCATCACCGAGACCGGCCAGCCCGGCCCGAACTCGGTGTTCCTGACCTTCAACGCCAGCTCCAACCACGCGGTGCAGGCCAAGGTCGGTCTGTCGTTCGTCAGCGCCGCCAACGCCAAGGCGAACCTGACCGCGGAGAACACCGGCTTCGACTTCAACGCGACCCAGACCGCGGCGCACAACAGCTGGAACACCCTGCTGAACAAGGTCCAGATCGCAGGCGGCACCGCGGCGCAGCAACAGCTGTTCTACACCTCGCTGTACCACGTGCTGCTGCACCCGAACCTGGTGAGCGACGTCAACGGCCAGTACATGGGCTTCGACAACGCCGTGCACACGGCCGCGTCCGGCCACGGCCAGTACGACCAGTTCTCCGGCTGGGACGTCTATCACGCCCAGACCCAACTCTCAGCACTGGTCGCGCCGACCCAGACCTCTGACATAGCCCAGTCGCTGGTGAACGACTACGCCCAGGGCGGCACGTTCCCGCAGTGGGGCTTCATGAACTTCTACAACTGGGTGATGGCCGGCGACCCGGCGACCGCCGCACTGGCGAACTACTACGCCTTCGGCGCCACCAACTTCGACACCGCCACCGCACTGTCGGACATGCTCCACGAAGCCACCACGGACAACAACGTGCGCCGCGGCACCACACTGGAGAACACCTACGGCTACCTGCCGGACGATCTGTACAACGGCAACCTCGGCTGCTGCAACGTACACGGCTCGGCCGCCAGCCTCCTCGAATACGACCAGGCCGACTTCGCCCTCTCCCGCTTCGCCGCCACCCTCGGCGACTCGGCCAACGCCACGAAGTTCAACGCCCGGGCCAACAACTGGAAGCACATCTTCAACACCGGCAACGGCCTGATCAACCCGACGAACGCCAACGGCGACTTCGTCAGCATCACCCCGACCAGTTCCAACGGCTTCATCGAGGGCACTGCAGCCCAGTACCGCTTCGTCGTGCCCTTCGATCAGCCCGCCGAGGCCAAGCTGCTGGGCGGCAACTCGGCCACCAACTCGCTGCTGGACAGCTTCTTCACCACCATGGACGGCTCCAACGGCAACCAGTCCTTCCTGTCCAACGAATTCGACCTGGGCACACCCTGGTTCTACAACTGGACCGGCGCACCCTCCCACACCCAATCCGTCGTCAACCGCATGCTCAACCAGTTCTACAAAGACACCCCCACCTCCGCGGCCTTCCCCAACAACGACGACCTCGGCACCA
>NZ_BAAAQN010000130.1:0-1936 GCF_039531695.1 Catenulispora yoronensis
TGGGAATTGGGAGGGGATTGGGAATTCGAATTAGGGCGGGGTTGTACGGATGGGGGGCTTGGGTCTTGGCGCCGTAGGGGCGCGCTCGTTCGTGCCCGTACCTGGGTGGGGTGTGTGCGGGTGCGCGAGTTGGGGTGTGGGGGTGGTTGTTTGGGGTGGGCTTTGGGGTTGGGCTTGGTCTTGGGTCTTGGGTCTTGGGTTTTGGGTCTTGGGCTTGGTTTTGGGGTTTGGGGTTTGGGGTTGGGGGTTTAGGTGGCGTCGTGGAACACAAGACCAAGCGCATACCGCCGTCCCGAGCGCACCGTGCTGACACCGTGCCGGACCGGCGCGGCCGACCAGCCGCGTGCGCTGCGGACCGGTCGGTCGCGGGTGGTGAAGACCAGGCCGTGGCCTTGGGGGAGGGGGGTGGCGGTGCCGCGGGATTGGGCGCGGGGCCGCTGTTCCACGAGGAGGAACTCGCCGCCGGTGTAGTCGACCCCGTAGTCGTTGAGGCCGATGACTACTTGGAGGGGGAACACCATGTCGCCGAAGAGGTCGCGGTGGAGGGCGTTCCAGTCGCCGGGGCCGTAGCGGAGCAGGATTTGGGCCGAGCGGGACTGGCCGGCGGCGTGGCATTGGTCGAGCCAGTCGGTGAGGTTGTCGGGCCATGGTGCTGGGCGGCCGAGGCGGTCGGCCCAGTCGCGGGCGATGGGGAGGAGGTGGGGCCAGAGGGCGGTGCGGAGGTCGGCGATGGGTTGGGGGAGGTCGTGGGTGAAGTAGCGGTATTGGCCGGAGCCGAAGCGGTGGCGGGCCATGTCCACGGTGGTGCGGAAGTGGGTGGGGTCGTCGTAGAGATTTTGGATGGTGGTGCATTGGGTGGGGGTGAGGAGGCGGGGGGTTAGTGCGCAGCCGTGGGTGTCGAGTTCGGGGGTGAGGTCGGGGGTGAGTGATTCCATGACGACATTTTTGGGCGGGGTGGGGGGCAGGGCTGGCGGGATTCGGACGTGGCGAGCGGTGGGTGGTGGGTGGTGGCCTGATTAGGCTGCGATGAGTCCGCGTGAGGCGAGCAGGCGCCAGACTGTGGCGACTGAGGTTGAGACTGGTTCGTGCTCAGTGTTGATGCGCAGGTCGGGGGAGGTTGGGGGCTCGTATGGGTCGTCCACGCCGGTGAGGCCGGAGAGTTCTCCTGCGGCTTGGCGGGCGTAGAGGCCCTTTACGTCGCGGCGTGCGCAGACTGCGAGGGGAGTTGCCACGTGGATTTCGAGAAATGGGATGTGTTTTGCGGCGTGGCGGCGACGGACTCGGTCGCGGCTGATCGCATAGGGCGCTATTACGGGGACCAGCGCTATCGCACCGTTGAGGGCGGCGGTTTCCGCGAGACCGCCGACGCGGTGGACGTGGGCTTCCCGGTCCGCGCGTCCGAAGCCGAGGTTGGCGGAGACGGTGCGGCGGAGGGCGTCGCCGTCGAGGATTTCGACGTGGTGGCGGTGGGCTCGGAGGCGGAGGGCGAGGGCTGAGGCGATGGTGCTTTTGCCTGCGCTGGGGAGGCCGGTGAGCCAGATGGTGGCGCCTGGGTGGGGGGTGGTGGGGGCTGTGGGGGCGGGGGGGACGGTGGTCGACACTGGTGGGAGTTTACGGGGGTGGGGGTGGTCGGAAGCCAGTTGGAAGCTGAGTATGTCAAGAGCGGATTAAAGTCAAAAGCTGGGCAAAGCAGGCGCCTCCGGCGGGGGCCTCGGATCCCTCGGGGAACTGGCGCCGGCTCCATAGGTCGGTACATCTAGTCCCTGCGCTGGCGGTTGGTGAGGTGGGGGTTCGTTCCCCTCGGTCACGTCGGCAGCCCTACGGGTACAGCGCCGCCGCCCGGGTGTCAAGTCCACGCGCTTGCTTTTGAGGTGTTGGCGGCGGTTGCGTACAGCGTGGACTGGACACCCGGTCGGCGGCACTGTAGGCAAAGCCC
>NZ_BAAAQN010000131.1:0-1916 GCF_039531695.1 Catenulispora yoronensis
CTGTCCTTCCAGTGTAGCCGTTTTTAGGCAGCCACTTCAAGAACTCTCGTTAACTCTGCTCTGCGACACCGTTACCAATGGCTGCTGCCAGTGGCGCTTTGTCGTGTCTTTTCGGTTTGGAATCAAGTTGAAAGTTACCGGAAAAGGCGCAGCAGTCGGACTGAACGGGGGGTTCGTGCATACAGTCCAGCTTGGAGCGAACTGCCTACCCGGAACTGAGTGTCAGGCGTGGAATGAGAAACCGCGGCCATAACAGCGGAATGACACCGGCAAACCGAAAGGCAGGAACAGGAGAGCGCACGAGGGAGCCGCCAGGGGGAAACGCCTGGTATCTTTATAGTCCTGTCGGGTTTCGCCACCACTGATTTGAGCGTCCGTTTCTGCGATGCTTGTCAGGGGGGCGGAGCCTATGGAAAAACGGCAACGCCGTGGCCTTTCCTTTTTTTCCTCCTTTGACCGCTCGGTTTTCTCGAGCTTTTCTATGCATGCTCCTGCCGCTCGCCGCAGTCGAACGGCAGGAGCGTAGCGACTGAGTGAGCGAGGAAGCGGAAAAGAGACAGGTTTTACACTGAGCACTGACGCTCTGAGGCCTCTTATGACGAAACAACAGAAAACGGCGCTGAACATGGCTAAATTCATCCAGAATCAGTCTCTGCTCCTGCTGGAGAAGCTTAACGAGCTTGATCTTGATGCTGAGGCCGACCTTTGTGAGAAACTCCACGATGATGCAGAGCATCTTTTCCGTACACTCTCCTCGAGACTGGATTCATTACAGGATGGTAACTGATGGCCAGAGTGTCTATTAGTGAAGCTGCACGGCTTGTTAAGGTTAGTCGTCCCACTATTTACAAGATGATTAACAGCGGGAAGTTAAGTTATACCTCTGTTGTAAAGCACGGGAAGGATATTAAAGTTATTGATGTATCCGAGCTTATTAGGGTGTTTGGTTCTCTTGATGGTGTAACTGATACTGTAAAATATGATGTAAAAAGTGACGCAATTTCTACAGAGGTTAACACCATTGGTTTACATGATTTACAACATAGAATCGCTTTACTTGAAGCTGAAAACGATGGTCTTAAAGGGGCTGTTAAAGCACGCGATGAGCATATTGATTCCCTTCGCCAGGCTATGCAGCTTTTGGAGCACAAGCACGACCCCTCTTCACCGGCTCATTCTCCGTGGTGGAAATTCTGGAAAAAATCCTGATCCTGCCATGTTTCAGTTTTGCTCTCCGGCGATCCCGGGGAGTTCCTGAACCTTCCCAAAAATCGCCAGATCTCTGAACGCTCCTCACCACTAAAAATACCCACACCCCACGCAAAATTAAAATTTTGCAGATTCCTTATTTACAACAATGGGTTAATGAAAAATAAATGTGCGGTGATGTGTTACAAAGTGCAGATCCAAGTCGTGGACGACTCTATGGCGAATCGCTGACGAATTGCCCACGATTCATATGTGAATCACGCTTTATTATCATATTGTTATGATGAATCGACTCTTGATTCAATTCATCACTTTGGGTGTTTTTTGCTCATGGTGACTCTTGATTCAATTCACGATTCGAATCGCCGGTGAATCGTGTGGTGAGTCGTCCGGCGACTTGCCATAACGTGATTGCCGGCCGTCGACGAACCCGATTCCTGAACGTGCTGAAAACCGGTTTTCCGGCTGCGCCGGCAACGCTTCACGGCCACGCAATAAATTGCGTCCCCGTTCACCGTTTTCGGAGGAGAAGAACGCCGGAAACAGGACTTCCCCTGGCTGAATGGTGTGAATTTCCGCGCTATGCACTTGCGCGCATACTCATGCATGCCGTAAAAACAGAGCCTGCGCGTTTCTGGCGGGTTTTCGGGGGGTTTGTTGCCTGTTTTACCGGTTTCCCGTCAGAAACGCCTTGAGGCCGTTTTTGC
>NZ_BAAAQN010000132.1:0-1737 GCF_039531695.1 Catenulispora yoronensis
CGGCTGCGAACAGCGGGACGGTGCCGGGCGCGGTGGTGATGACGTCACGACATTGTCGGCAGGCGCAAGGGGCCGGGTGCGAACCTTGCACCCACCTTGCGCCAGCGAGTTCTGAGGCGGAATTGGGCCACCCGGCCTCTGCCCGGCCCGGCCTGGCCTGGCCGATGAACAACCGGATCATCGCCGCTGTAGCTCTATTCTGCATTCCAGTGCGAGAGTCCATCGGATAAATCCTGCCATTCGAGGCTTCGTGACGCCGCATTCCCAATGCCTGATGGACGAGAGTCCCACACCGGCTTGGCGTGCAACCGTAGCTTGTGTTGGCTGCCGGGGGTCGCTCTGGCGAACCTTGCGGAGCGTAACCGCGAATCGTCGCACCTCGAATGCGGCCCGTCCTTCCCCCGGCTTTTGGATCAGCGGCTCATGCAGTTGGTGACCTTGGTCGTCGATGATGACCATGCGAAGCCCTAAACTGTGTGTCCAGGAAATCAGGTGAATCAGTGCGGGGCCCTGCGCGCTGTTCTGGTTTTCCATGTCAATTACGGCGTTGGTCGATAGGTCTAGCAGTTGTGCAAGTCGCGCCTGCGACAGGCCTTCTGTATGACGTCTCGCCACTAAAGCGTTGATGATTTTGGTGATTTCTTGGAGCGCGCCTACTTTGTCTACAGTCGGCAACTGCGAATTCCTGTCGATGCCAGGTCGCCGCGTTACATGTAAGGGTTTGCCCACAAGTCGCCATTTGCGTGCGGTAATAGCTGAAACCTGGAGACACTCGGCAACCATGCAGTCGAGCTCTCCGAGTGGGTATTCGGACCCCAGCTTGTGGAGTGCGGTGGCCAGCGCCCGACCTTCAGGTGTGTGGATAGAGAGTCCTCTACTGGTGCGTGGCACGCACCGGTAGAGTTGTTTCAGGCTGTGAATTTGTTCCGCGCTGAGCATGGGGACTCCGGGGGATGGATTCGGGTCCAGGTCTGTAGGGAGTGGGCGGTGGCTGCACGCGAGTAGAAGTTTTGCTTTACCCTCGCTGATATCGAGGGCTTCGGCGATCAGGCGGCTCGGATTTTTGTCCCGCCGGAAGATCCGACGCCTGTCAGCCTCCAGAACCGAGAGCATTGCCCGCAGTAACGTGCCTTCGATACAGGTGATACTGCGGTCGCCCCGATAGGTCAGGGGTATCATTTCGTAGGCTTCTCGCAGGGCGGCTGCTTCAGAGGTGTTCAGCCCGGCAGGAGGTTGTCCGGCTCTACTGGCGAGGGCCAGCCATGCCGCGACTGTGCGAGGGCTGGCATAGACTGTTTCGGCAACGGATTGATGGAATGCCTGCGAGGTGATGAGCGGGCTCTGTGCCTTCAGAGTCGCAAGCCGGGCCAGGAATGATGCCCCCTCCCTGCTGGTGGTGATGCGGCGCCCACTATGTGTCCGTGGGATGGCTTTGTAGGCTCTGCGGATTTCGTCAAGCTGGCCGGGGGTGAGCGTGGTCCGGTCAGCATTAGGCGCTGGCAGTTGTTGGTCTTGCCAGGTACGGCTGCCCCAGCACCGCACTGTCTGCTCGTCGACGCCTAGCAGTGTGGCGACTGCTCGTGCAGTGGTTGCACGGCCGAGATCGGCGTCCAGCACTGTAATCATCGCGGTGAGGATGCGTGCATGTACGGGGTGCGTTTTGGCGGTGGCGCCGACGGGGTGTGTGGCCTTGTAGGCGGCGTGCAGGTCAGTAGCTTGCTGTGGAGTTAGGGCAGG
>NZ_BAAAQN010000133.1:0-1703 GCF_039531695.1 Catenulispora yoronensis
AGGCACCGGCGCGGGTGCTGGTACTGGCACCGGTGGGGGTGCGGGTGGGGGTGGGGGTGGGGGTGGGGGTGGGGGTGGCTGCGGGGATGGGGAGTGGTGAGGGGGTGAGGTCGGTGGGGGCGAAGTCGAAGGGGTCGGAGCCGGAGAGCCAGGCTGCGTAGTCCTTCAGGTCGACGCGCAGCGGGAACATGGGTTCGTCGACGTGCGGGTAGCCCGAGGTGTCGTGGTTGGGGAGGAGGGCCGCGCGGTGTATTTGGCAGAGGTATTGGCCGAGAGTTGATTTGCCTTGGCCGGGGACGCCCAGGAGGAATGCGCGGCGTATGTAGGGGCGGAGGAGGTAGTCGATGGCGTTCAGCGACTCTTGGGCTTCGTCAGCGATTTCCTGCTCGCGGTAGCCGAAGGAGACAGGCTGGTGTTTGCCGACGGAGAGGTGGACGTCGATGAAGAGGTCGACGATGCTGACGCCGTCCATTTCGACTTGGGAGAATTTGACCCTGGAGTCTTCGCGCCATTGGGTGGCCATGACGCGGAGGATCATGTCGCGGGTGCGAGCGGTGGGGGTGGGGGAGGGGGAGTCGGAGTCGGAGAGGGAGAGGGAGGCGCGGTGGAGGTGCGGTGGGTCGGAGTGGAGCAGGTGTCTGATGGCGTCGCTGCCGGCGAGCATCTCTTGATATGACCACTTGATGGAGTCGGGCGCGGCATCGACCTCTGCGTCGATGTCGGCCTGCCACCAGCATTCGATGGGAATGCCGAGCTGGGCGCTGTAGTCCTGGAGCTTGGCTTCGAGGCGTTGGATGGCGGCCGGGGTGCCGGCGACGGAGGTCATGATGATGTAGCGGGAGGCGTGGTGGTCTTTGATGAGGCGGAGGATGTTGGGGCGTTCGGATTCGATGGTGCGGGACAGCCAGGTTTCGGGGTTTTGGAGGAGCTTGGTGGTCCATTTGACTTGGTAGATGGTGGTGGGGGCGCTGGTTGTGGTCGCGTTGGGGGGTGAGGGCGCGTTGGGTGGACTGGTTGTGGTCGCGTTGGGGGGTGAGGGCGCGTTGGGCGGGGTTGATGTGGCGGTGGTGGGGGTGGGGGTGAAGGAGATCGCGTCGATCCCACCGTCGGCCATGCCGACCGGATAGCAGGTCACATGCCCGTACTTGTGGCGAAGCAGTGCTCCGCAGAGTTGTTGGAACTCCTTCTCGGACAGGCGCCAGTACAGATATCGGAACGAGTTGCCCGGCTGTTCCGTCGCGGGCGGGTCGGCGGTGTTCGTGCCGAGGTTCATGCCGGTGCTACCTCGCCGTCTGGCGGGGTGCTGGGGTGGTTTCGTCCCGCCGGAGTGTCCTGTTTTGCGGCAGGGTATCGTATAAGTGGACTGCGATTGGGGTCGATGCGGCAAAGTCAAAAGCTGGGTAAGGCAGGCGCCTCCGGCGGGGGCCTCGGATCCCTCGGGGAACTGGCGCCGGCTCCATAGGGGGGTCTGGTCAGTCTCTGCGCTGGCGGTTGGTGAGGTGGGGGTTCGTTCCCCTCGGTCCCGTCGGCAGCCCTACGGGTACAGCGCCGCCGCCCGGGTGTAAAGTCCACGCGCTTGCTTTTGAGGTGTTGGCGGCGGTTGCGTACAGCGTGGACTGGACACCCGGTCGGCGGCACTGTAGGCAAAGCCCTGCCGACGTGACCGAGGGGAACGAACCAAAAACCCAGGCAGGGGACTGACA
>NZ_BAAAQN010000134.1:0-1654 GCF_039531695.1 Catenulispora yoronensis
CCCCGGCCAGCGCCGCGGCGGCGCGCCCCTGCCCACCCGCCTGGTGGTGGTCGGCGGCTCGCTGGCCGGCACCACGGTGAACATCACCAGCGGCCAACAGGTCACGATGGGCCGCGCCCACGACTCGACCATCGTGCTCGACGACGACTACGCCTCCAGCCGGCACGCCCGGCTCTACCCGGACGCCTCCGGACAGTGGATAGTCGAGGACCTGGGCTCCACCAACGGCACCTTCCTGGGGCAGACGAAGCTGAACGCGCCCACCGTGGCGGCGATCGGCGTCCCGATCCGCATCGGCAAGACCGTGCTCGAATTGCGCGCATAGGGATAAGGAGAGGTGCCAGATGGCTCTAGTGCTCAGGTACGCGATCCGCTCCCATGTCGGGCTGATCCGGGAGGGCAACGAGGACTCCGGCTACGCCGGCCCGCGTCTGCTGGCGATCGCCGACGGCATGGGCGGCGCCGCGGCCGGTGAGCTGGCCAGCGCCGTGGTGATGGCCACGGTGGCGCGGCTGGACGGGGCGCCGGGCGACCCGCCCGGCGGTGCCGACCTGTCCGCCACCGGCGAGTCGCCGGTGCTCGGCCCCGGCGGCCAGCCGCGCTCCGGCCCCCCTGGCGCCCCCGGCGCGCCCGGTGGCCCGGGGGTACCGAACGCCTCCCCGGCCGAGGAGACGCTGCACATCTCCCCGCACGACATCGCCGCGCACGAGCCCGGCCCGCGCTCCACGCCGGACCCGACGCTCGGCGAGCCGGACCTGGCGCTGCTCGGCGGCGCCGTGGTGGCCGCCAACGAGCGGCTGCGGGCGATCGTGGTGGAGCGCCCGGAGCTGGAGGGCATGGGCACCACGCTGACCGCGATGCTGTGGTCCGGCGGCCGGTTCGGCATGGTGCACGTCGGCGACTCCCGGGCCTACCGGCTGCGCGACGGCCTGCTGGAGCAGATGACCGCCGACCACACCTGGGTGCAGCGGCTGATCGACGAGGGCCGGATCACCGAGGAGGAGGCCGGCCACCATCCGCAGCGCTCGCTGCTGATGCGGGTCCTGGACGGCCGCACCCAGGTCGAGGCCGACATCGGCACCTTCGACGCCTACGCCGGCGACCGCTACCTGCTGTGCTCCGACGGGCTGTCCGGCTTCGTCTCCCAGGAGACCCTGGCCGAGACCCTGGCCTCCTACCAGGACCCGCAGCAGGCGGTGGACGCGCTGATCGAGCTGGCGCTGCGGGCCGGCGGCCCGGACAACATCACCTGCATCGTCGCCGACACCCTGGACGACGGCGTGATCCCGGGCGCCAGCCCGAACGAGGCCACCCAGATGCTGGGCTCGCTGACCCCGGTGGTGGTGGGCGCGGCCAGCGAGGGCGTGGACCGGCTGCCGCGGTTCCAGACCCCGGCGGCCGGCGGCGGCCCGGGCGGCGACGGCGTCCCGCAGGACGACTTCCCGCAGAACCACCCGGCCGGGCGCGCCGCGCGGCTGCGCCCGCGCCGCAACCAGCAGCACCAGCAGGCCGCCGGTGGCGCCGAGCCGCATCCCGGCGGGCCGCTGGCCACCGCGCCCCCGCAGTTCGACCCGGCGGCCCAGGCCGCCGAGCTGGAATCGGTGCCGGGCCAGCGCGAGTCCGGCCGGCGCCGCGGCCCGGAGCCCGGGGCCGG
>NZ_BAAAQN010000135.1:0-1637 GCF_039531695.1 Catenulispora yoronensis
AGTGCCTGTTGTCTTTCCGAACGGGGTCTTTGAGCTGGGGAAATAGGTGTGCTTGGGGCGTGTGGGGGTTCGTTGTTTGTGGCAGTTTCGGGGTGGGGGGTCGGTCCGATTCTGTGGGAGGCAGTCGTGGTGTCGGTGGATCAGTTGCTTGATGCGTATGAGGTGGCGGTGCGGGCGCGGGTGGAGGGGTTGCGGGAGCGGGCGGGGCTGGTGGCTGTGGAGTTGGCTGAGGCGGAGTCGGAGCTGGAGCGCGCGGTGATTACCAGGGCGACGTTGGCCGCGGTGTTGGCCGAGGGTGGTCGTGGCAGTACGGCGCTGCAGGCTGTTGATGTGCTCGCGGCAGCCGGTGCTGATGCCGGCGCCGGTGCTGGTCGGGGATCGGTGCCGATGTGGCAGGTCGGGATGGGCGGGGTGGATCTTCCGGTGAAGTATCGGTCGGTGTGGCAGGCGGTGGTTGATGCCGGTGGTCCGTTGCGGGCCGGGCAGGTGGCGGCAGCGCTGGGGTGGGAGTCCTCCAGGTCTGTGGTGGAGGGGTTGCGTTACCGGCTTAAGCGTTTGGTGGCCACCGGTTGGCTCAGTGAGTTGCCGTCGGGGGCTTTCGCGCCAGGCGGCGGGTCATGACCGGCAGCATCGCTGCTTGCACCATCGCCTCGTGGCTTTCCGGTCTGCGCTCGTAGTCCCGGGCCAGCCGTCGGGCGCGGGTGAGCCAGGCCAGGGTGCGCTCCACCACCCAGCGGCGCGGCAGCACCACCAGACCGCGAGCCCCGGCCGGACGCCTGACGATCTCCAACACCAGGTGCAAGGTGGCGGCGACGATGGTCACCAGCGCCCCGGCATACCCGCCATCGGCCCAGATCTTGGCCACGCTCGGACACGCCTGCACCAGCCGGGCCAGCAACGGTAGCCCTTGGTCGCGGTCTGGCACATCGGCGCCGGTGACCATCACCGCCAGCAGCAGCCCGCTGGTGTCCACAGCGATATGCCGCTTGGTGCCGTTGACCTTCTTGGCGGCGTCGAACCCGCGATCGGTGGCTGCCACCGTCTCCGCGGCCTTCACCGACTGCGAATCGATCACCGCCGCCGAGGGTTCGGGATCGCGTCCATCAGCCACCCGGCAAGCACGACGCAGCCGATCATGCAGCACCGTCAGCAGGTGTTGGTCACGCCAGCGGCGCCAGAACCGGTAGACCGCCTCCCAGCCTGGGAAATCGGCCGGCATCGCCCGCCATTTGATGCCGTTGTCCACCACATACAACATCGCATCGATCATGATCCGGTGACAGTAGCCTTCCGGCCGGCCGCCCCGCCCGCCCATCCACGCCGGCACCGGCACCAGCGGCAAGACCTGTGCCCACTGCGCATCGGTCAGATCCGTCGGATACACCGGCGTCCGCACCGGCTGGTCACCGGCGTTACCGAAGCGATGAGCCAGACAATCGCACGAAACGCCGGAGAAGCCCTCTTCGTTGCCTAAACCGGGTGCAGCACCGTAGAACATAAACCAGCAGGGCCTTCCCGCTCGAGGACTTAGACACTCATCGAGCTACACGGAAGGCCCTGCACTCATGCACCGATCAACCCTGAACCACCCCAAAGCATGGCCCACCACCAGCCACGTTCGGAAAGACAACAGGCTC
>NZ_BAAAQN010000136.1:0-1558 GCF_039531695.1 Catenulispora yoronensis
TGAGAAGCACTTCGGAGCCACTCCGATCGTGCCAGCACACGAAGCCGCCCAGCGCTCTTGCGAGCCTTCAGGTTAGAGGCCGTCGACAATGATAATCTGGATCAACGGACCTTTCGGCGCCGGAAAGACGACGCTCGCTAAGCGGCTGCGCGATCGGCGTTCCAAATCGCTGATCTTTGACCCCGAGGAAATCGGGTTCGTGGTGAAAGAAACGGTCCCCATGCCAGCGAGCGGAGACTATCAGGATCTCCCCTTGTGGAGGGGACTTACGATCGCGGCGGTCAGGGAGATTCGAAGGAATTACTCGCAGGACATCATCATCCCAATGACGCTCGTGCACCCGGACTATCTGACTGAGATACTCGACGGGGTAAGGCGGATGGCACTGTTGCAAATAGTCGGTGGTGATAAACTTATCATCCCCTTTTGCTGATGGAGCTGCACATGAACCCATTCAAAGGCCGGCATTTTCAGCGTGACATCATTCTGTGGGCCGTACGCTGGTACTGCAAATACGGCATCAGTTACCGTGAGCTGCAGGAGATGCTGGCTGAACGCGGAGTGAATGTCGATCACTCCACGATTTACCGCTGGGTTCAGCGTTATGCGCCTGAAATGGAAAAACGGCTGCGCTGGTACTGGCGTAACCCTTCCGATCTTTGCCCGTGGCACATGGATGAAACCTACGTGAAGGTCAATGGCCGCTGGGCGTATCTGTACCGGGCCGTCGACAGCCGGGGCCGCACTGTCGATTTTTATCTCTCCTCCCGTCGTAACAGCAAAGCTGCATACCGGTTTCTGGGTAAAATCCTCAACAACGTGAAGAAGTGGCAGATCCCGCGATTCATCAACACGGATAAAGCGCCCGCCTATGGTCGCGCGCTTGCTCTGCTCAAACGCGAAGGCCGGTGCCCGTCTGACGTTGAACACCGACAGATTAAGTACCGGAACAACGTGATTGAATGCGATCATGGCAAACTGAAACGGATAATCGGCGCCACGCTGGGATTTAAATCCATGAAGACGGCTTACGCCACCATCAAAGGTATTGAGGTGATGCGTGCACTACGCAAAGGCCAGGCCTCAGCATTTTATTATGGTGATCCCCTGGGCGAAATGCGCCTGGTAAGCAGAGTTTTTGAAATGTAAGGCCTTTGAATAAGACAAAAGGCTGCCTCATCGCTAACTTTGCAACAGTGCCCTTTTATATACCCGGAGCTGGATAAGCAACGAACGTCCTGGCCTGCTTTTCGATCTGGCGACAGGGTGGCTTATGCAACATCGTATTATTCTCCCCGGAGCCACTACGCTGACCCGGTTGATTTCAGAGGTAAGGGAAAAGGCGACGTTGCGCCTGTGGAACAAACTGGCACTGATACCGTCAGCCGAACAGCGTTCACAGCTGGAGATGCTGCTGGGGCCAACTGATTGCAGCCGCCTGTCTTTACTGGAATCACTGAAAAAGGGCCCTGTGACCATCAGTGGTCCGGCGTTTAATGAAGCAATTGAACGCTGGAAAACTCTGAACGATTTTGGCCTGCATGCTGAAAACCTGAGT
>NZ_BAAAQN010000137.1:0-1522 GCF_039531695.1 Catenulispora yoronensis
GGTGGTGGGGTGGGGGAGGGGGTGGTGGTTGGTGAGTCGGTGGGGGAGTTGGTCGGTGTGTCGGTGGGGGTGTCGGTCGGGGTGGGGGAATCCGTCAGGGTGTCGGTGGTGGAGTCGGTGGGTGTGTCGGTGGGAGATGGGGAGCCGGCGGAGTCGGAGGCGCTGTTCGCGGCGGGGGTGGCGGTGCCGGTCGGGTTGGTCGGGGAGCCGGTGACGGTGCTGGCCGCGACGGAGCCGGAGGTGTTGCGGAAGACGCCTGCGGCTGCCGCCGCGGCCACGCCGCCGACGGCCAGGACGAGGGCGCTGGTGATGAGGATCGGGGCGGTGCGGCTGCGGGAGGGGTGGTTGGGGGGTGAGGGGGGTGCGGCGGCTGAGGGGGCTGAGAAGGCTGAGGGGGCTGAGGCGGCTGAGGGGGTGCTGCCGTCGGGCGCGAGCGGGACGGTGAGGGCCGGTGCGCCGATGATGTCGGCGGCGGGAACGGTGAGTGGGAGGTCGGGGTTGTAGGGCGGCGCGGTCGGGGGACGGACCTGGGCGACGTTGACCGTCTCTTCGGGCGAGAGCGCTGAAGCGGAGCTCGCCGCCGTCCTCAGTTCGAGCATCCAGTCGTCGAGCGTGGGCCGGCCGGCGGGGTCGGCACCGAGCGTGGCGCTCGCCAGCGCGGCGAGACGCGGGGAGATGTGGCCCAGGCGCGACGGATCCCGCTCGGTCGGGTTGCGGGCGATCATGCGCGTGGCGAGCAGGCCGAACTTGAAGATGTCGGCGCTGCGGGTGGCCGGCTCCTCGTCCCCCGGGAGCTCCCAACCCGGGGTGTGGACCGGCGGCAGCACATCGGCGCCCGCGAGCCGCATCGAGTCGCAGCTCACGAAGAAAGCACGATGAGTGGAGGGGGCGAACACCAGGTTCTTCGGCGACAGGTCCCCGACACAGACGTCGAGACGGTGCAGCCGCTGAAGCGCGTCGACCACGTCGGTCAGCAGGAGAAGCCGGTCACGGTCGGAGGTGAGCAGACCGAGGTCCTGAAGGAGCCGGTCCTCGTTGAGGAGGTAAGTAGACTCCGCGACGATGTAGGCGGTTCCGGAGGAAGAGGTCTGACTGAAGTGGAAGTCCGCGGGGATGGCCCGCATCAGGAAGCCGACGACATCCGGTCCCTCGGTGACCAGCGTCTGCGGCCACGCGGTGCGCTCGCGCAGCCAGATCGCGTCGGGACCGGCACGGCCGGGGAGGTCCCCGAGAGCGTCGAGGGCGAGGGCGTCGACGTGGAAGGTCTGCTCCGGCAGATAGCGTTTGAAGGCCAGCTGGCCGCCGTGGGCGTGCCGGGGCTGGTCGAGCAGCATGATGCGGGCGCGGGCGCCGAGGTGGGCTTCGGACGCGGGCACCAGGGTGCTGATGTCGGTGCGTGCGGTCATGTCGCTCTGGCTTCCTGTGTGGTTGAGCGGACCGGGGGTGGGGTGGGGTGGGGTGGGGTGGGGTGGGGTGGGGTGCGGTGGGGTGGAGTCGGTGGTGGGGCGTCGATCAGCCTAGG
>NZ_BAAAQN010000138.1:0-1485 GCF_039531695.1 Catenulispora yoronensis
TGTCAAGTGGTGATGGGTTCGTGCTGGTTTGTCCAGGCGGTGGCTTCGTCGTAGAGGGTGCCGGTTTTCAGGCAGCCGTGCAGGATCCCGACGAGGCGGTTGGCGACCTGGCGGAGTGCGGCGTTGTAGCCGGCTCCGCGGGCGCGTTGTTTGTCGTAGTAGGCGCGTGCGCCGGGTGAGACGTTGATGGCCTTGGACGCCTGGAACATCAGGGTGTCGATGAGCCGGTCGTTGTGTACGTATCGGGCGGCGACCACCCTCTTCTTGCCGGAAGCACGGGTGATCGGGCTGGTCGCGGCATAGTTCTTGCGGGCTTTGGCGCTGGTGTAGCGGTGCGGATCGTCGCCGAACTCTGCGAGCACCCGGGCGCCGGTGACCGCTCCCAGGCCGGGCTGGGAGATGATGATCCTAGCGGCCGGGTGCAGGCCAAAATGTGCTTCGACCTCCTGCTGCAAGGTGGCGACCTGCGCGTCGAGCACGGTCAGGACGGCGGCCAAAGCGCGCACCGAGGCGGCGTAGGCGGCGGTGACCGCTGCGGACTGTCCCAGGTGCGGTGCGCGCAGCGCCTGCTGGATCCGTGCCGCCTTGGTTTCCGCGTCGCGGCGGCGGGCGCGCTTGAGCGCGGCGCCGATCTGCGACCGGGACAACCGGGCGGCCGATACCGGGTCCGGGGCCTTGGCCAGCAGTTCCAGGGTGTCGGGGGCGTCCAGGTCGTCGAAGGCGTCCAGCGCGGCGGGGAAGTAGTCCCGCAGGGCGTGCCGCAGTCGCTGGGTGTGCCGGGTCCGCTCCCAGATCAGGGTTTTGTGGGCCCGCGTCACCACTTTCATCGCCTCGGCCAGGTCGCTGTCCCCGGCCACCGGGCGCAGCTGGTGCCCGTCGGTGCGGACCATGTCGGCCAGCATGTGCGCATCAGCGGCGTCGCTTTTGGCGCCCGAGACCGCCCGGCGTTCCCGGTAGCGTGCCGCGACCAGCGGGTTCACCGCCAGCACCGTGTATCCGGCGGCCAGCAGCGCCATCACCCACGGACCCCGGTCGGTCTCGATCCCGACCACCACCTGAGTGTCGTCGTCCTCGGTGGCCTGGCCGAGTTGCTCGGCGACCAGCCGGTGGAGCCTGGCCACGCCGGTCACGCCCTCCGGCAGCCGGGCCTTGGCCAGGCGTTTGCCGCGCTCGTCCATCAACTCCACATCGTGGTGGTCCTCGGCCCAGTCATCGCCGATGAACAGCCGCATCGTTCCTCCCAGTCGGTCGGTCACCTATCCATGCGAGCCAGCCTGCGGGAGAACCATCGGCGACCTAATGAACCAGTGCTCACGCCCGGCCCGGGCAGGCACGACATCCCATCAGCGATCAACCCTCCCGGCCAACCGGCTGGGGCACGTTCTTTGATTAGGACTTGATAGTCCAGGCCAATGCAGTGCTCACCAGCCGGCAGCTGTAACCCGGAAGTCTGCCCCATGGACTCGCTCCCGGGAATCATTAGGC
>NZ_BAAAQN010000139.1:0-1421 GCF_039531695.1 Catenulispora yoronensis
TTCGGTTCCGGTCTTTCCGATGCTCCTATGTCAAGGTGTGGGGGTTGGTTGTGTGGTGTTTTGGTGGGTGAGGATGCGGTGGATTTCGTTGGCTATGTAGCGTTTGAGGCAGCGCATGATGTCTTTTTTGGATAGTCCTTCGGCGGTGCGGCGGGTGGTGTAGGCGCGGGTGCGTGGGTCGTGGCTCATGCGGGTGAGGGCGATGGTGTGTAGGGCGCGGTTGGCTTGGCGGTCTCCGCCGCGGCAGAGGCGGTGGCGGTGGCTGGTTTTGCCGGAGGTTGCCGGGATGGGTGCGACGCCGCATAGGGCGGCGAAGGAGGCGGCGGTGCGCAGTCGTTGGGGGTTGTCGCCGGCGGTGATGAGTAGTTGTGAGGCGGTTTCCACGCCGGCGCCGTAGACCTGGAGTAGTTCGGGGTTGGTGGCTTGGATCAGGGTGCCGATTTGCTTATCGAGTTCGGTGGTTTGTTGGTGGAGGAGTTGGTAGCGGCGTGCCAGTGCCCGTAGCGCGGTTTTGGTGGCGTTGAGTGGCTGGTTGGCTGGGTCGGTTCCGGGTCGTAGCCGGGACAGGTGGGTGATCAGTGCGGTGGTGTTCAGGTGTGTGGTGGGGGTGCGTAGGGATTCCTGGGCGGTGATGAGCAGGGTGCGGATTTGGTTGATGGTGGCGGTGCGGTCTTTCACCGCCGAGGTGCGGGCGATCTTCAATACTCGGATGGCTTCCACGGTGCCGTCGCCGGTTTTGGGGGTTGCGGTGGCGCGGCCGGAGGCGACGGCGGCGGCTGCGGCGTAGGCGTCGATCGGGTCGGATTTGCCGTGGTTGCGTCGTGCTTTGCGGTCGGGCCGGTTGACTTCGATCACGGTGAGTCCGGCGGCGTGCAGGTGGCGGGTCAGGCCGGCGCCGTAGGAGCCGGTGCCTTCCACTCCGATGGCGGTTATGTCACCGATTCGGGCTAGCCATGTTTGCAGGGCGTGGTAGCCGGTGGTGGTGGCGGGGAATCCGGCGTCGGCCAGGTGCCGGCCCAGTTGGTCGATCACTGCGGCGTGGTGGGTGTCGGCGTGGGTGTCCACGCCGGCGAACAGCTGCATCGTGGGCGGGTGCGTCATGATGGTGTGGTCCGTCCTTCGACCTTGACAGTGCGGGGCGGGCATGCCGGTCGGGTGGGTGGACAGGACAGTCAGGGGGCCTCTAGGCCAGGCTCCTATAAGGTCACATCCACCCGTCCGGCTGTGCCGGGCGAGCAGCGGCACCACAACCCCTGGGCCGACAGATCGGAAGTAGGACAACCCCGGCGAAGCAAGAAGGGCCGGGGTGTCGATCGCGTCGCGGGTCAGACCCGAGGCCGCAGTGCCCAGACCATCATGACTGACTGTCGCGTCGGCGGGCGTAGCCAATCGCGCCGCCCAGGCGGTGTCAAGGCTCGCAT
>NZ_BAAAQN010000140.1:0-1377 GCF_039531695.1 Catenulispora yoronensis
CAGGGCTTCTGCGTTCTCGTCTGGTGGTACGAGTTTGTCGGCCTGGGGCGTGGCCGGTGTGATTTTCGCAGAGTCTTGATGAAAGCGGGCACGGACCCTGATGATCGAGGTTCTCGAAGCCATACGATCAAGGGAGCCGTGCCCGCATGCCATCCTCGCTCATCCAGGCCATCTCTGACCAGTTCACTGCCGCCGCCACCGGCCCGGTGCACCTGGACGACGATCAGACACAAGCCCTGGCCGAGGTGCTGGCACAGATCCCGGACCAGCGTCGGGCCGCCGGGCGGCGCTACCAGCTGGGCTTCCTGCTCGCCGCAGCGCTGACCGCGGTCCTGGCCGGAGCACGAACCATCAGCGCGATTGCCCGACGCACCCACAGCGCCGACGACCTGCACCTGACCACACTGGGCGCCACCGGCCGACACCTACGCCCCACCGCAACCACCTTCACCCGCGCCTTCGCCACCCTCGACGGCGACACCGTCGACCAGGCCTTCGGTAGCTGGCTGGCCGAACTACTGCGCCACAACGATCAGACACCACAAGCCCGCACCGACACCCCGGCCCCGCTGATCGTGGCCGCCGCCGACGGCAAAACCCTGCGCGGCGCCACACCACAAACCGGGCACCGGGCACCCCACCTGGTCGCGGTATACCGCCCCGACGCCGGCACCGTACTAGCCCAAGTACAAACCCGCACCAAAAGCAACGAAATCCCCGCCCTGCGCCAGGCCCTACGCCAAATCGACATCACCGGCTGGACCATCACCGCCGACGCCATGCACTGCCAACGCGAAACCGCCCACACCATCGTCACCGCCGGCGGCCACTACCTGCTACTCGTCAAAAGCAACCAGCCCAGCCTGCTACGCCAACTCCGATGGCCCTTCACCGCCGGCGCCCACACCACCAGCGGCACCACCACCACCGACACAGCCCACGGCCGCCACGAACAACGCACGATACAAACCATCACCCCCACCCGACACCTGGACTTCCCCCACGCCACCCAAGCCATCAAAATCGTCCGCAAACGGACCATCAACGGCCGCACCAGCACCCAAACCGCCTACGCCATCACCGACCTCACCAGCGACCAAGCCAGACCAGACCAACTCGCCCAAGCCATCCGCACCCACTGGAGCATCGAAGCCCTACACCACACCCGCGACGTCACCTTCGCCGAAGACGCCAGCCGCATCCGCACCGGCACCACACCCCGCATCATGGCCACCCTGCGCAACCTAGCCATCGCCCTACTCAAACTCACCGGCTGGACCAACATCGCCGCCGCCACCGACCACATGCGCGACCACCGCAACCACACCCTGAAACTACTAGGCATACAAACCAACCCATGAGAACGCAAAAGCCCTG
>NZ_BAAAQN010000141.1:0-1319 GCF_039531695.1 Catenulispora yoronensis
GCGACGGAAAGGCCGGGACCGAAACCGGAACCACAGACCAAGGGCAAGGTAACCGCCCGGCCCCACTCTTTCCAGAGCGAGGCCCTCCCCGGAGGGGCCGCCGGAGGCGCAGTTGACCTTGACTGGCCCTTGATCTGGCCTTTGACCTTGGGTTTCCCCACCCCCGCAACAGCTCTCGGAGCCTGACAGCACCCCCCACCCAACGACCGCCACCGACCAGTCAGCACCATGGCCGAAGGTCGTAATAAAAGCCTTTAACCCCCCGCCCCCGCCCTCCCCGCAGCACCCAACTCATCCAAAGCCCTCCGCCGCTCATCCACCAGCCTCTTCAACTTATCCGCCATAGCATCCAACCGCCGCATAGCCGCCGGCATCCCAGCCTCCTGCCCCGGCGCAAAAACAATCCTCCCCAACTCCGACTCCCGCGCCGCACTCAACTCATCCCGAATCCGATCCAACCGATTCCGCACCGACGACAAAGCCTGATGCAACCGATCCTTGATCCTCCGCCGCTCCCCCGGATCCTTCACCCCAGCATTCGCCCCCATCCCCATCCCCATCCCCATCCCCATCCCAGCCCTCAGCCCAGCCCCCAACCCCGCCCCAGCCCCAACCCCCGCACCACTCGCCCCACCCTCCAACTCCCACTCCCTCGCCAACAACGCCAACCGCCCAATATCCCCCCGCGAATAAGCATCATTGACCCGCGCCATGAACACCTCACGCCGCTGCCGATCCCCCTCATCAGCCGACAGATCCGGATGACACCCCCGAGCCAGCTTCCGATACATCCGCTTCGCCTCCCCCGTAGGCGTCGGCCGAGGCGGCTCAGCCCGCGTCGCCCGCACCTTCTCCTCATCAGCCTGCCGCGCCGACTCCTGCGCCCGCTCCCGCGCCGCCTCCGCATCCCGCCGATCGTCATCCCGCCCACTGCGGTCCGCGTGGAACTCCGCGATCCTCGCCTCGATCTCATCAAGCTCAGCCAACAACGGCGCGAACATCCGCGCATGCGCCCGCCCGAACACCGACAACAGGTTACGAACCTCAGCCAACTCAGCCTCAGCCTGCGAAAGCTCATCAGCCAACCCGGCCAGCTCCCGCTCCAGATCCATCGTCTCCGGATCCACCCACAGCTCAGCCTCACCCATCCCGTCCCCAACCCCACCCGCGCCGCCACCAACCCCACCAACCCCACCAACGCCACCCGCCCCACCAGCCCCACCAGCCCCGAACCCAACCCCAAACCCCACCCCGGCACCTCCCACTCCAACGCCTCCCACCCCAACGCCCCCCACTCCAACGCCTCCAACCCCTCCCGC
>NZ_BAAAQN010000142.1:0-1281 GCF_039531695.1 Catenulispora yoronensis
ATGGGCAGGTTGAAGGTTGGGTAACACTAACTGGAGGACCGAACCGACTAATGTTGAAAAATTAGCGGATGACCTGTGGTTAGGGGTGAAAGGCCAATCAAACCACGTGATAGCTGGTTCTCCCCGAAAGCTATTTAGGTAGCGCCTCGTGAACTCATCTTCGGGGGTAGAGCACTGTTTCGGCTAGGGGGTCATCCCGACTTACCAACCCGATGCAAACTACGAATACCGAAGAATGTTATCACGGGAGACACACGGCGGGTGCTAACGTCCGTCGTGAAGAGGGAAACAACCCAGACCGCCAGCTAAGGTCCCAAAGTCATGGTTAAGTGGGAAACGATGTGGGAAGGCACAGACAGCCAGGATGTTGGCTTAGAAGCAGCCATCATTTAAAGAAAGCGTAATAGCTCACTGGTCGAGTCGGCCTGCGCGGAAGATGTAACGGGGCTAAACCATGCACCGAAGCTGCGGCAGCGACACTATGTGTTGTTGGGTAGGGGAGCGTTCTGTAAGCCTGCGAAGGTGTGCTGTGAGGCATGCTGGAGGTATCAGAAGTGCGAATGCTGACATAAGTAACGATAAAGCGGGTGAAAAGCCCGCTCGCCGGAAGACCAAGGGTTCCTGTCCAACGTTAATCGGGGCAGGGTGAGTCGACCCCTAAGGCGAGGCCGAAAGGCGTAGTCGATGGGAAACAGGTTAATATTCCTGTACTTGGTGTTACTGCGAAGGGGGGACGGAGAAGGCTATGTTAGCCGGGCGACGGTTGTCCCGGTTTAAGCATGTAGGCTGGTTATCCAGGCAAATCCGGATAATCAAGGCTGAGGTGTGATGACGAGGCACTACGGTGCTGAAGTAACAAATGCCCTGCTTCCAGGAAAAGCCTCTAAGCATCAGGTAACATCAAATCGTACCCCAAACCGACACAGGTGGTCAGGTAGAGAATACCGAGGCGCTTGAGAGAACTCGGGTGAAGGAACTAGGCAAAATGGTGCCGTAACTTCGGGAGAAGGCACGCTGGTGTGTAGGTGAAGTCCCTGCGGATGGAGCTGAGACCAGTCGAAGATACCAGCTGGCTGCAACTGTTTATTAAAAACACAGCACTGTGCAAACACGAAAGTGGACGTATACGGTGTGACGCCTGCCCGGTGCCGGAAGGTTAATTGATGGGGTTATCCGTAAGGAGAAGCTCTTGATCGAAGCGCCAGTAAACGGCGGTGGTAACTATAACCATCCTAAGGTAGCGAAATTCCTTGTCGGGTAAGTTCCGACCTGCACGAATGG
>NZ_BAAAQN010000143.1:0-1241 GCF_039531695.1 Catenulispora yoronensis
TGGGAAGGTGTTGCGGCGGGTGTTGCGGGAGGAGGATGCGGTGGAGCGGGGTGGGGGCGGTGGTGGCGGTGGTGGCGGTGGTGGGGAGGGGTTGGCTGGGCGGGATCCGTTTGCGGATTTCGGGCGGTGAGGGGTTCGGGCGGTGAGGGGTTCGGGCGGTGAGGGGTTCGGGCGGTGAGGGGTTCGGGCGGTGAGGGGTTCGGGCGGTGAGGGGTTTCAGGCAGTGATCTCCCGGTGCCGGGGGTGGGTGAGGTGTGAGACCCTCACGCCATGTTCGGCACTGTTGATCTCCCGGAGTTCGTCCTCGGCGCGCTGTTCATAGTTTTGTTGCCGGGGCCCAACTCGTTGTATGTGCTCACTGTTGGCGCGCGTAGGGGCGTGCGGACTGGTTATCGGGCTGCGGCCGGCGTGTTCCTTGGGGATGCGGTGCTGCTGACGTTGACGGCGTTGGGGGCGGCTTCGATGGTGAAGGGGTCGCCGGGGGCTTTTGATGTGGTGAAGTATTTGGGGGCGGGGTATTTGGGGTGGTTGGGGTTCGGGATGGTGCGGGGTGCGGTGCGGGGGTGGAGGTCGTGGAGGGGTGGTGAGGGCACCGCAGTCGCTGAGGCTCGGGTGGGAACCGGGGAAGCCGGGGCAGCCGGGGCAGCCGGGGCAGCCGGGGAAGCCGGGGAAGCCGGGGAAGAGACTGCTGAGCATCCGTTTCGGCGGGCGCTGATGGTGAGTGTGTTGAATCCGAAGGCGATTCTGTTTGATCTGGCGTTTTTGACTCAGTTTGTTGACCCGCATGCGGTGCATCCGTCGGAGGCGTTCGTGGTGCTGTCGACGATCGTGATGGCTTTCTCGGCGGGTTATTTGAGTGCGTTGATCTTCATGGGGAACCGGCTGGCCACGGCGTTCAGGCGGAGGAGGAGGCTGTCCGCTTCGATGACTGGGGGTGTGGGGTCGCTGTTTGTGGGGTTTGCGGTGAAGTTGGCTACGGCTTCGTTGGGGTGAAGCGAAACCCGAAAGTCAACTGCGCCTCCGGCGGCCCCTCCGGGGAGGGCCTCGCTCTGGAAAGAGTGGGGCCGGGCGGGTTGGCGCGGCCTTGGTCGGTGGTTCCGGTTTCGGTTCCGGCCTTTCCGTCGCATCGTCGCCTGAAGGAATCACACCGCCCAGGCGGTATCAAGGCGACCCTTCAGGTGCCGTGCCCTGGCTGATGCGAGCCTTGACACCGCCTGGGCGGCGCGATTGGCTACGCCCGC
>NZ_BAAAQN010000144.1:0-1231 GCF_039531695.1 Catenulispora yoronensis
TCGAAGCTGCGCTTGAAGGTCGCGACGGCGTCCTTGAACGCCACCACCGTGTCATCGGCCAGCTGACCGGTCTCACGGATACTGGCCAGCACACCGGCATGATCGGTCTTCAGGAAGGAGATGAACTCCTTCTCGAACCGCCGCACATCAGCCACCGGCACATCATCGATGCTGCCCGAAGACCCGATCCAGATCGCGGCCACCTGCTCCTCGACCGGATACGGCTCGTACTGACCCTGCTTGAGAATCTCCACCATCCGCTGCCCACGCGCCAACTGCGCCTTGGACGCGTCATCCAAGTCCGAGGCGAAAGCCGCGAACGCCTCCAGGTCACGGAACTGCGCCAAGTCCACACGCAGCGAACCGGACACCGAACGCATCGCCCGCACCTGCGCCGAACCACCCACCCGCGACACCGACGTACCCACGTTGATCGCCGGACGGACACCAGAGTTGAACAGGTCCGTCTCGAAGAAACACTGACCATCGGTGATCGAGATGACGTTGGTCGGAATGAACGCCGAGATGTCGTTGGCCTTCGTCTCGATCACCGGCAGACCGGTCATCGACCCGGCACCCATCTCATCGCTGAGCTTCGCGCAACGCTCCAGCAAACGGGAGTGCAGGTAGAACACGTCACCCGGATACGCCTCACGCCCCGGCGGACGGCGCAACAGCAGCGACATCGAACGGTACGCCTCAGCCTGCTTGGACAGGTCGTCGAAGACGATCAGCACATGCTTGCCCGCGTACATCCAGTGCTGCCCGATCGCCGAACCGGTGTACGGCGCCAGGTACTTGAACCCGGCCGGGTCCGAGGCCGGAGCGGCCACGATCGTGGTGTACTTCATCGCACCGGCCTCCTCCAACGCGCCCTTCACAGCCGCGATGGTGGAACCCTTCTGCCCGATCGCCACATAAATGCAGCGGACCTGCTTGCTGGGGTCACCGGACTCCCAGTTCTGCTTCTGGTTGATGATCGTGTCCACGGCCACCGCGGTCTTGCCGGTCTGCCGGTCACCGATGATCAGCTGCCGCTGGCCCCGACCGATCGGGGTCATCGAGTCGATGGCCTTGATCCCGGTCTGCAACGGCTCCTTCACCGACTGCCGCGCCATCACACCGGGAGCCTGCAACTCCAGGATGCGCGTGCCCTCGGCCTCGACCGGACCCAGACCGTCGATCGGCTCACCCAGCGGGTTCACCACCCGGCCCAGGAAGTTGTCACCGA
>NZ_BAAAQN010000145.1:0-1213 GCF_039531695.1 Catenulispora yoronensis
CTAGTGAGCTGAGTTGATGTTTGGCCGTCGCCACGTGAGTCGCGATTTGAAGCAGGGGTCGTGGCTCGGTGGTGGCGGTTTTCGTTGAGTCGTGACGGGGTCCTGATTCTGCGCTGTGCTGCGGGTATGGGCGATTCGCGGCTGGAGCCGCTGGTGTTGACGGCTGACGAGCGGCGGACGCTGGAGAACTGGGTTCGGCGCCGTTCCACCGCGCAGGGACTGGCGTTGCGGGCCCGAATCGTGCTGGCCTGTGCAGACGGTGGCCCGAACATCGCGGTGGCCGCACGGTTGAAGGTGAACCGCGGCACGGTCAACCGGTGGCGGGCCCGGTTCCTGGCCGATCGGCTGGACGGGCTGTGCGACGAGCCCCGCCCCGGAGTGCCGCGCCGGATCACTGACGCCCAGGTCGAAGACGTGGTGGTCAAGACCCTGGAACAAGTTCCGGACGGGGCTACCCACTGGTCGACGCGCGATATGGCCGCCGCGGTGGGGCTGTCGCAGTCCAGCATCGTGCGGATCTGGCACGCCTTCGGACTCAAGCCGCACGCCACCGAGGACTTCAAAATCTCCACCGATCCGCAGCTGATCGACAAGATCCGGGATGTCGTGGGGCTGTACTTGGCGCCGCCGACGAACGCGGCGGTGTTCTGCGTGGACGAGAAACCCCAGATCCAGGCCCTGACCCGGTCCGCACCGGTGCTGCCGATGATCCCCGGCACTCCCGAGCGCCGCTCACACGACTACCACCGACACGGCACCGTCGACCTGTTCGCCGCCCTGAACACCGCCACCGGGAAGGTCATCGGCAAGGTCACCGCCCGACACGCCACCGCAGACTTCGTCGCGTTCCTGACCGAGATCGACTGCCAGGTCGACGCCGACCTGGCGGTCCATCTGATCTGCGACAACCTGTCCACCCACACCGCGCCGGCGGTCAAGACCTGGCTGCTGACCCACCCCCGGGTCGCGCTGCACTTCACCCCGACCTACTCCTCCTGGCTGAACCTGGTCGAACGGTGGTTCGCCGAGCTGCAGCGCCGCCGCCTGGACCGCGGCTGCTTCTGCTCCACCGACGAACTCACCTGCGCCCTGGAGGAATGGATCATGCTGTGGAACACCAACGCCAAGCCATTCAGATGGACCCGAAACGCCGAGCAGATCATCGACGCCATCGGCCACTACTGCACCCGAATCTCCAACTCAGCTCACTAGC
>NZ_BAAAQN010000146.1:0-1212 GCF_039531695.1 Catenulispora yoronensis
TTGCGACCCACCACTCTGCATGCCAGTATCTGGACATATAGCCATCCAGAAGTCTAAAAATTCAAATACCTAAATTCCACGTGTGTTTTTTATTAGCTTCAAAAATCACTATTTCACGAAGAATTTAGACTGCTTCTCACACATTGTAACATTATTTACAACCACCTTTCAATCATTTTTGATAAATCATTGATTTCATCTTTGCTGCAATGATACTTAATAAACTCTGCAAGTTATCCACAGAGCAACACTCAATTTTATTGATGATATTCTTATTATACCAGACATTTTTCATACACTCCCTTGTACGGATAGTTTTCCGACAACTTCATGATTACATATCTTGCGGTTTTGATTATTTTTGCTGCAAGAAATACATACTTCAAACGAAAGGTCTTTATTTGCTGTCTGTATTCTGAAGAGTCCAAGGAATCAAACTTGAACAACAAAAATAGGTTATATGAAAGCATCATCATTTGAAACACGGCTTCATTCGCCCAAAATGACTTTAGCAAGAGATGACCCACCGCCATGTCGTATTTGGCTTCTTTGATATAGTTTTCAGCATTACCACGCTTTTCATAGTATATAACTACTTTTTCAGAAAGCAAGGTAGTATTTGTTACAAAGAAAAAGTAGTCGTATTCGGAACCTTCTAAAAGTGATAATTGTGCTCTTTCTTTTTCTGGTTTCAGTACGCGAGATACGACAAATCTTCTGTCTTTTTCCCATTTAACTAATTTTGTATACAGTTCTGTAGTTTCTCTACCTTCTTCTCCTTTAACGAATACAATTGATGAATTCGTTGCTTGTGAGGTGAGTGTAGAATAACTTTTGGCTTTAATTAAATATTTGCATCCAAGAGATTCTATCGTTTCGATAATTTTTTCATCAAAGTAGCCACTATCCATTCGAAATAAAATTTCTAAATCGTCTGATTTGATGTTAGCAACAATTTCTTTGATCATTTCCGCAGCACCGTTTGCAGTGTAAGTATTGCCACTTCTTACAAATCCGGTAACATATGCTTTTAATTCGTCGCAAAATGCAAATTGGATATTGTAGCATCGGTTTCCCAGTTTCTTAGGATTATATCCTTTTGACGCACCTTCTTGATGACCTTCTACGTTAATTACACTACTATCAATATCAATCGTAATGGATGTCAATTTACTTTTAGTGAGCAGTTTTTTAAAGACTTTAAAATTAATG
>NZ_BAAAQN010000147.1:0-1018 GCF_039531695.1 Catenulispora yoronensis
TTACCGAAAACGACGCGCCAATAGCTCAGCTGGATAGAGCATCGGTTTTCTAAACCGACGGTCTCAGGTTCGAATCCTGTCGGGCGCACCATTAACCCGGTGCTGGAGCTGCGGTGGTTTTAATACCGCGTAAAAGGTTTGCAGTGGTGGCTATAGCTCAGTTGGTAGAGCCCTGGATTGTGATTCCAGTTGTCGTGGGTTCGAATCCCATTAGCCACCCCATTATTTGATAGAGTTGTGAATTTGCGAAGGTGGCGGAATTGGTAGACGCCCTAGCTTCAGGTGTTAGTGTTCTTACGGACGTGGGGGTTCAAGTCCCCCCCCTCGCACCACGACTTTAACGAATTGAACTAAAAATTCAAAAAGCAGTATTTCGGCGAGTAGCGCAGCTTGGTAGCGCAACTGGTTTGGGACCAGTGGGTCGGAGGTTCGAATCCTCTCTCGCCGACCAATTTTGAACCCCGCTTCGGCGGGGTTTTTTGTTTTCTGCTGCCGGCCGCCATCTCTTATTTCTCTGATCTTGCTGATAAAAAATCTTCTCTTTGCTTAAGAATACGCGTCAGGAAAACTCTCAATTCATCACTGTGGTAGATGCAATTTCCCCGGATCCTGTCCGATAATAACCGGGTAGATGCTCATTCCATCTCTTATGTTCGCCTTCGTGCCTCATAAACTCCGGAATGATGCAGAGCCGTTCTTACGGTGCTTATCGTCCACTGACAGATGTCGCATTTATGCCTCATCAAACACCATGGACATTACGTTGAGTGAAGCACCCAATTTGTTGTCAAACAGACCTGTTTTAACGCCTGCCCTGATTTCAGCGCAGGCGTTTTTTTCTTTCGGGGATCCGTCAATGTGAAGGCGGGGGAGAAGGGCTATCGCCCCGCAGGAGGCGATAGCCATGCCAGGTTATGGCTGAGGATTATTCTGCAGCGTCAGCAGCAGTCCATCGCGGCGCATAGCGGCGGCTTCTTCCGGCTGATGCAGGCGGTGCAGGGCATCCGCCAGCCAGGCG
>NZ_BAAAQN010000148.1:0-1009 GCF_039531695.1 Catenulispora yoronensis
CACCCCACTCCCACCCCCACCCCCATCCACAACCCGCACAAACCCACCCCCCTCCGCAGCATCAACCGCCTCCACCCCCACCACCTTCTCCAACAACCGCAACGGCAAAGGCACCGCCAACGACCCCCCACACGCCACCACCTCAACAACCTCCCGCACCGCCTCCCCAGCCTCCTCCAACCACCGCCCCCCCAACCCCTGCCCCCGCTGCATCTGCACCATCGCCCGCAACCCCAGCGGATTCCGCCCCGTAACCTCCACGAGCCGCCGCCGCGTCACCGCATCGCGCCGCACCCCCGGCAACCCGTCGATCAGCTGCTCCATCGCCTCGACCGACAGCGGACGAATCGGCACAGTCACCAACTGCCCTCTGCTCCACAACGCCGTAAACGCTTCCGGAACCTGCCCGCCCAACGTCACAACACCAATCACGAACACCAGCCGCCGCGCCGCGACCTCGGCCAACACCGCCGCCGACGCCGCATCGAGCAGATGCACGTCATCGACGACCAGAATCGTGCGCTCAGCCCCAGCGCCGGCTCGCAAACTCGACGCCATCTGTGTCAACACGCTAACACTCTCACCCACATCAGACACCAAATGCGCAATAGCCCCATACGGCGTTCCCTGCAATCCCCTCCGCCCCTCGACCCGCACAACCTGTCCACCCCGCCCACCCGGCCCACCCCGCCCATCCCGTCCACCCCGCACCGAACCCTGCCCACCCCGCACCGAAGCCCGCCCCCCGACCACCCCCTCCCTCCCCACAAGCCGCGCCGCCCCCTCAATAGCGACCCGACTCTTCCCCACCCCCCAACCCCCAGTCAGCATGACTCCGACCACACCACCACCCCGCCGAAACCCGGACTCGATCGCCCGCACCTCGTCATCGCGGCCGACCAACGGCCACCACCCTTGCCCCGATTCGTTACTGTTCACGCCGCCTACCGTTCCAGCGGCCATCGACAGTCCGATTGCAGTCCATCGACAACCCCTCACCCCCCCCCCC
>NZ_BAAAQN010000149.1:0-1003 GCF_039531695.1 Catenulispora yoronensis
TGAGTTATCATCTATTTATGCGCAATTAAACGATTTCAAAAATGCTTTGCCAGATGGTATTGCTTCGTATATCGATGATTCGCAAGCTGGATTGCTATTCTGCTCTGAGTTGTTGTCGATTCTGGGTGCTTTACCGACTGAGCTTATTAGAGTTCGAGATCCTCTTTTTGATGATGATGATATCGATGCAGTATTGCGCGACTTAATGTGTCAAATCGAAACATTGCGTCCTTTAAGAGATGGTCTATCTACTTTGTATCAATTGGACCAGTTGCCTTCCCAAGAGATGCTCGCGCATGCCGTTGCTGTTATCCAGCAAGGGGGATTATTTGCATGGTTTAAGAGTGATTGGCGTAGTGCCAAGGCACTGCTCATGGCGCAATCTCGTAAGCCTGACACTAAGTTTGCTGAGTTAAAACGCTGCTCAGCTGATTTGCTCAAGTATTCGGAGCTGTTACAACGGTTTGAACAAAGTGACTTTGGTAATCAACTTGGTAATGCATTCCGAGGGTTGGACACCGACTGTGAACAACTCATGTTATTGCGTGATTGGTACAAGAAGGTCCGAGCTTGTTACGGGATAGGTTTTGGAAAGCGAGTTGCGATAGGCTCTGGATTATTTAACCTAGATGGTGAGATTATCAAAGGTGTGCATTTAATCGAGAAATCGCAGATTAGCTCAAGATTAATGACTTTGGTTAAACGGGTCGAGCACGAGGCTAAGTTATTACCGCGTATTTCTAGCTTGTTGGAAGAACATGCATCTTGGTTAGGTGAGCAAGGTGTATTGATGCAATCTTACCGACAGGTGCGGAATACTCTCATTGCCTTGCAGGGATGGTTTATCAATCCAGATATATCATTAGAGCAGATGACTCATTCCTCCGAGATTTTGCAAAACATAAACGATCTTCAGATATCCCTTGAAAATGACTCGTTACAGTTAGGGGCGTTTTTACAATTAACCCCATTGGCTTGCGGTGCGTATAAAAATAATCAACTG
>NZ_BAAAQN010000150.1:0-1000 GCF_039531695.1 Catenulispora yoronensis
GTTCATCGTGACAGAGCCGGGTATCGTAAGCTCCATCGGCGGCGGCTGACCTGATTTTCCGGTGGGTTTGCCGGATTAACCCGGGGAAGGCCTCTGAGTCCGTAACGTTGTTCAGCGACAGGTCAGCGCAGATGATTTCATGTGTTTTACTGTCAACTGCCAGATGCAGCTTACGCCATATACGACGGCGTTCCTGGCCATGCTTTTTGACTTTCCACTCGCCTTCACCGAAGACCTTCAGCCCGGTGGAATCAATTACCAGGTGTGCGATTTCACCCCGGGTGGGCGTTTTGAAACTGATATTAACCGACTTTGCCCGCCTGCTGACACAGCTGTAATCCGGGCAGCGTAGCGGAACGTTCATCAGAGAAAAAATGGAATCAATAAAGCCCTGCGCAGCGCGCAGGGTCAGCCTGAATACGCGTTTAATGACCAGCACAGTCGTGATGGCAAGGTCAGAATAGCGCTGAGGTCTGCCTCGTGAAGAAGGTGTTGCTGACTCATACCAGGCCTGAATAGCTTCATCATCCAGCCAGAAAGTTATGGAGCCACGGTTGATGAGGGCTTTATTGTAGGTGGGCCAGTTGGTGATTTTGAACTTTTGCTTTGCCACGGAACGGTCTGCGTTGTCGGGAAGATACGTGATCTGATCCTTCAACTCAGCAAAAGTTCGATTTATTCAACAAAACCGTACTGACGTAGAATCTAGGAAATAATGAACTATCACGGTGGGCAACTAACGCGCCCACCGCTAAGGAGACAGCATGCAACGTCAACAGGCCCCGTTCCGCGCAGACATCGTCGGCAGTTTTTTGCGCCCGGACAGCATTAAACAGGCGCGTCAGCAGCTGGCTGAGGGGATTATCGACGCCGCTCAGCTACGCGAGATTGAGAATAACGCGATCCGTCATCTGGTTCAGCAGCAATGCGACTGCGGCCTGCATGTGGTCACCGACGGTGAGTTTCGTCGCGCATGGTGGCATTTCGATTTCTTCGATGG
>NZ_BAAAQN010000151.1:0-900 GCF_039531695.1 Catenulispora yoronensis
TCTTCAGTTGCTCTTGTTCTTGCTGTGAGATCTGGAATAGGTTGATCAGCGTGTCGTTTTTGGGCGTGTATAGCGGTGCAAACGACTTTCCGCCGAACTCGACACGTTCCCCAGCCTCATAGGATTTCGCCTTGCTGTAGAGCGTCATAAGCTCTTTGGAGCGGTAAGACCAACGAGTATCCAGCTCGGAGGAAAGAGCGGCGGCCTCATGGTACATCTGGGCGCTGTTTGTTGCCCCGGAGAGAAGGAGAAAGTTAAGACGCCAGAAAAGATGCCTCATTCGCTCGCCTTCGTTGATTCCACCTCTGAGCTGGCCCAACTTGCGTAGGTCTTCCAGGGGGAACCGCAGAATTCGGAAAAAATCGTACGCTAAGCTAAGGAAGGTCTGAAAAAGCCCCCGCTCGAGAAATGCATCCCAGCAACCATGCGGGTTACAGAGCGGTGATTTCGCGAAACATGGGCTTTTTCAGAGCTTCCTTAGCGTTACGATAAAGCTAGCATGGAAACGATAGGTGCAAGCAAGTTAAGGGTTGCATCGCGCATGTCAATCTAGGCTATACCCTAACTTGATGTCAGGCAGGGCCGCGCCGCTTCGTCAGAATAGAGTCTGCTTTCCCATTTTTTGACACATGCCCGCGAAGGTTATAGATTTCAGCCTGACAGAAATGGGCTTTGAGGCACAACGGAACAGAAAGTGCACTTAAGCCGCCTTCAACCAAGGAGACATCGTGCAGGGGCACCGCATCGGCTACGTCCGGGTCAGCAGCTTTGACCAGAACCCGGAACGCCAGCTGGAACAAACCCAGGTGAGCAAGGTGTTCACCGACAAGGCATCGGGCAAGGACACCCAGCGCCCCCAGCTCGAAGCGCTGCTGAGCTTCGTCCGCGAAGGCGATACAG
>NZ_BAAAQN010000152.1:0-880 GCF_039531695.1 Catenulispora yoronensis
CGTCGACGGCAGTGAGCATGTGTACCCCATGCAGATCCGCGGCGGCGGCATGGATGAAATGTGGTTGAGCAAAACGGAGAGGACCTGATTATGCGCCGGATATTATCGGTATTACTGGAAAACGAATCGGGTGCATTGTCCCGCGTTATCGGCCTCTTTTCCCAGCGTGGCTATAATATAGAAAGCCTGACTGTCGCGCCGACGGACGATCCCACTCTCTCCAGAATGACCATTCAGACCGTGGGCGATGAAAAAGCGATTGAGCAGATTGAAAAGCAACTGCACAAGCTGGTGGATGTCCTGCGGGTCAGCGAGCTGGGGCAGGGGGCTCATGTTGAACGGGAAATTATGCTGGTGAAGGTTCAGGCCAGCGGCTATGGCCGTGAAGAAGTGAAGCGCAACACCGAAATCTTCCGCGGACAGATTATCGACGTGACGCCTTCTATCTATACCGTCCAGCTCGCCGGCACCAGCGATAAGCTGGATGCATTTCTGGCCTCGCTGCGCGATGTCGCTCGGATTGTGGAAGTGGCTCGCTCCGGCGTGGTCGGCCTGTCTCGCGGTGATAAAATCATGCGCTAAGGATCGGGAACTGCTGTAAAAATAGCCCGGCAGAGACTGTCGGGCTTTTTTTTTGCGAAATCAGTAGGAACTGTAAGCGAAAGCGGTTGCTGCGCTAACTATTCTGCGCTTAGATGTTATAAAAAGGATTCCATACCTGAATAATGGTTATGTTTGGCACTTCTTACCCAAGGGGCAATTGTGAAACTGGATGAAATCGCCCGGCTGGCCGGTGTTTCAAGAACCACCGCGAGCTATGTGATTAATGGCAAAGCGAAGCAGTACCGCGTAAGCGATAAAACGGTCGAAAAAGTGATGG
>NZ_BAAAQN010000153.1:0-853 GCF_039531695.1 Catenulispora yoronensis
GTGGCACATCCTGTAATAGCGATGCCGGGTGAATCAGCCCCTCATCCATCGCCATCGCGTAGATAAAGGGTTTCAGCACCGACCCCGGCGAGCGTACCGCCGAGACCATATCAATATGGCCGAAGCGGCTGTCGTCGGTGATATCCGCCGAGCCCACCCAGCCGCGAACTTTCATATCCGTGTGGTCGACGACGACCATCGCCAGCGAACTGCGCGGCGGCAGGCGCGATTTCCAGTTCAGCGCCAGATCTTCCAGTTGCCGCTGCAGTCCGGCATCCAGAGTCGTCACCACCTTTTCATCACGACTGGTCGCCAGCGCCCGGCGTGAAAAAAGCGGCGCCAGCTGCGGCATCTGGCGCGGAAACAGCCATACTGGCTCCTCCATCGCTTCCTTTACCGCCTGTTCCGGCCAGACGCCCTGGCTGACCATTCGCGTAAGCACTTTATCACGCGCCGCCTGGGCCCGCTGCGGCCAGCGGTCCGGACGTAAACGACTGGGCGCCTGGGGAAGTACCGCCAGCAGCGCCGCCTCGCCGTAGCTAAGACTGGCAGGCGGCTTACCGAGATAGGCCCAGCTGGCCGCGCCGATCCCCTGCAGGGTGCCGCCAAACGGCGCGCGGTTCAGATAGAGGGTTAGAATGTCGCTTTTTGACAGATGCCACTCCAGCTGCAGCGCTCGCCACAGCTGGCGCAGCTTGCCGCCGAAGGTGCGTGGATGGGGATCAAGCAGGCGTGCCACCTGCATGGTAAGCGTGCTGCCGCCCGAGATAACTCGCCCGGAAGTAAGATCCTGCCAGGCGGCGCGCAGCACCGCGAAGGGATTGACCCCCGGGTGGCGCCAGAACCAGCGGTC
>NZ_BAAAQN010000154.1:0-818 GCF_039531695.1 Catenulispora yoronensis
TAACAGCGGTCTGGCCTCGCAGGTGATCTCCCTGCCGCCGTTCCAGGTCGACCTCTCCCGGCGCGAGCTGTCGGTGAATGACCAGCCGATCAAGCTGACCGCCTTTGAATACACCATTATGGAAACCCTGATCCGTAACCGCGGCAAAGTGGTCAGCAAAGATTCGCTGATGCTCCAGCTTTACCCGGATGCCGAACTGCGAGAAAGCCACACCATCGACGTGCTGATGGGTCGGCTGCGCAAGAAAATTCAGGCTGAATACCCACAGGACGTCATCACCACGGTGCGCGGCCAGGGCTATCTGTTCGAATTGCGCTGATGAAGGGACTGTTGCGGCATATCTTCCCGCTGTCATTACGGGTTCGCTTCCTGCTGGCGACCGCCGGGGTGGTGCTGGTGCTCTCCCTGGCCTACGGCATGGTGGCCCTGGTGGGCTATAGCGTTAGCTTCGATAAAACCACCTTTCGCCTGCTGCGCGGCGAGAGCAATCTCTTTTATATGCTGGCGAGATGGGAAAACGGCGCTATTGACGTCGACATCCCGGAAAACCTGAATATGGAAAGCCCGACGGTGACCCTTATCTACGATGAGCAGGGCAAACTGCTGTGGGCGCAGCGTGATGTTCCATGGCTGGCGAAACGCATTCAACCGGAATGGCTGAAACGCAATGGCTTCCATGAGATTGAAGCCGATGTCGACAGCAGCAGTATGCTGTTGCGCAATAACCATGAGATTCAGGAACAGCTGGACGCTATCCGCGAACAGGGCGACGACTCTGAGATGACCCACTCGGTGGCGATCAACCTCTACCCGGCCAC
>NZ_BAAAQN010000155.1:0-816 GCF_039531695.1 Catenulispora yoronensis
CTGAGACCCTGGCATGTCAATACGATCTCTACGCGGGAACCGGGAGATCTCCCCTCTGACCATCTGCCAGTGTCGGAGATGGCCCGCACCGGGAAGACGAGGAGTCATAGCCGGTGATGTACGGAGAGGAGAAGTCGGACTCGCTCATAGTAGCGGCGAAGCAGGCGAACAACCCGAAAGGAGCGGAGTCAGTGGAGCGAAGGAGCGGGGCCAAGGGGAACGCGGAACAGCCACACATGCGCCGGACACAGAGCCGGGAAAGCATGTCACAGAGGCTGTCACGCGTGCGGGAAGCTGCGAAGCAGCGGAAGAAAGAACGGTTTACAGCATTGTTCCACCTGCTGACAGTCGAAGCACTGGAAGCCGCATTCCTCTCCCTGAGCAGGAAAGCGGCCGCCGGAGTGGATGGCATCAGGTGGATGGACTACGCCGGAAACATGAAGAACAACATAACAGATCTGCACCGGAGGCTACATCAGGGCAGCTACAGGGCGCAGCCCGGCAGGCGTCACTACATCCCAAAAGCGGATGGAAAACAACGCCCGCCCGGCATCGCCTCGCTGGAGGACAAGATCGTCCAGTATGCGCTGGTGAAAATCCTGAACGCAGTCTATGAAAACGACTTTATGGGGTTCTCATACGGGTTCAGACCCGGGCGAAGCCAGCACGATGCACTGGACGCACTGGCCACAGGGCTGGTACGCACTAACGTAAACTGGGTACTGGATGCCGACATCAGTCAGTTCTTCGACAGGGTGAGCCACGAATGGCTGATCAGGTTCACAGAGCATCGGATCGGCGACCGGAGGGTAATCA
>NZ_BAAAQN010000156.1:0-799 GCF_039531695.1 Catenulispora yoronensis
CACCGTCGAGCGGGTCAGTCGGATCGCTGTCCATCCCACCCGCCAGCGGGAAGGCCTCGGGCGGAAGATGATCGCCGATATCGCCGCCGATGCCGCTGGCTATGACTATCTCTCCGTCAGCTTCGGCTATACCGCTGAGCTGTGGCGCTTCTGGCAACGCTGCGGGTTTACCCTCGTACGGCTGGGTACCCATCGCGAGGCCAGCAGCGGCTGCTATACGGCGATGGCCCTCTATCCGTTGACCGCGGCAGGGCGCCAGCTGGCGCAGCGGGAGGCGCAGCGGCTGCAGCGCGATGAATACTGGCTTCGCCCGTGGCGAGAGGAATCCGCGCCGCTGCCGGCCGTCGCAGACGCTATGCTTAGTGATGAGGACTGGCTGGAAGCGGCGAGCTTTGCCTTCGCCCACCGCCCGCTGGCTGCGGCGCTGGGCTGCCTCAACCGCCTGCTGATGCAGGCCGACATGCCGTTGCCGGCCCTGCGGGGACGACTGCAGGGCAAAGAGGAGGCCGCACTCTGCGCCGTGCTGCAGCTGACGGGGCGAAAAGCCTTGCAGGCGAGATGGCGTCGGGAGGCCGCTGACGCCTTGCGCTCCCTTGATGCAGCGCGCGCTGATGCGCTGCGTCAGCAGGTGGCGCATCTGCAATTTTTTTAACTAACTCATTCAGTTAAATGGCATGGTCATATCTGGCGAGCGGCGTACACTGCCCGCAAACACTAAGGAGACAGCCATGAAACACGATCATTTTATTGTTCAAAGTCCTGCGACGCCTGCGCAACAGCTGTTGCTGCTGTTTCATGG
>NZ_BAAAQN010000157.1:0-785 GCF_039531695.1 Catenulispora yoronensis
GTGTCTGATGTCTGACGTCAAGGTCAACGGCAGCGCTTGCTGCGACCGTCCCGGTCGCGCCGCTTTCACCGTGCCGGCGAAGGACTGCCGGCACTCTGCGGGGCAACGCCGTTTCGCGCCCGCGCTCTTCGTCGTTGCGGCGGGTGCCTGCTCCTTTCCCCTGGTACCCGTATCACCCGTTTGAGTCCATTCGCCGGGGCTGAGACAAGCACAACCCGTCTTGCTGTCCAGGGGACGGCAGGGCCTTTCGCAATAAATTTTTCCCGGCCATTCCGCTGCCGCTTCATTAGGCCGAAAAAAATTTCCCGCTCACCCCCGGACATCTGCACCGGGCCGTGCTCGTTTACGCCCTTGCGGCGAACGGCTCTCAAACGGGTGAAGGTTATATCCAGGGGGCAGGTTCAGCAGGTCCCCGCACAAAGTCAAAACCGCGGCCCCGGCAACTCAACGGGTGATGTTCTTTAAAAATCAGGAAAAAGAAAAATGCAGGATCCTTCATTGCGAACGTATCGGATCGCATTTCTGGGAAGCAATGCCAGCGGCAATCTGCCGATGTTTACCCGGGTGCAGGCCACGACCGGAAAACGGGCGATAAAAGCGTTTATTGAACGCTGTGAACCCGTCAAAGGCTGGTTTCTGGGCGAACCGGAAGACATTACCGATCAGCTTAAGAAGGAGGAAGAAGAAGCGGGAAGCAAACCGCAGATATGAAAAAAGCAGGGTAAACCCTGCTTCTCCCACGCCGTAAAAATCGCACGAACGGTTTTTCCGGCTTCGTTAACTAC
>NZ_BAAAQN010000158.1:0-785 GCF_039531695.1 Catenulispora yoronensis
CAGGCCAATAACGCCCGCCGCCACCTGCTCGCGCAGGGCATCCGGCTGAGAAACGTTGCCCTTGCCCAGCAGGCCGATATTGACCGGCAGGCTGTCGGCCGCCTGCAGCATGCGTGAGATATACCACGGGCCCGGGGTGCAGGTGGTGGCATGGGTGCCCACGGCCGCGCCGGTGCCGTCGCCGGCCATGGTGGTCACGCCGGAGACCAGCGCCTCTTCCGCCTGCTGCGGACAGATCCAGTGAATATGGGTATCGATCCCGCCGGCGGTGACAATTTTTCCTTCGGCGGCAATCACTTCCGTCGAGGCACCGATGGGGATGGTGACGTTGGGCTGGATGTCGGGGTTACCGGCTTTGCCGATGGCGCGATGCTCCCGGCGGTGCAGACCTTATTGCTGAAGTACAGCAGCGACAGCGTCACCGGGCGTATCTTTGGCTATAACCAGTCGTTTATGTATCTGGGCAACGTCGCCGGGCCGCTAATTGGCGCCTCTGTGTCAGCCATGGCCGGCTTCCGCTGGGTGTTTATTGCCACCGCCATTATCGTTTTCATTAACCTCTGGCAGCTGGCGTGGATGCTGCGCCAAACCCGCCGGGCTAACGCCTGAACCTCTGCTGACGGTATTTATCGCGATACCGTCAGCATTATTCGCCTCAGCGGATTTACTATTACTTTTTGTTATCGTCATGGCGTGAACGCTATTCCATTTTATTATTTTCTAGGCAATCTGGTTATAAGCAACCCCGGTCATGATTAAACAATACTATTTATAGTGGTATTTTA
>NZ_BAAAQN010000159.1:0-767 GCF_039531695.1 Catenulispora yoronensis
TCACGCCCCTGCTCCCGGGCCATCAGGGTTATCTCGGCCACCCGCTCCCGCTGGCCGGTTGCACCGCCCTGACCGGAAACGATACCCATTACCGGGCGATCCTGCGCCAGCACACTGACGGCATCGCTGAAAGGGACCTGGCGCACCACAGACGCATCAGGCGTGACGGAGACATGATTCTGGCGCTGCACCTCCTGACTCAGGGCTTTGACGGCGAGTTCATCGAGAACGTGGATGTTTGAGGTGAACAGGCCTTTCTCGCGATCGAGAGGGATAAGCTGCTCCCGTTCAATGGCGGCATCGATGCCCTTTCTCGCCAGCTCAAACACACCGTCCTTCGCCTCCAGCTGGCCGACCGTGCGTGCCAGCAGGTCGGCATACGTGAACTGCACCTTGCGGTCGCTGAGACCGGCAATCGCTTTCGTCACCACATCCGTGATATCCGGACCGTCAGTGTTCACCGGCGCGGCAGGTGCACGGGCCAGCTCTGCGGCTCGCGCATCGGCGGCCTCACGGTACCCCCGGATGTCAAACCCGGTCTCCTTCAGCGTGTTCATCCACTCCACCATCTTCTCTGCCGGATCGATGGCTTCTTTCGACTTGCGGGTATCGAGCGCGGCCACATCCCGTGACTTCAGGGAGGCATCGGGTCCTGCAGCCTCCCGGAGTTCCTGACTGCGCGTGGAAAACGACTCAACCGGCACGCCCTCCATCTCCCACATGCCATTCCGACCCGCATCGACTGTCTTGTAACCCATAGACTCAAC
>NZ_BAAAQN010000160.1:0-753 GCF_039531695.1 Catenulispora yoronensis
CACCAGCGCGCCCAGCGAATGGCCGACCAGTATGGTCAGCGCTTCCTGCAGGAATGGGAATAAACCAGAGCAAAACACCCGGCGACAGCCGGGTGTTTTTTATGCATCTCTGCAGGCCGGAGCAGGCTATGCCCCTCGTCTCTTGATACTGATCATCGCCAACGCCAGTACTATCAACGCAATGCCACAACCTTCCACCTTTCCTGGATTTTCATGTAGTGGCCACCAGGAAAATAGCACGCCACAGACCGGTACGGCCAGCGTACTCAGACCGGCTATACTTGCCGGTAAATTACGCAGTACAAAAAGCCACAGACTCCAGGCCAGCGCCGTTGCAAGGATTGCGCTGTAAGCCAGGGCCCAGAAAACGTCGGGCTGCCAGTCTCCCGCTCGTTGCGGGACGAGCCAGGCCACTACGCTCATCGTTCTGGCGAACAGAACACCAATGGGCTGATCAGTGAAATTGTCTATCGTGAAGATCAACCCATGATGACGCAGTTATTGCTGCTACCTTTATTACAGCAGCTGGGTCAACAGTCGCGCTGGCAGCTGTGGCTCACGCCGCAACAAAAGCTCAGCCGCGAATGGGTTCAGTCCGCCGGTCTGCCGCTGTCCAAGGTCATGCAAATTAGCCAGCTCTCTCCCAGCCATACCATAGACTCAATGATCCGTGCCCTGCGCACGGGTAATTATAGTGTGGTTATCTGCTGGCTGGCGGAGGAGTTAACCGCTGACGAACACGAACGTCTCGTT
>NZ_BAAAQN010000161.1:0-739 GCF_039531695.1 Catenulispora yoronensis
CTCTCCATCATCCATTTCCACTGTTTCCCGTGCAGCGCCACGCGGCCGAAATGCTGCCAGACCAGCAGGTGCGCCAGCTCATGCGGCACCACTTCATCGATAAACTCACGCTGATTTTCCAGCAGTAGCACCGGGTTTAAACGAATTTCGTTTTTCTCCAGCCAGGCGGTGCCGGCGGAAGTACCACGCTGCTGGTAGACCAGCGTCGGTTCCGCATAGCGGCGTTCCAGCTTGCGATTCGCATTGGCGAGATGCTCCCGCAGGCTGCGCATGACGGCCTGCTGAATAGCGATGGGAATACGGGGCGTTTTCATAGCGCCAGAGGATAGTGCGGCGGAGGGGGGAGAGCAAGAGGAAGCTTCCTCCCGGGATGGGAGGAAGCTCAGGAAGGTTAATCGCGGGCACCGATCTCGCGCAGTGGACGACCCTGCATCAGGTTACGTTCAATATGTTCCAGCGAGACGTTTTTGGTTTCCGGGATCAGCCACAGCGTCAGCAGGATAAACAGCACGTTCAGACCGCCGTACACCCAGAAGGTATTGGCGCTGCCCAGCGAGTTGAGCATGGTCAGGAAGGTGGCGCCGACAATCATGTTGGCAATCCAGTTGGTCGCTGTGGAGCAGGTGATACCGAAGTCGCGGCCTTTCAGCGGCTGGATTTCGGAGCACAGTACCCAAATCAGCGGGCCGGCGCTCATGGCGAAACCGACGATGAACATCAGCAGCATCAGGACGGCGAT
>NZ_BAAAQN010000162.1:0-735 GCF_039531695.1 Catenulispora yoronensis
CTCATTGCGCATCAACAGGACGGTTTTCGCAGACGACAAATCTACCGGCTGACGGCGTCGGGGATCCCAGAGCGCTTTCGCCACCCCCACCCGCAGGGCATTACGTACTTTCTTAGTAAAGTAATTCCGCCGTCTGTTGAGCTCCCTTATTTTATTAAATTTCTTTCCTGGGGAACCCTGCATGGTTGCATCGTGCATCATCCTAACCTCATTACCGCAATTATTAATATTCTGTGTCGTCCGATAGAGACTGAGCGAAATAAAAAAAGTTCGATTGAAAATGAAAATCATTCTTTTTTTTATTTACAAAACTCATCTGCGCCTGCGGGATTGCACCACAGCACTGTGAAGTAATAATGAGCGAATGGTGAATTTCCCGGCCCACCGTTGGCAGGCCGGCGCAACAGCGCTAAGCTGGCTGCTTTATGATGTCAGGAGGACGCTATGCTTGAAGCAGTAGAAGGTAATATCCACCAACGGCTGTGCGCGCTGCTCGACGAGCACCGGGCCCGCTACCGGGTGATGGCGCACGAGGCGGTCGGTCAGTGCGAAGCCGTCTCGGCAATCCGCGGCACCGCGCTTGGCCAGGGCGCGAAAGCGTTAGTCTGTAAAGTGAAAGGAAACGGCGTCAACCAGCATGTGCTGGCGATCCTCGCCGCCGATCGGCAGGCCGACCTCGCCAGCCTGGCCCGGCATATCGGCGGCAGCAAAGCCTCGCTGGCCAGCCCGGCGGAG
>NZ_BAAAQN010000163.1:0-733 GCF_039531695.1 Catenulispora yoronensis
GCCGGCGGTGATCACATCCACACCCGGGATCCAAGACGTCGCCAGCGCCAAGACGTCCAGGAACGGAGCAAGATCGTTCGCCACCTCGGCGATCTTCCCGCCCCAGTCGGCCAGCGCCTCCCCGACGTGCTGCCACCAATGCTTGTTGTGGATCCCGTCAGACTGCGCATGATGCAGCGCCTTGGCACACTCCTTCGCCGCGGCAACACGCTCATCATGAGCCTGCTTGGCCTGGGCGGACAGCGCATCCAGCCTGCCCTTGGCCGCATCCAGGTTCTTCTGCGCCGCATCGTGGGCGCTTTGGGCGTCAGTGACCGCCTGAGGGTTGGGGGCCGACGTCTGATTCTGCTGGGCCGTCTTCAAATCCGACGCCGCACTGGTGGCCGTAGTGGTGGCCCGTTGCAGATCAGCGTGCGCATCCTGTGCCTGACGCAGCGCCGAGTCAGCCTTGTTCTGCGCGGCTTGCAGCTTCGGCACGTACGCCGACAGCGCATCAGAGGCCTCGCTGTAGGACGTGTACAGCTTCTGAAGCCGACCCGGCAACGGACCGAACGTCGACTTGAACGCATCCGCGGTCTGCCCGATCCACTGCAACGACGCCGTATCACCACCAAAGCTGCTCAAATTCCGATACGCCGACTCCACATCATGAGCGAAATCCCCGAACTCCTTGGCCAACGCCTGCACCGACTCCACCACACCCGGAGTCGGATCCCCATCCAACCCCAGAATG
>NZ_BAAAQN010000164.1:0-717 GCF_039531695.1 Catenulispora yoronensis
CAGGTCGCAGCCGGCTTGGCGCAGGTCGGTGAGGGCTTGGGAGATTTCTTCGCGTTCCTCGCCCATGCCCAGGATCAGGTTGGATTTGGTGACCAGGCCGTGGTCGCGGGCTTGGCGGAGGACGTCCAGGGAGCGGTCGTAGCGGAACCCGGGCCGGATCTCCTTGAAGATGCGCGGCACGGTCTCGATGTTGTGGGCGAGGACTTCGGGCTGGCTGCTGAAGACTTCGGCGAGCAGTTCGGGCTTGGCGTGGAAGTCCGGGATCAGTAGTTCCACGCCGCAGCCGGGGAGTAGTTCGTGGATTTGGCGGACGGTCTCGGCGTACAGCCAGGCGCCCTCGTCGGGCAGGTCGTCGCGGGCGACGCCGGTGACGGTGGCGTATTTCAGGCCCATGGTCTGGACCGATTCGGCGACGCGGCGTGGTTCGTCGGTGTCGTAGGCCTTGGGTTTGCCGGTGTCGATCTGGCAGAAGTCGCAGCGCCGGGTGCATTGGTCGCCGCCGATGAGGAAGGTGGCTTCGCGGTCTTCCCAGCATTCGTAGATGTTGGGGCAGCCGGCTTCCTGGCACACGGTGTGCAGGCCTTCGCTTTTCACCAGGTTCTTCAGGCCGGTGTATTCCGGTCCCATCTTCGCCCGGGTCTTGATCCAGCTCGGTTTCTTCTCGATCGGGACGGCGCTGTTGCGGACCTCAAGCCGGAGCAGCTTGCGGCCTTCTGG
>NZ_BAAAQN010000165.1:0-704 GCF_039531695.1 Catenulispora yoronensis
CTAACAAATGTTATTCCGTCACACTTAAAACGCGCTGCAGAAACATCGGTTAGTGAATCTGCTTGAGCAAACCCCAAAGCGTTTGTGCTTTCGATGTGAGTTTCCCGGTTTCAGGATCAAACATGCGCCATTCCCGACGCTGGTGGATGATGTAACCGTCTTCACGTTCCAGACGCTCCAGCATGTCCGGTTTTCTGAAGCCTTTCGCTCTCCAGTAGCCGCTTGTTTTCTCAATCTCAAGACCAGTCATTTTGTGAGCCATTAACCAACCTCCTTACATCCGTCGAAAAAGAAACTTTGGTTTTTGCTATGAACGCCGTAGACGTCGTGGGATTTGTTGTAGATAAGCTTGTCCTCGCCAACGCCAACCAGTTTACCGTTGCGTTTAGCCAGATATGGAGATGAGAGAACCTCATCGCCGCGGACGACATAGAACTGATCTCCGCTATCAACGACCAGCGCGCCGAAGTCAGCTTTAGTAGGTCTGCTGATTTGATCATTTTTCACCTGCGATACGGTCATATCGCATTGGTAAATTCGGGTATCCGCCAGCAGAGAGAAGGATAGGGCGGCCAGCAGTAGCGTTATTTTTCTCATACCACTATCTCTGTGTAGACCTGTGCTGTAGAGGTGACGACCAGCACCAGTGCGAGCATGTTCACAGTGGTTCCGTTGACAGGGGACAGAGCTTTCTTGAGTGTCCC
>NZ_BAAAQN010000166.1:0-703 GCF_039531695.1 Catenulispora yoronensis
GTCGCTCAACGGATAAAAGGTACCCTGGGGATAACAGGCTGATCTTCCCCAAGAGTCCATATCGACGGGATGGTTTGGCACCTCGATGTCGGCTCGTCGCATCCTGGGGCTGGAGTAGGTCCCAAGGGTTGGGCTGTTCGCCCATTAAAGCGGTACGCGAGCTGGGTTTAGAACGTCGTGAGACAGTTCGGTCCCTATCCGCTGCGCGCGCAGGAGACTTGAGAAGGGCTGTCCCTAGTACGAGAGGACCGGGATGGACGGACCTCTGGTGTGCCAGTTGTCCCGCCAGGGGCATGGCTGGTTGGCTACGTTCGGGAAGGATAACCGCTGAAAGCATCTAAGCGGGAAACCTGCTTCAAGATGAGGTCTCCCTCCCACTTGATGGGGTAAGGCTCCCGGCAGACTACCGGGTTGATAGGCCGGGCGTGGAAGCATCGTGAGGTGTGGAGCGGACCGGTACTAATAGGCCGAGGGCTTGACCACAAAGCTGAACTTTTCTTGCATGACTGTAGAGTCTGCTGCTCGCATCCACTGCTCAGATCTGAGGCCCCCACCGTTTGCGGTGTGTGTTGTCTCAAGGTGTTACGGCCGCCATGGCGGCGGGGAAACGCCCGGTTCCATTCCGAACCCGGAAGCTAAGCCCGCCAGCGCCGATGGTACTGCCAGGGGGACCTGGTGGGAGAGTAGGACGCGGCCGGACTAA
>NZ_BAAAQN010000167.1:0-701 GCF_039531695.1 Catenulispora yoronensis
GGCAGAGATTAATGCCGGGCGTGAAAGTCATAATAATAGCGTACGCGAAAATATCTTAATTGCCGAAAGATTTACCTGGCTGGATAAAATCATTCGGGTAAAGAAGATGGCGCCAATTGATACGGCGAAAGGCTTATTCACCTCAAAAAATATTCTCGGTGACTGCCTGGCGTATTTTATGATGGTTAGCGTGCTGTACGGATTATTAACCTGGATCCCCCTGTATTTAGTGAAAGAGCGCGGTTTCGATGTAATGAGTATGGGCTTCGTGGCCAGTATGCCGTGCATCGGCGGCTTTATTGGCGCGATCGGCGGCGGATGGGTTTCGGATAAGCTATTAGGCCGCCGGCGTAAACCCACCATGATGTTCACTGCGGTGTCAACGGTGGTCATGATGCTAATTATGCTGAATATCCCGGCCAGCACCCTGGCAGTTTGTATTGGATTATTCTTTGTCGGCTTTTGTTTAAATATCGGCTGGCCAGCCTTTACCGCGTACGGTATGGCCGTTTCGGATAGCAAAACCTATCCAATCGCCTCTTCCATAATTAATAGCGGCGGCAACCTCGGTGGATTTGTCGCGCCGATGGCGGCTGGTTTCTTGCTTGATAAAACCGGGAGTTTTAATTCTGTATTTACCTATTTTGGTATCTGCGCCGCCATTGGTTTGGTGGTGATTCTTTTCCTCGATGAACCACAAT
>NZ_BAAAQN010000168.1:0-695 GCF_039531695.1 Catenulispora yoronensis
TCTAGCGCTGCGGTTGGGCTTGCATGAACTTGACACCTGGTCGGCGGTACTGTAGGCAAAGCCCTGCCGACGTGACCGAGGAGAACAAACCAAAACCCAGGGAGAGAGCTGACAATCACTGGGTAGGAGGCGGCTGCCCTGCTGACTACGGCCGCCGGGAAGGTTCAAAGCAAAAGCGGAGGACAAGTGAAGGCCCCCGCACCAGCACCTCAAAGACCTGCTTCACTGGCGACCCAAGTCGCGCCACACAGGCGCCCCAAATACTTGCCTCAATGGCGAGCGAAGTCCCGCGACACCGGCACCTCAATGACCTGCTTCACCGGCGGCCGAAGTCCAGCCACACTGGCGTCGCAGAGACCTACCGCACTGGCGACCGAAGTCCCGCCGCACTAGCCGCTGAAGACTAGCCCCTCTGGGCGGCCGAAGACTCTCTCGCATTGGCAGCCAAAGACCTGCCTCACCAACGGTCGAGGACCTGCTCTACCGGCAGCCGAAGGTTTGCCTACCGGCAGCCGGATGGCTGAAGTGGCCGCCCACCGCCCCCGGATCCTTCAGCCCTCTCCCTGGGTTTTGGTTTGTTCTCCTCGGTCACGTCGGCAGGGCTTTGCCTACAGTACCGCCGACAGGGCTTCTGCGTTCTCGTCTGGTGGTACGAGTTTGTCGGCCTGGGGCGTGGCCGGTGTGATTTTCGCAGA
>NZ_BAAAQN010000169.1:0-695 GCF_039531695.1 Catenulispora yoronensis
GTCGGCAACGCTATCGTCGCAACCTGCGCTTCTATGCCGATGAGCCGCGGCTGCAGGTCGGCGGTCCGACCTGGCACTGGGTGCGTGAGGGCATGCTGGCCGGCGACGAAGTGCTGGCGAATGTGGAAAAAGATACCGCCCCGACGCTGCTTTTACAGGCGGAGGAGGAGCGGGTGGTCGATAATCTGATGCACGACCGCTATTGCGAATTACGGGCCGCTGCCGGCCATCCCTGTGAGGGCGGTAAACCGCTCGTCATTGAAGGGGCATATCATGAGATCCTTTTTGAAAAGGACGCTATGCGCTCAGTCGCGCTCAATGCCATCGTCGAGTTTTTCAATCGACATACTTAATCCGACGATAACGCTCGTCGCCCTGCTTAGAGGTTAACTTTTTTATGTACCAGGTTGTTGCGTCTGATTTAGACGGCACGTTGCTTTCCCCCGATCATTTCCTGACCCCGTATGCCAAAGAGACGCTGAAGCTGCTTACCGCCCGTGGGATCAATTTCGTCTTCGCCACCGGCCGTCACTACATCGACGTCGGGCAAATCCGCGATAATCTCGGCATCCGGTCGTACATGATCACCTCTAACGGCGCCCGCGTTCACGATAGCGATGGTCAGCAAATCTTTGCCCATAACCTCGATCGCGATATTGCCGCCGACCTGTTTGAGATCGTGCGTAACGACCCGA
>NZ_BAAAQN010000170.1:0-687 GCF_039531695.1 Catenulispora yoronensis
CTAATGCGACAATGCCCGCGACGATGGTTTTCGCGTTCCTTTTCATGCTGCAGAACCCCGTTCGTGATGTGGTGTAAATGTTTTGTATTTTTATGGTTAAAAAGCATTCTGTGCTTTTATTAAACAACGCCATTTTTACCATTGAGTTTAATGGTTTAGCGCAGTTTTTCACTAAAAAACAGATTAAAACCTCTATTTTTCAGTCGATTAAGCAAAGATAATATTCTGTATTTTGGTGAAGATAAACAAAAAAAAGTCCATCCTGCAGCATAAAATAACGATACATAAGGCGGAATAAAACGCTGCACATTAGGTTAAAATTCTGCTTATTTTTCGATCCATGACGGATTGCGCTACCCTGACAACGCCAGGAAAACGAATCCCCTGATGTACGCGCAAAAAACAGCGCTCCGCCAGACAGCAATTTTGGGTACACTGGCGCCTCTGTTTTGCACTGGATTTGCCGCCCATGAAACTGACCATTATCCGTTTACAGCACTTCAGCGATCAGGATCGCATTGATCTGGGGAAAATCTGGCCGTCGCAGGATCTGTCGACGCTGACCCTTGATGAAAACCATCGTCTCTACGCCGCCCGCTTTAACGAGCGCCTGCTGGGCGCCGTGCGCGTTACCCTGCGCGGCGTCGAAGGTGAGCTCAGCGATCTGTGCGTGCGTGAAGTGACCCG
>NZ_BAAAQN010000171.1:0-685 GCF_039531695.1 Catenulispora yoronensis
GGCCTCATTGCGCACTGACAACTGGATCTCGCTTGACGATCCGCAGGGCACCGGACTGGAGCAGGTTTTTATGGATGCCTGTCGCATCGCGGGCTTTACGCCGCAGGTGGCGCAGCGGATTAACGACGTTACCTCGATGATTAGCCTGGTCTCCGCCGGGGTGGGAGTGGCGTTGGTTCCGCTCTCGGCGCGGGCCTTACGCCTTGATAACGTGGTGTATATCGATCTCCAGGATCGGCTGGCGGAGAGTGAGCTGAGCATGGTTTACCACCGCCATATTCGTTCGGCGGTGGTAAGGAAAGTTATCTCGCTGCTTAATACCGCTGAGCGATAGTCCCGGTTAGCTGGTCTTCAGGCGGCCAAAGCTGACAATCCTTGAGCGGCCCAGCTCTTTCGCCCGGTACAGCGCGGCATCCGCCGCGCGCAGCAGACTATCGCTTTGGGTGTGCTGCGGGTAGCTGGCGATGCCAATCGACACATCCACCTGGCCTATCTCGGTCAGACCATCGCGCAGCGTCATATTGCGCACCTGGGTGTAGATCTCGCTGGCGCACTGGTGCGCCCCGGCTTCGTCAATCCCGGGGAGCAGCACTAAAAACTCCTCGCCCCCGTAGCGGAAAGCCATGCCGATATCGCGCACCGCGCGCTGCACAATGGTCGCAACGCTCTTAATCACCAGATCCCC
>NZ_BAAAQN010000172.1:0-683 GCF_039531695.1 Catenulispora yoronensis
GCTCATGGCCGTTCGCGCCTGGCCCCGGGCCGGCGACACACATGCCGCCGGGGGCCAATCGGCCCAGGCCTACGCCGAGCGCGGCAGCCGACCGGTCGCGGGTGTCACCGGATCGGGCTAGCGGGTCCGGCGGCAGCCGATTCTGCCGCGGAGTTCCCGGTCCGACACGGCCACGCTCACGGAACTGCCATCACGCCTGATCAGCGGCCTGCACGCAGGTTGGCGGCGCCCGCTTCGGCGGACCGCCGCAGAGCACCTGCCCTACCGGGATGCGAAAAACTGTAGTCGCCGGAGTAGACATACATGACTGGAGTGAGTAGTGTTCCTGTCGTAACCACAGCAGTGAACAGGCACGGCAGACACGAACTGGCGTGAGAGCAGTGGCAGGACGGCAATGGGGTTCCGGGGCCGGCAGTGCTGGTGGGCGCCGGGGCCGACGGCCGGGCCGATGAGGCCCGGGGCTGCCGGGAAGTACCGCAGGTGCAGTTTGAGCAGTCCGCAGTACCGCACGTGAAGACGCAGTACCCGGTTGGCAGGACACGAAGAGAACAGGAGCGAACACCATCAGGATCGCCCGGGCGCAGGTGAAGCCCGGGTGGGCAGGTCGGTCCCCGGATGGGAAGGTGATTTCCGGTCACACCTCCGAGATCCCCGCAGCCCCGCCTTATCCCCCCCGAGGCGGC
>NZ_BAAAQN010000173.1:0-680 GCF_039531695.1 Catenulispora yoronensis
GGCGATTGATGCCGAGTCCTCTTCGGATCTTGATGTTCAGACGGTTGCGGGTCAGGCGGCTGTGGTGATTTATACGTCGGGTTCGACGGGTCGTCCGAAGGGTGTTTTGGTTACGCATGAGGCGTTGATCAGTACGTTTACTGGTTGGGCGGGGACGCATTTTCCGGGTGGTGTGGGGTTGCGGTGGCTGGCGATGAACAGTGTCAGTTTTGATGTGTTCACTGGTGATGTGGTGCGGGCGTTGTGCTCTGGTGGTTCGTTGGTGGTGGCCCCGGTGGGGTTGCAGCTCTCTACTGCGGAGTGGGTGGAGACGATCCGTCGTGAGCGGGTGAACGCTTTCGAATGTTCGCCGCGCTATCTGGATCGGCTTGTCGACTATGTTGAGGCTACAAATATTGAGCTTGATAGTTTGCGGTTGTTGGTGGCGATTCCTGATTTGTGGCGGGGTTCGGGGGTGGTGCGGGCGCGGCGGGTGTTGGGTGGTGGGGTGCGGTTGTTGACGGCTTATGGTGTGACGGAGGCGACGATCGACTCCAGTTTCAGTGATCTGGCGGATGTCAGGGTTGGTGTTGATGAGCCGACGCCGATTGGTGGTCCGTTGCCGAATACGCGGTTGTATGTTTTGGATCGTCATTTGAGCCCGGTGCCGGTTGGGGCGGTGGGTGAGTTGTTTATTGCTG
>NZ_BAAAQN010000174.1:0-680 GCF_039531695.1 Catenulispora yoronensis
GGCGATTGATGCCGAGTCCTCTTTGGATCTTGGTGTCCGGGTGGTTGCGGGTCAGGCGGCTGTGGTGATTTATACGTCGGGTTCGACGGGTCGTCCGAAGGGTGTTTTGGTTACGCATGAGGCGTTGGTCAGTACGTTTACTGGTTGGGCGGGGACGCATTTTCCGGGTGGTGTGGGGTTGCGGTGGCTGGCGATGAACAGTGTCAGTTTTGATGTGTTCACTGGTGATGTGGTGCGGGCGTTGTGTTCTGGTGGTTCGTTGGTGGTGGCGCCGGTGGGGTTGCAGCTCTCTACTGCGGAGTGGGTGGAGACGATCCGTCGTGAGCGGGTGAATGCGTTCGAATGTTCGCCGCGTTATCTGGATCGGCTTGTTGACTATGTTGAGGCTACAAATATTGAGGTTGATAGTTTGCGGTTGTTGGTGGCGATTCCTGATTTGTGGCGGGGTTCGGGGGTGGCGCGGGCGCGGCGGGTGTTGGGTGGTGGGGTGCGGTTGTTGACGGCTTATGGTGTGACGGAGGCGACGATCGACTCCAGTGTCAGTGATCTGGCTGATGTCAGGGTTGGTGTTGATGAGCCGACGCCGATTGGTGGTCCGTTGCCGAATACGCGGTTGTATGTTTTGGATCGTCATTTGAGCCCGGTGCCGGTTGGGGCGGTGGGTGAGTTGTTTATTGCTG
>NZ_BAAAQN010000175.1:0-677 GCF_039531695.1 Catenulispora yoronensis
GGAAGAGCGTTTGCAGCTGCTGGACGAGCAGTTGGCCACCGTCACCCGCCTGGCCAAGGACAACGAGCTGCCCGATGCCATCCTCACCGAGTCAGGGCTGAAAATCACCCCGCTGGATGCGGCGGTGCCGGATCGGGCGCAGGCGCTGATCGACCAAACCAGCCAGTTACTGCCGCGCATCAAGATCACCGAACTGCTGATGGACGTGGACGACTGGACGGGCTTCAGCCGCCACTTCACCCACTTGAAGGACGGGGCCGAGGCCAAAGACAGGACGTTGCTGCTGTCCGCAATCCTCGGTGATGCGATCAACCTCGGGCTGACCAAGATGGCCGAGTCGAGCCCCGGCCTGACCTACGCCAAGCTGTCCTGGCTGCAAGCCTGGCACATCCGCGACGAAACCTATTCGGCGGCCTTGGCCGAGCTGGTCAACCACCAGTATCGCCACGCCTTTGCCGCCCACTGGGGCGACGGCACGACCTCATCCTCCGATGGCCAGCGCTTCCGCGCGGGTGGCCGGGGCGAGAGCACCGGGCACGTCAACCCGAAGTACGGTAGCGAGCCGGGACGGCTGTTCTATACCCATATCTCCGACCAGTACGCGCCGTTCAGCACCCGCGTGGTGAATGTCGGCGTCCGCGATTCCACCTATGTGCTCGACGGCCTGCTGTACCACG
>NZ_BAAAQN010000176.1:0-677 GCF_039531695.1 Catenulispora yoronensis
CGTTTTAGTGCAGGAAAATTGCTTGTTTCATGGCTTAAACGTCATTTATTCTCTTTGGTCGTCGAAAACGTCGCTAAGATTAAATGACTCATCGGTTCTGCATGTCAGGATCTTTTCTGACGAACCCAGGCCTTAATAACGTTAAGATTAACACGAAGTCACCGCAACAGCGGATATGAGTTACGAAAGCTTGCAATTATATACTCAATGGATTTCGAGTTGTAAGAAGGCAGCAGGGCTGTGGCCCCTGGCGCGCACAATGTGCCACGTCAGGGTAAGCAGGCGCAGCCGGCGCATCTGCAACTTGAAAGGCGACGAGTATAGCCGTAGCCACCACTGTTGTCTTTAAGATTCAGGAGCATAGTGCATGGAGTTCAGTGTAAAAAGCGGTAGCCCGGAGAAGCAGCGGAGCGCCTGTATCGTGGTCGGCGTCTTTGAACCACGTCGCCTCTCCCCCATCGCCGAACAACTCGATAAAATCAGCGACGGCTACATCAGCGCCCTGCTGCGTCGCGGCGAGCTGGAAGGCAAACCTGGCCAGACGTTATTGCTGCACCATGTGCCAAACATTCTGTCTGAGCGCATTCTGCTGATTGGCTGCGGCAAAGAGCGCGAGCTGGATGAGCGTCAGTATAAGCAGGTCATCCAGAAAACCATCAATACCCTGAATGATACCG
>NZ_BAAAQN010000177.1:0-664 GCF_039531695.1 Catenulispora yoronensis
GCTAAGTCAGGGGTTGTCGCCGGCAGAACGCCAGCAGTTGGGGGTGATATTGCAGGACAGCCGCGCGCTGCTGGCGGAACTGGATCGCGTGCTCTACAACATGTTTCTGGTTCGTGAAAAGGTGGGAGAGCTTGCGGCGCGGATCGACTGGCTGCACGATGATTTCACCACCGAGCTGAATTCGCTGGTGCAGGATTTTACCTGGCAACAGGGAACGCTGCTCGATCAGATTGAAGCCCGACAGGGGGATGCGAGGCAGTATCTGAAACGCGCCCGGGAAGTGCAGAATGAACAGCAGCAGGTCTATACCCTGGCTCGTATTGAAAATCAGATCGTTGACGACCTGCGCGACAGGCTCAATGAACTGAAATCCGGGAATGATGACGGCATGCTGGTGGAGACGCATATCCGCTATCTTGAAAACCTGAAAAAAACGGCGGATGAAAATATCCGTGCGCTGGATGACTGGCCGAGCACCATTACCCTGCGACAAACGATAGATGAGCTGCTGGAAATTGGCATGGTGAAAAATAATATGCCGGATACCATGCGCGACTATGTTAGCGCGCAACAAGCGCTCGTGGAAGCCAGCCGGTCCAGAGAAGCGACGCTGGGGCGCTTCAGAACGTTGCTGGAAGCCCAGCTTGGCAGCAGTCACCAGCAG
>NZ_BAAAQN010000178.1:0-661 GCF_039531695.1 Catenulispora yoronensis
CCATGGTTTTGAAAGACAGCAAAATCAAGAGTCGTCTCAACACCAGCACGTTGGGCCGTTTCAACCAGATGTTTATTATGCTCTTTGAGCTCATTGTGCAGGAACAGTCGCTTTTCATCCTCTCGTAGAGACTTAAATATTTGATCATCTTGCAATTCCTGGCGCCGGGTTTGCAAGGCAAAGTACGTTTGCCCCGCAGCAATCACCGGTTTCGACGGATCGCCATTTTGCACTACCAGATAGCAGGCGTAGCGTGAGAGGTGGAAATCTTCAAGATTCCTGCTGGCGCCAGAACCTAATTCGACCATTTTGTTGGTTTCAACAAAATGGTCTGCCGAGGGATGACCACTCGCCTCACATGAAATTATCGCTTTTGCAATGACCTTATAAAAATTCCGCCACTCTTTATAGTCAAGCAGGGGACCAAGGTTGCGGGCAGACCAATACTCCCGCCCCGCCTCATCGCTCTTTCTAATCGCTTCAAATGGCTGCTGTTCGTTCATAACGTATCCTTGTTTGAGTGAGTCCCAAAGTATGATTGTTTTTTAAACTGAAACACCCGTTGCAGCAAGGAAGTTTATTGTGCTCTCGCACACAAAAAAGCCCCGAAAATCGGGGCCTTATAAGTTATTCGCTTAATTAACTATTTAATGCCGGTCGT
>NZ_BAAAQN010000179.1:0-657 GCF_039531695.1 Catenulispora yoronensis
ATGGCGCCGATCATGTCCTTCACCGCAGATGAAATCTGGGGCTATCTGCCGGGCGAGCGTGAGAAATATGTCTTCACCGGCGAGTGGTATGAAGGTCTGTTCGGCCTGGCCGACGACGAAGCGATGAACGACGATTTCTGGGATGAGCTGCTGAAGGTGCGTGGCGAAGTCAACAAGGTGATCGAGCAGGCGCGTGCGGATAAGAAAGTCGGCGGCTCGCTGGAAGCGGCAGTCACGCTGTATGCTGATGCCGATCTGGCGGCTAAGCTCAATGCGCTGGGCGATGAATTGCGATTTGTCCTGTTGACCTCCGGGGCGAACGTCGCAGACTATGCGAGCGCGTCCGCTGATGCGCAGCAAAGCGAACTGCTCAAAGGGCTGAAAGTCGCATTGAGTAAAGCTGAAGGTGAGAAATGCCCGCGCTGCTGGCATTACACCACCGATATCGGCAAGGTGGCGGAACACGCGGAAATCTGCGGACGCTGTGTGAGCAACGTCGCCGGTGACGGCGAGCAACGTAAATTCGCCTGATGAGTAAATCGATCTGTTCAACGGGGCTACGCTGGCTGTGGGTGGTCGTAGCCGTGCTGATTATCGATCTGGGCAGCAAATTCCTGATCCTCCAGAACTTCGCTCTGGGGGAGACGGTTCCGCTGT
>NZ_BAAAQN010000180.1:0-655 GCF_039531695.1 Catenulispora yoronensis
CCTTGGGACCTACTCCAGCCCCAGGATGCGACGAGCCGACATCGAGGTGCCAAACCATCCCGTCGATATGGACTCTTGGGGAAGATCAGCCTGTTATCCCCAGGGTACCTTTTATCCGTTGAGCGATGGCCCTTCCATTCAGAACCACCGGATCACTATGACCTGCTTTCGCACCTGCTCGCGCCGTCACGCTCGCAGTCAAGCTAGCTTATGCCATTGCACTAACCTCCTGATGTCCGACCAGGATTAGCTAACCTTCGTGCTCCTCCGTTACGCTTTGGGAGGAGACCGCCCCAGTTAAACTACCCACCAGACACTGTCCGCAACCCCGGTAAGGGGCCAACGTTAGAACATCAAACATTAAAGGGTGGTATTTCAAGGTTGGCTCCACGCAGACTGGCGTCCACGCTTCACAGCCTCCCACCTATCCTACACATCAAGGCTCAATGTTCAGTGTCAAGCTATAGTAAAGGTTCACGGGGTCTTTCCGTCTTGCCGCGGGTACACTGCATCTTCACAGCGAGTTCAATTTCACTGAGCCTGTGCTGGAGACAGTGGGGAAGTCGTTACGCCATTCGTGCAGGTCGGAACTTACCCGACAAGGAATTTCGCTACCTTAGGATGGTTATAGTTACCACCGCCGTTTACTGGCGCT
>NZ_BAAAQN010000181.1:0-653 GCF_039531695.1 Catenulispora yoronensis
CGCTTCGATATCCACCAGCGTCTGGTCGATACCGACCACCCAGGAGACGCTGGATTCATTCTCCGGCTGAATTTGCTGCAGCAGCGGATCGCGGGCGTTAACGGGAAAATAGTGTTTAGATTTGCGTTTACCGGGAAATTTCATAGTGGCGCTTAAATAACAGGGAACAAGCGGGAAATAGTAGCATATTCCCCGCCCTGCGCGCGATCAGCGATAAGGCGCCGTCAGATTGACCATCATCTCAATATGCGCTGCGTCCGCATTAAGCGCCGGAATATATTCATATTGCTTGCCGCCTGCTTCGAGGAATATTTCCCGGTTCTGGACGGCGATTTCTTCCAGCGTTTCGAGACAGTCGGCGGCAAACCCCGGGCACAGCACCTGAATATGCTTGGTCCCTTTCTGGCCGAGCATCTTTAGCGTTTCATCGGTGTACGGGGTCAGCCAGGGTTCCCGGCCAAAGCGCGACTGGAAAGTCATCATCACCCGCTCCGGCGGCAGCCCCAGCGCGGAAACCAGTTCCCGCGTCGTATCGCGACAGCGCTGAGGATAATCATCGCCCTGGTTGGCATAGCGCTGCGGGATCCCATGATAGGAGAGCAGCAGCAGATCCGGTTCCCCATGGACAGCGAAGGAAGCGCGCACGCTGGCCG
>NZ_BAAAQN010000182.1:0-644 GCF_039531695.1 Catenulispora yoronensis
TAGATGTTTCAGTTCCCCCGGTTCGCCTCGTTAACCTATGTATTCAGTTAACGATAGTGTGACGAATCACACTGGGTTTCCCCATTCGGACATCGCCGGTTATAACGGTTCATATCACCTTACCGACGCTTTTCGCAGATTAGCACGTCCTTCATCGCCTCTGACTGCCAGGGCATCCACCGTGTACGCTTAGTCGCTTAACCTCACAACCCGAAGATGTTTCACTTCTGATTGCGAAAATTTGAGAGACTCGAACACACATTAACTGTGTGTCGTTTCAATTTTCAGCTTGATCCAGATTTTTAAAGAGCAAAATTTCACAATGCACTTCGCAGTACATTTTGAAATTTATTATTTATCAAACAATCTGTGTGAGCACTACAAAGGCAGGTTCTTTAAGGTAAGGAGGTGATCCAACCGCAGGTTCCCCTACGGTTACCTTGTTACGACTTCACCCCAGTCATGAATCACAAAGTGGTAAGCGCCCTCCCGAAGGTTAAGCTACCTACTTCTTTTGCAACCCACTCCCATGGTGTGACGGGCGGTGTGTACAAGGCCCGGGAACGTATTCACCGCAGCTTGCTGATCTGCGATTACTAGCGACTCCGACTTCACGGGGTCGAGTTGCAGACCCCGATCCGAAC
>NZ_BAAAQN010000183.1:0-643 GCF_039531695.1 Catenulispora yoronensis
ACTCGATTCCACGCGGCGCGTCGGCGGGAAGATTATCGAGCAGGGCCAGCCAGCGTTCGGCGGCCTGATCCGGCGGTACAGCGCGGAATTTCTCATGATGAGGCTCCGCCGCTTTAACATGAATATAGCTGACCGCCGGCGCAAGATGACGTGCCGCCTCTTCCGGCGAATCGCCAACCCACAGCCAGTTGCCCATATCAAACGTTAAGGTGATCGGCAGCTGATGGACCCGGCAGGCGGCTTTGAAGCGCTGCATCGGCGCCAGCTGGCCGCAGTCGGTCTGGTCATTCTCTACCACCAACGCCATGCCGCTGTCGCTGAGGATATCGCGCAGTTCATCCAACTGCTGATTGTGGAGGAAATGGCCAAGGGAGAGCTTCAGCCACAGAGCGTTCAGGGTTTGCGCTTCCGCGAGCAGCGTCGGGAGATCCGGGTTAAGCTCGCCGTTGTCGGTGAACAGCGCCTGCGGCGCGGAGTAGCAGGCCAGCAGGCCGTGGCGCTCAATGGTGGCCGCCAGCGAGGGCAGAGCGTTGAGCTCTTCCGCGCTGCACAGCTCGCGGCGGATTTCGACGCCGTCCGCGCCGGCGTTGGCGATAAACGGCAGGACGGCGGCCTGCCCGCCTAAGGATTTAACATGGTCATT
>NZ_BAAAQN010000184.1:0-634 GCF_039531695.1 Catenulispora yoronensis
GCTGCAGCTGGCGCGTCGCCTGCAAAAACAACAGCTTCAGCAGCTTAGCCAACTGGGGGAACTGGCCAGCCAGCTCAGCGCGCTGGTGCATATGCTGCAGTGTGAGCGCGGGGCGTCGAATATCTATCTTTGCTCGGGCGGCTTGCTGTATACAGCGGAGTGTCGGGCGGGAGGGGCGCTGGTTGACGAGCGGCTAGCCCTGTTTTATGCCAGCCTCGAACGGGCGCGCGCGGTAGCCGGCAGCGCGCTGTGCTGGCGTATCGCCAGAGCGCTTGACGAGCTGGCGCAGCTCCCGGCACTACGCGCGCAGATCGGCCGCCGGCAAATTGCCGCTGAAGCCGCGACGGAGCAGTTCAGCCGCGTCATCCGCCATCTGCTGAACATCGCCCCGCAGCTCAATGACAGCATTGACGATCCGCCGGTGGCTGGTCGGATGGTCGCCCTGTACAGCTTTATGCAGGGAAAAGAGCTGGTGGGCCAGGAGCGCGCGCTGGGAGCATTGGGCTTTACCCGCGGCGAGTTCAGCGACAGCCTGCGCCAGCAGCTGGTGGACCGTATTGACGGTCAGCAGCCCTGCTTCGACAGCTTTCAGGCGCTGGGCAGCCCGGCGACCGTCCAGTTGTTCAGAACCCAG
>NZ_BAAAQN010000185.1:0-634 GCF_039531695.1 Catenulispora yoronensis
CAGGAAAAACAGACGCTATAGACGCGCCGGTCGCCAAGAAACAGCTGCAGCATCAGCTCCCCTTCCTCCTGAAACGGCGAGGCCAGCAGCTTAACGTCAAGCTTATCGCCATTTTTCAAGGGAATAGAAAACATCTCGCGGCCAAAATCCGCGACATTGTAGACCTGCGGCAGCACATCAGGGTGAAACGTTTTCTCGATGAAATTCAGTGAACCATGGGCAATATCCAGTTTGCGTCGTTTTGACAGCCGTTTATTGAGATACGCTTTAAACGGTTTATCCTCAAAAGGCACCAGTCCTTTGGTCACCGCGGTCAACCGCGCGCACTGATATTTCGCACAAAGTCCTTGATATTCTCTGTATTTACCTCCTGCGAGCGAGAGCTCTCTGCATTTTCGTAAAACTTTTTTATAGCTTATTTTGACCTGACCGATCACTTTATTATGTTTACGCCATTCTTTGATGGCGCCTGCAACAGTATGTTCCATTGATTAAGATCCATAGATTCATCCATAATCGCGGCCATATTAACATAAAAGCGTTTCGTCAACGCTTAATTACTCCTTCGTTGTCCTTTCATTTAATATTTAGGCAGGAAATTATCCTGGCGACGTTATTTGTCGTTAAACTTATT
>NZ_BAAAQN010000186.1:0-633 GCF_039531695.1 Catenulispora yoronensis
TAACGCCAGAATGCAATACCAAACAGGTGACAGCACATATTCTATATCTGTAAACAACGGCTCAGCTGTATGTGGGACCGTTTCCCTGCCACAACGTCCAGCAGGATGGACTTCTATCTTCGCTAGCGGTTATGCGGATTCCGTCTACAGCGTTCAGCAACAAGCAACGGACACGTTGTGGGGAAAAATGAAGACTGCTGCAGAGCAGTTTAATGCAGCATATATGGCAAAAATGCGTTCCGGGGACGGTGAGCTGCCAGATGTTGAAAGCGCGATCCAGACTGCTGCGCGTGATTACCAGCTTCAGGTTCAACATGCTGCTAATTCAGCAGCCGGTGACGACGAAATTGTTCAAAAAATGGAGTCGGATATCAAAGAGAAAGGGTGGCTATATCTTGGTGTGTACTATCACACATTAGCTACTGCGAATACCGAGATGAAAGATGTTGCTAACCTGAAGCCGGTAGTTTCAGGAATGAGTAACGATGGCGATATCGGCTCTATCGATTACTTTAAAGGCTTGTTCCAGGCTTACCATTCTCAACTGAAAAATAGTAATTATACGCCGCCTCTTGGCACCGAATCTAACGCACTTGCAAGGAACATTGATCAAAAAAGCCTTGAAAATGCCGC
>NZ_BAAAQN010000187.1:0-632 GCF_039531695.1 Catenulispora yoronensis
GTTCTGCCGGCCATCATCACCATTTAGATCCTGAGCGTGAATTCCAGCATGGAGTTCGACTTAAAAAATCCGAAGGTGATCGCCGCCATCATCTGCACGCTCGCCAGCTTCCGTTTAGGTCTGGTGTGGGTGGTAGTGAGCGGCGTCGGCTCGCTGGTGTTGTTAAATTATTTTATGTAACCGTTTGAAGGATAAACCGTATGATTATTACCACCGCTGACGCGCCTGCCGCTATCGGCCCGTACGTGCAGGGCGTCAATCTCGGCGCGATGACCATCACCTCCGGTCAGCTGCCGATTAATCCGCTGGACGGCACCATGCCAGGCGATATCGCCGAACAGGCGCGGCAATCACTGGAGAACGTGAAAGCCATCGTCGAAGCCGCCGGACTCACGGTCGGGCAGATCGTTAAAACTACGGTGTTTGTCAAAGACCTGGCGGATTTTGCCGCCACGCTGCGGAAAACCGACGTCCCGGTCGAACAACCATTCGTCCACTCCCCTGAAGAACGCTACCAGCCCTTTGCGCTTACCGACGTGCAGCAGGCTTACCTGGTGGGGCGTCAGCCGGGCTTTGCCCTGGGCGGCGTCGGCTCACATTTCTTTGTTGAATTTGAAATTGCCGATCTGGAC
>NZ_BAAAQN010000188.1:0-632 GCF_039531695.1 Catenulispora yoronensis
GGTATCGTCGAATAAGGAAAAGTTAGACTTCATACCCAGCGCAGCGTATTCGCGCTTAATGATATCCAGCCCCAAAGTGTGGAAGGTGGAAATCATCAGGCCACGCGCCTCTTTGCGCCCCAGCGTTTGCCCAACGCGCTCTTTCATCTCGCGCGCGGCTTTGTTGGTAAAGGTCACGGCCGCGATATGGCGCGCCTGATAGCCGCAGCCGCGGATCAGGTGGGCGATTTTATTCGTAATAACGCGGGTCTTACCGGAACCGGCGCCCGCCAGCACCAGGCACGGTCCGGTGACGAATTCGACGGCTTGTTGTTGGCCAGGGTTTAAACGCATGGGAGTCTTGCTCAATCTTCGAACGGGGTGGGGATTGTAGCAGAAAGCGGAGCCGAGATTTACTGACTGATGGTAAAGTGTCAGCCACACAAACCATCCTGAGAATGATGTCATGGCAAAAAGCGCAGCGGCCCTGCATATCTTGGTCAAAGAAGAGAAACTGGCGCTGGAGATCCTCGCCAAACTGGAGCGGGGCGTCAGCTTCGATCATCTGGCGAAACGCTATTCTAAATGTCCGTCTGGCCGCAACGGCGGCGACTTAGGCGAGTTTCAGCAAGGCGCAATGGTCGGTCCGTTTG
>NZ_BAAAQN010000189.1:0-626 GCF_039531695.1 Catenulispora yoronensis
CAATTAAGCAGATCTTCACGTAGCAATCAGCCTTTGATCCCGTAATGCTCCAGCATCGCGTCCAGCTGCGGCTCACGCCCGCGGAAGCGTTTGAACAGCTCCATCGGCTCTTCGGAACCGCCGCGGCTCAGGATATTGTCGAGGAACGACTGACCGGTTTCACGGTTGAAAATCCCCTCTTCTTCGAAGCGTGAGAAGGCGTCTGCCGCCAGCACGTCGGCCCACAGGTAGCTGTAGTAACCTGCCGCATAGCCGCCAGCGAAGATGTGGCTGAAGGCGTGCGGGAAGCGGCCCCAGGTCGGCCCCGGCACCACGGCGACCTGCTTTTTAATCTCGGCCAGGGTCTCAAGGATTTTCGCCCCCTGCTCCGGTTTGTACTCCGCATGCAGGCGGAAATCGAACAGGCCGAACTCCAGCTGGCGCAGAATAAACATCTCCGCCTGGTAGTTTTTCGCCGCCAGCATTTTCTCCAGCAGCTCCTGCGGCAGCGGTTCACCGGTTTCATAATGGCCGGAGATAAACGCCAGCGCTTCCGGCTCCCAGCACCAGTTCTCCATAAACTGGCTCGGCAGCTCGACCGCATCCCACGGCACCCCGCTGATGCCGGAAACCCCGGCGGTGTCGAT
>NZ_BAAAQN010000190.1:0-624 GCF_039531695.1 Catenulispora yoronensis
GTGCTGCGCTTTTTTGCGCCGGTGCTGCTGACCTCGGCCAGCGTCTCCTGCGTCGGCAGCCTGGGCTTTGTGGGCCTGATGGCGCCGCATATGGCGCGTTTCGTGCTGCGCGGCGGCCAGGTATCGCTGCTGTGCGGCAGCGCGCTGATTGGCGCCTTGCTGGTGCTGGCGACCGATACCCTTGGCCGGCTGGCGTTTGCCCCGCTGCAGATCCCGGCGGGGATTGTCATTGCCCTGGTGGGCTGCCCGTTCTTCGTTGTCTTGCTCTGGCGTCGCCGTGATGCCCTTTAACCAGGAAGGTCGTATGCGTTGGTTCGTCTCATTGCTGCTGTTGCTGACGGGGGCCGTCAGCGCCGCCGCCCCACAAACTCAAACTTTCGCCGATGATTTAGGCCGCACCGTCACCGTCCCGCTCTCCGGATCGATCCCCGTCACGTAGCGCGGACGGCCGTCGGCGGCGGGCGCCTCGATCCCGAGGCCCTTGCGCTGACCGATGGTGAATCCGTGGACGCCGTCGTGCTCGGCCAGCCTCTCGCCCGTCGCCGAGTCGACAACGGCCCCGGGCCGCACGCCGATCCGCGCGCCGAGGAAGGCTCGCGTGTCGCCACTCGGAATGAAGCAGAT
>NZ_BAAAQN010000191.1:0-616 GCF_039531695.1 Catenulispora yoronensis
TGCATTTTCGCCAGCGCCGCGGAGGTTTTCGCCATCTGCATCAGCGACATCAGCGCTTCCTGCATACGGGCGCCACCGGAGGCGGAGAAGCAGATCAGCGGGCAGTTATCTTCCAGCGCCTGCTCCACCGCGCGCACAAAGCGTGCGCCGACGACGGAACCCATCGAGCCCCCCATAAAGGAGAACTCAAAGGCGGCGGCAACCACCGGCATCGCGTAGAGCGTACCTTTCATCACCACCAGCGCGTCTTTCTCGCCCGTCTCTTTCTGAGCGGACGCCAGGCGGTCTTTGTATTTTTTTGAATCGCGGAACTTCAGCACATCTTTTGGCTCAAGTTCGCTACCCAGTTCTACCAGAGAACCTTCATCCAACAGGCTATGCAGGCGATTACGCGCCGACATGCGCATATGGTGATCGCACTTAGGACAAACCTCCAGGTTGCGCTCCAGCTCGGCGCGGTAGAGTACCTGACCGCAGCTGTCGCACTTGGTCCATACACCCTCAGGAATGCTCGCCTTGCGGGTGGGAGTGATGTTGCTTTTAATTCGTTCAATCCAGCTCATTGATAACCTTTCTGCCTGAACCTGGTCGATGCCAGTTTTGTCGTAAGGGGCGC
>NZ_BAAAQN010000192.1:0-612 GCF_039531695.1 Catenulispora yoronensis
ATAACAGACTTATCGATTTTGCAATTCAGCTTAACTTTGCGTGACAGACGTTTTTCCATCGCGCTGACGATCCTGGCAAGCTGTTCATCACTCAGTTGGTTGGCAGATATTACTTCTACCTCTGCGATGGCCTCACTGGCCGCGCGCAGGTGAATGAATTGCTCAAGAACGTCCGGGAGCACCTTCAGACGATTATTTTCCGCCATCACCTTAATCAGGTTCTGGCCATTTTCGTCGAGTTGCTCGCCGCAGATAGCGATAAACGCTTCTGAGAGCGTTTCCGGCGCCAAAGCACCGGAGAGAAGCTCTGCCATTTGGTCGTTTTTGGTCACTTCGGCGGCAAACGCCAGCATATCCTGCCAGCGTTCAACACTGTTGTGTTCGACGGCAAAGTCAAAAGCTGCTTTGGCGTAGGGGCGAGCTACCGTTACAAATTCAGACATCAGCCCCTCCCTCCTTACAGTTCAGCGACAAGTTTATCCACGATGTCGCTGTTAGCAGCTTCATCCACGGAACGTTCGATGATCTTCTCGGCGCCAGCAACAGCCAGGATAGCGACCTGCTTACGCAGCTCCTCGCGTGCACGTTTACGCTCAGCATCAATTTCAGCCT
>NZ_BAAAQN010000193.1:0-610 GCF_039531695.1 Catenulispora yoronensis
GCTATCTCGGCTGGCTGTCGGTGGCGATCATGGGCGGGCTGTGGCCGCTGTTGGTGATGACCGGTATGCACCGCGTCTTTACGCCGACCATCATTCAGACCATCGCCGAAACCGGCAAAGAGGGTATGGTGATGCCATCGGAGATCGGCGCCAACCTGTCGCTCGGCGGCTCTTCGCTGGCGGTAGCGTGGAAAACCAAAAACCCGGAGCTGCGCCAGACGGCGCTGGCCGCCGCGGCATCGGCGATTCTGGCCGGGATTTCCGAACCGGCGCTGTACGGCGTGGCGGTGCGCCTGAAGCGCCCGCTGATCGCCAGCTTAATCAGCGGCTTTATCTGCGGCGCGGTGGCAGGTATTGCCGGACTGGCCAGCCATTCGATGGCGGCGCCGGGGCTGTTTACCAGCGTGCAGTTTTTCGATCCGGCCAATCCAATGACCATCGTCTGGGTGTTTGGCGTGATGGCGCTGTCGGTGGTGCTGTCGTTTGCCCTGACGCTGATCCTTGGCTTTGAGGACATTCCCGTTGAGCAGGCCGCTGCCGACGCCAGAGCGCGCCAGGCCAGGGCCCAGGCATCCCACGCCTGAATACACTATTGATAATGAGGTAATGC
>NZ_BAAAQN010000194.1:0-610 GCF_039531695.1 Catenulispora yoronensis
GACATTTCCGGTTGTGCCGCCATTTCGCCGGGTGGCGGCAGCTCCTTACCCGGCCAGGGGTTCGTGAGGCCTGTCACTCATTTACCCATTTGCGCGACTGAAACTGCCGGTGCTGGCGGCCTCAAAATCGCTGAGACGTTCCCGGAAGGCCGGGGCAGCCCGCATGGATGCGGGCTGAGGGCCGTGTTTTGCAGGGACGCTGCCTCGGCCCGACCCGAAGCCTGCAGGGATAAGTCGAAGGGACCGCGTAGCGGCGATTTTGCTGGCCGGAGCCCGGGGGTACAGGGGGCGGCGGCGACTGGCCGCCCCCTGTGCGCTCCCTGCGCCATGCCAGGCATAACGCAGAAGATTAACCGGGAGCGCAATGTGCGCTGAAATCACATGCGACAAACGCTTTACCCGGATTAATAGAGTTGCATACCAATAACATTATCTCCGGCACCCCGCAGGCACATATACCCCAGGCCCGGCAAGCGCAGCGCCGCCGGGGAGGGCACCTCCGGCGCCATACCCGCCTTTGTGCCGGATGGCGGCTTCGCCTTATCCGGCCTACGGGATCCTTCCGTAAGCCTATACTGCGCCGCCGAGTAACAAACGCCAGGCAGCCTAT
>NZ_BAAAQN010000195.1:0-610 GCF_039531695.1 Catenulispora yoronensis
CGATGACCTCGGAGCAGATTATCGATGGCGTCAGCCGTAATCAGCTGGATCTGGGGATTTGTTATCTGCAGCATCTGGATGAAGGTCAGTTCAAGATTGCTCGCTTGCCGCAAACCCGGATGGGGCTCCTGCACGATAAACGCCATTTCGACTTCAGCGCCGGGACGCCGGGATGGGAGACGCTGGCGACGCTGCCCCTCGGGCAGGACGTGATGGTCTGGCTCGGCCACTCCTCCTGGTACCTGCAGCTGGCGGGAAAACGCATCCTGATCGACCCGGTGTTCAGCGATTACGCGGCGCCGTTCTCTTTTATCAATAAAGCCTTCCCCGGCGACTATCCGTGGCGGGCGGAAGGGATGCCGGAGATCGATCTGCTGATCATCTCCCACGAACACTACGACCATCTGGATTACGCCACCATTCGCGCCTTACTGCCGAAAATTAAGCGGGTCATTACGCCGCTGGGGGTCGGATCGCATCTGCGCTACTGGGGAATGGACGGGGCGCTGATTACCGAAGCGGACTGGCAGCAGGCGGTACCGGCCAGCGACGAGCTCACCGTCCACGTGCTGCCGGCGCGGCACTTTTCCGGCCGTGGGCTGAAGCGTAA
>NZ_BAAAQN010000196.1:0-604 GCF_039531695.1 Catenulispora yoronensis
GTCGAGGTTTGCTTCATGGGGTCGGTAGCCTGGGGCAATGAGGTTGGTCTTTTCGGTAGCCTGGCTGGAAGAGGTTGGTATTGCCTGGGTGTGGGGTAATGGCAGTTCCTTTTCTTTGTTATCTTGTTTTGTTGTTTTCTTATTGCCTAAAACAATTTGTTTATATACTCATTAAACGCAACCAGAGCGATTCTGAGCGTGTCTGTTTTGTGGTGGTATCAGGAGTCGTTTTTGGCGTTTTCGTCGCAGGGTGTTGGTCTCTGGTGCGCTGCTTAACGGATATAAGAAGTGACATGGCAAAACGTCAACTTTTGAGACCAAATCAGGGTAAAGCGTTGACTTTTCATTGATGTGTTATTTATTTGTTTTCTTGTGGGTGTTATGTGCGTAAAAGCCTTGCCGCGCCTGGAGTGTATGAGGTTGGAGGGTAGGGAAGAAGGGCGATCAACGAGTTCTTATAGAAATCCTCAATTAGTGACCGCCAATGTCAACGCGTTGATTAGTCTGTCGCCTGGGAGTCTGTACGCGTAGCCACGCTTCATCCCCCCAAAATCACGCGTCACAAAGCTGCCAGCGTAACGTTTGGTAATGACCTGGCAGACAT
>NZ_BAAAQN010000197.1:0-602 GCF_039531695.1 Catenulispora yoronensis
GGCGCGGTAGGTCGAGACGGCTGCCGAGCGCTGATACATGAACATTGACCCGATCGCGCCACGGCGCTGCGCTGAGCGCATCGGCGAAAGCATTACTGTCGGCGTCGTGAAAACAGTAATGCAGCTGCCAGTCGGCCTGCCGCTGTTCCAGTTCCGGAATATGCGATAAGAATGGCGTAATGCCGATGCCGCCGGCGATCAGCAGATGTTTTCGCGCCTGTGGTTCGATGGCGAACAGATTGTTGGGCGTGGACACCGTCAGGGTATCGCCCGGGCGCACCCGCTGGTGCATAAAACGCGAGCCGCCTTTGGAAGGCGACTCAAGACGCACCGCAATCTGCCAGCTGGTGGTATCCAGCGGCGAGCTCATTAGCGAATAGGCGTTACTGTAGCGCTGCTCGCCATCCTGCATCTGGACGATAATATGGCTGCCGCCGCTGAATGCCGGCAGCGGGGCGCCGGTCGGCGACACCAGCGTAAAACGCTTCACAAGAGGGGTGATCTGTTCAACATCGCGAACGACCGCCTCAAACATTTGATAATCAGACATCGCTGAACTCCATCAAAAAATCCCGGCGTGGCTAGCGCCATCGCCGGGAGAG
>NZ_BAAAQN010000198.1:0-601 GCF_039531695.1 Catenulispora yoronensis
GCTACTGAAGGCGTGATGCGTAATGGCAAAAGTACTGCCGGGCATCAACGTTATCTCTGCTCTCACTGCCGTAAAACATGGCAGCTCACCTTCACTTATGCCGCTTCTCAGCCCGGTACGCACCAGAAAATCATTGATATGGCCATGAATGGCGTTGGATGCCGGGCAACCGCCCGCATTATGGGCGTTGGCCTCAACACGATTTTCCGCCATTTAAAAAACTCAGGCCGCAGTCGGTAACCTCGCGCATACAGCCGGGCAGTGATGTCATTGTCTGCGCGGAAATGGACGAGCAATGGGGCTACGTCGGTGCTAAATCACGTCAGCGCTGGCTGTTTTACGCGTATGACAGGATACGCAGGGCGGTGGTAGCCCACGTTTTCGGTGAACGCACTATGGCCACACTGGAGCGTCTTCTGAGCCTGCTGTCAGCCTTTGACGTGGTGGTATGGATGACGGACGGCTGGCCGATGTATGAATCCCGCCTGAAGGGAAAGCTGCACGTCATCAGCAAGCGTTACACTCAGCGCATTGAGCGACATAACCTGAATCTGAGACAGCATCTGGCAAGGCTGGGCAGGAAGTCCCTGTCGTTCTCAAA
>NZ_BAAAQN010000199.1:0-599 GCF_039531695.1 Catenulispora yoronensis
CCCGGCAGTCGACTGCTGACCCACTGCAACACCGGTGGCCTGGCGACCGCCGGGGTAGGGACCGCCCTGGGCGTTATCGCGCTGGCGCACCGGCAGGGAAAAGTGACCAACGTATGGGTTGATGAAACCCGGCCGCTGCTGCAGGGCGGTCGTTTAACCGCCTGGGAGCTGGGCGAGCTGGGCGTGCCCTATCAGCTGATCGCCGATTCAATGGCCGCCAGCCTGATGGCGCAGGTCAACGCGCAGATGAGACCACTCTTTAGTAAACTACCGGATGGGTTTCATATTGGCCTGAATATCAGCGTGTCACATATTAACGCGCCGACGTTTATCGATGACTGCCTGCACTATCAGCGCGGCTTTGAGGGTAAAGCGGTGAAGCTGATGCTGGAGATCACGGAGCAGGAGCCGCTGTTGCTCAACGGGGCGGTTGTGGACAAGCTCAATACGTTACACTCCCGCGGGTTTTCCATCGCGCTGGACGACTTTGGCACCGGCTATTCCGGGCTTTCCTGTCTCCACGAGCTGATTTTCGACTATATCAAAATCGATCAGAGTTTTGTCGGCCGGGTAACCGGGGAGGCGCCGGCAAGCAAGCT
>NZ_BAAAQN010000200.1:0-598 GCF_039531695.1 Catenulispora yoronensis
CCTGGGGATACGAGCACTGCCGAGGGGGAGGCGCATCTGCAGGGAACCCTGGGCACTATCCCGCTCAATATCTGGCTCAACAAATATGCGGGTCCCGCGGGCGGGCAAAAGGGAATGCGAATAGGACTGCGGGACGGGCGAATAATCACCCTCGATCGCGCCCCTGAGGGCGAAGTGGTGACGCTACAGGACGGCGAGCGGGTGCAGCGCTGGACCCGGCCCGGGGCGATCTATACGCACTGTCTTGATGAGCAGATCCTCGGCGCTGATAATCTGTTTATCCGGGCGCCGGACAGCGTGGCCGGGCTAACGCAGCGTAGGCTTGAGGAAGTGGAATGGCTGCTCAGGTTGCAGCAGCAATTACGCGGCCCGCATTAAACCCGGAACATGATAAAATAGGTGCAGATAAACGTTGAAAGGAATGGTTATGGAACTTGATTGCCCTCTGTGCCACGCGCCGTTAGATGTCAAAGGCAGTAGCGCGCATTGCGCCCAGTGCGAAAGGGTATTTACCCTTGAGGCCCGCTGCCCGGAATGCCACCAGCCGCTGGAGGTGCTGAAGGCGTGCGGCGCGGTGGATTACTTTTGCCAGCATGGG
>NZ_BAAAQN010000201.1:0-596 GCF_039531695.1 Catenulispora yoronensis
CTGGAATTTTCGCGGCCAGACTGAAACCAAACGGATGTGCTTTGCCGGCGACTGTGAGACCGTGGTGGCGAAAGCGGTACGATATGCCCTGGCGGCGCTGAGCGAAAAGCTTGCCCACTGGCAGTGACGATGCCCGGGGGCGCGGCCTTACAGGTCCATTGCCTGGCGCGCTACCGGCCAGCAAATCTCCCCGATGCCGTTAAGGCAGGGTCGGGAAAAGAGAAAGCCCTGAAACAGGCGTATGCCCACCGACTGCAGCCAGCACCACTCCTCCAGGGTTTCGACACCTCCAGCCACCACCGTAATGCCAAGATCCTCGCAGCAGCGGACGACCGAGGGGACAATCGCCTGTTTGGTGCCGCTAATATGGATATCGCGCACCAGTTCCGCATCCACTTTGATTTTATCAGGCTGAAAACGGGTCAGTAACGACAGGCCGGAATAACCTGCGCCAAAGTCGTCGATGGCCAGCTTCATGCCCGCGACGCGCAGGGCTTTGAGCACCTTGCGGAACTGGTCAAAGCAGGTGATCACCTCTGTCTCGGTCACCTCGATCAGTACCTGATCCGGTCTGAGGCCGGCCGCCAGCAGGCTGT
>NZ_BAAAQN010000202.1:0-594 GCF_039531695.1 Catenulispora yoronensis
GCGTTGCCGTGCGTGACAATTGATTGCAAAAATAACGTGTTACTCGTTTAGCGCCCCGCTGACAGCGGGACGTTGGCCTGCCGCTTAATCCCGGGGAAGATATTCGTGCGGTGGATGATTTAGCAGCGCCAGCAGATTGGCGACCAGCCGCGGAGCGACCGTCTCCGGGGAGGCTGCCGGCTGCCACTGGCGCATTTGCGTCATCTCCATACCGGCATAGCCGCAGGGGTTGATACGCAGAAACGGTGTGAGATCCATGGCGATATTAAGCGCCAGACCGTGGAAAGAACAACCTTTACGGATCCGCAATCCCAGAGAGCAGATTTTGCGTTCGCCGACATAGACGCCAGGGGCATCGGCGCGGGGGTGCGACTCGATACTATATTCAGCCAGGGTATTGACGACCGTTTGCTCCAGTAGCGTCACCAGCTCCCGCACGCCCAGCTTACGGCGCTTGAGGTCCAACAGGACGTACATCACCTGCTGTCCCGGACCGTGATAGGTGACCTGGCCGCCGCGATCGCTCTGGATCACCGGAATATCGCCGGGCACCAGCACGTGTTCCGCTTTGCCGGCCTGACCCTGGGTGAATAC
>NZ_BAAAQN010000203.1:0-593 GCF_039531695.1 Catenulispora yoronensis
CGACTCGGCTTTGTTAAAGGCCACGGCGTTGTTTAGCTCGCGATAGACCAGCGCCTGCAGGCGTTCGTCGATACTCAGCGCCAGGTTGTGCGCTGCCTGGCTATCGGTAGAAGAGATGTCTTCAATTACCCGGCCATAGCGGTCTTTACGCACGATACGCTCGCCCGGCTGACCGGTAAGCCATTTATCAAAGCTTTTTTCAACCCCTTCAATCCCCTGGCTATCGACGTTGGTAAAGCCGATGAGGTGAGCGGTTACTTCCCCGGAAGGGTAGTACCGACGGGATTCTTCGCGCAGATGAATGCCCGGCAGCTTCAGCTTCTTGATGTAATCGGCCATGTCAGGGTTAACCTGACGCGCCAGATAGAGAAAGCGAGCGTGGGGATGACTCTGTACCCGCTGGGCCAGCTCTCCGAGGTTGAGGTGCAGCGCTTCGGCCATCGCCTGCCAGCGGGGCCCATAGCCCACACCGCCCTTTTCCATAGTGGTCTGCGGGTCGATCCAGATAGCACTGACCGGAACGCTCACCGCCAGCGGCCGTCCTTCCCGGTCGCTGATCATCCCCCGCTCAACCGCTACGGGTTCTTCGCGCA
>NZ_BAAAQN010000204.1:0-589 GCF_039531695.1 Catenulispora yoronensis
GCGCTGGCGCGGATGTATGAGCGGCGCATTTTTATCCCCGCGGAGAATGACGCCCAGCGCCTGGAAGAGCACGAGCAGTTCAACCGCAAAATTGTGGCTTCTGCCCCGGTAGGGATCTGTATTCTGCGCACTGCCGACGGGACCAATATTCTCAGTAATGAACTGGCGCACAACTACCTGAACATGCTGACCCACGAGGACCGCCAGCGGCTGACGCAGATCATCTGCGGCCAGCAGGTCAATTTTGTCGACGTGCTGACCAGCAACCATACCAACCTGCAGATTAGCTTTGTTCATTCACGCTATCGCAATGAAAACGTCGCCATTTGCGTGCTGGTGGACGTTTCCGCCCGCGTGAAAATGGAGGAGTCGCTGCAGGAGATGGCCCAGGCGGCGGAGCAGGCCAGCCAGTCGAAATCGATGTTCCTGGCGACCGTTAGCCATGAGCTGCGTACCCCGCTGTATGGCATCATCGGTAACCTCGATCTGCTGCAGACCAAAGCGTTGCCGAAAGGCGTCGATCGCCTTGTGACGGCGATGAACAACTCCTCCAGCCTGCTGCTGAAAATCATCAGCGATATTCTTGATT
>NZ_BAAAQN010000205.1:0-586 GCF_039531695.1 Catenulispora yoronensis
TGGTGAGTTGGCGTTGGTGCGGGGTTGGAATGAGACGGCGGTGGGGTTGCCTGGGGTGGGTGGTGTGCATGAGTTGATTGCCGCGTATGTGGTGGAGCGTCCGGATGCGGTGGCGGTGGTCTGCGATGGGGTGTCGTTGACGTTTGCGGAGTTGGATGCGGCGGCGAATCGGTTGGCCGGGTATCTCAGGGGTTTGGGTGTGGGTGCGGAGTCGGTGGTGGGTTTGTATGCGGAGCGTGGGGTGGAGGTGGTGGTGTCGATTTTGGCGGTGTGGAGGGCTGGTGGTGCGTATTTGCCGTTGGATCCGGGTTATCCGGCGGAGCGGTTGGCGTTCATGGTGGTTGATGGTCGGGTGTCGGTGGTGGTGGGGCATCGTTCGGTGGCTGGGCCGCTGGTTGAAGGCCTGCTTGAGGGTGTGGAGCCGGCTGTGGTGTGGCTGGATGATCCGGCTACGCGTGCGGCGATTGATGCCGAGTCCTCTTCGGATCTTGATGTTCAGACGGTTGCGGGTCAGGCGGCTGTGGTGATTTATACGTCGGGTTCGACGGGTCGTCCGAAGGGTGTTTTGGTTACGCATGAGGCGTTG
>NZ_BAAAQN010000206.1:0-586 GCF_039531695.1 Catenulispora yoronensis
AGGCCAGATGATCATAAGAAATATGTGCCGGAACAATGAATGATCTAATAAAGGAAGGATCTAATTATGTATTATAGGAATTTCATCATTACCTCAATCGAGGCGGAGCGTATTCTTGCCATGAAATTTGATGAAGCATTTGCTGGAGTAAAAAAGAATGTTATTGATACACTGAATCAAATGGGAAATGGTATAACCCGTGCTTCGTATTATACTTCCTGCTTAATGCATAATTATCAGGATGTTTGTTCTAAGTTAAAGCAAGAGGACACAAGATTTATTGCAGGGCTGGCGCAGTTAGTTAAAAGCCGTGATATCATTTTCCAAATGATTAAAATATATATAGAAACCTACTTTCAAAATAAAAAAGAAGAAAAAGCTCAATATATTCTCAAGAAGCTTGTCGGCGCGGGAGTTTACATATCATCTTCAGGATTAACTAATCGTATTTTAATCATGGCAGTAGCAACCATGATTTGCCAGACTTCCAGGTTTAATACTGTTGTATATGGGCGTATCAACAGGGCAAGGTCATTAGTCCTTAAAGGGAGTGTAACTGCTACCGCAGTGGTATTAAACGTGTATG
>NZ_BAAAQN010000207.1:0-585 GCF_039531695.1 Catenulispora yoronensis
GGCAGCACAGCAAAACCGTTCCGTTGCCCGAGTATAACGGCCAGGATGTGTGCGGCATTACGGTGCACTTTTTACCCTGCGATGACGTGAAGGTGACCACCAGCTGCTGGTCACCGAGAAATGTGAACTATCCGATAAAAGAGCCCGTCAGGATGACGGAGCCGGCCGTCTGTCCGAAGTAGCCCGCCTTCGTTTATTCAGGATGGCATCACCTTCACTTAATCACCCTCAAACCGACAGGGAGAGTCCGATGAAATCTGCATTAATCAGCCCGCTGCTGGCGGGTCTGCTGCTGTTAACCGGCTGCGCGCAGCCTGCCGCACAGGCCGGAGGCGGCGGTGGCGGAACAATAAAAGCCATCAACCACACCAAATGGGCGATCAACCACTTCAGTGTCAACGGCCAGTCGGGGATCGACATTATAGGCCCGTTTCAGGGCGGCGGTGGCGGCTGCTGCTTCAGCGTGCCCGCCCGCTGGACGCCGGGTATGACGGTGCGCGTTGACTGGGAAAGTGGTGAGGCATCGACTGAAGGTTTTCCTGGATTTGCTGATTACCAAAAATATAAAGCCTGGCAGAAAAAAAT
>NZ_BAAAQN010000208.1:0-584 GCF_039531695.1 Catenulispora yoronensis
TGTTATTTTCTGGGTATATTAAAAATATCGTGACGCTTCTGGGATGGCAGATAACGCGCCGATGGTGACGTACCAATACACACGATTGACAGGGTTATAATAGTTTAGAATTTGATTTTCGGGATGATTCCACGGCAGAAGTATCGCTACACTAACATTTCCCTTGCAGAAGGGTAGCCCCATTTTTTAGGTATGCGTACATCCTTAACTTCCCGCAATCACCACGCTTCCCAGTCGTTTTTATATAAAAGTATTAGGTCATGATGAAATCATAGCGTCAGATCAGCGAAAGAATAAACCTGAACCATTTTAATTTCTCTTTAATTCTATAAAAATGGACTGAAAGGCTTATTTTTTCGGATAATCTACGAAGAATGCTCTGAGAGCGTGACATAAACTGCGGCAATATGCGTAAGCGCCAGGTTTTATCCACGGCGGGAGAGAAGCTCCCGGCCATGGGACCGGGAGCGCGCCATCAGGCGTGGGACTTTTGCGGATTCTCATCCTGGTCGACGGCAAAGCAGGCCACCAGCTGGCCGCCGTAATCCTTCAGCTGCGGCTGGAGCTGAGTGCAGGGGCCAAAG
>NZ_BAAAQN010000209.1:0-583 GCF_039531695.1 Catenulispora yoronensis
GGTTTTCAGCACTAACCAGTTGTTCAGATTGGCGATATTGATTTGCTCACGCATCAAATCTTCGGTGTTCTTGTTGGTCAGCGTCGCCTGGTAAGCAGGGTTGCTGTAACGGCGACCTACTTCGAATTCCTCAAACTCTCTGGCAGACATACGGTTAAGCTGTTTCGCCCTGTTACTGGCCGTCGCCTGGAAATAGGATTCGACTTCCGGCACTTTGCGCGCATCTGCAAGCGCGGCATCAGTGGCCGGGTTCGGTTTGGAGTTGGCGATCATTTCCATCTGAGGTTGTGCGGCCGCGTCGGTGAGCGCCTGGTATTGCTGAATCATGCCCAGGTAAATTCGCCCGCTGGCGCCTTTAACTTCCCCACGACTCAGCTGACGACCAGCACTGCGCAACGCGGTATTTTTCATATAGCGCAGCGCCGCATCTGTCTGCTCATCTGTAAACGTCAGATCAGGTGCCTTGCCTTCTTTGCCGGCGCCATAAAGCAACGAGCTCAGCGACGTATCTGCCCGCGGCATGTCAGATACACTTGGGCAGAATGAAGTCCCACCAAATGCAGCATAATCCGAACTGTCGCAG
>NZ_BAAAQN010000210.1:0-582 GCF_039531695.1 Catenulispora yoronensis
CCTTCGACGCCTGCGCAAAGCGTAGCGCGAGGGTGGCGGGCTCACGACCAAACGCCCAGAGGTCGATCATCGCAGGGATGTTTGGCTTTGTGGTGCGGACGACGGGACTCGAACCCGCGACCCCCTGCGTGACAGGCAGGTATTCTAACCGACTGAACTACCGCTCCACCGAATTTCTTCGCTTTATTACCACCGGTTGTCACCCCGGCTTACTGCAATTTGATGCCTGGCAGTTCCCTACTCTCACATGGGGAGACCCCACACTACCATCGGCGCTACGGCGTTTCACTTCTGAGTTCGGCATGGGGTCAGGTGGGACCACCGCGCTAGTGCCGCCAGGCAAATTCTGTTTTATCAACACGTTTCACCAACGTATCGATTAATCTGAATCAGAGCTGAAAATTCTCTCAAATCCGCCAAAACATCTTCGGCGTTGTAAGGTTAAGCCTCACGGTTCATTAGTACCGGTTAGCTCAACGCATCGCTGCGCTTACACACCCGGCCTATCAACGTCGTCGTCTTCAACGTTCCTTCAGGAGACTTAAAGTCTCAGGGAGAACTCATCTCGGGGCAAGTTTCGTG
>NZ_BAAAQN010000211.1:0-580 GCF_039531695.1 Catenulispora yoronensis
CTCTTCCACATCTTCACCGATGCCAAGTTTGCCGAGATCCTGCAGATTAGGGATACCTTCGAGAAAAAGAATACGCTCGATATACTTATCGGCGTGCTTCATTTCGTCGATGGATTCGTGGTACTCAATATCGTTGAGGCGCATCAGGCCCCAATTTTTAAACATTCTCGCATGAAGAAAGTACTGATTAATTGCGACTAGCTCATTTCCCAATAATTTATTGAGATAACTTATGATTTTGACATCACCTTTCATTATATAGTCCCTCCGCTTCCACTCATTGAAGCGTAGTCCGGCCTATAGGGATGTCAAAAGAGAAGCGTGGACTTCAGGCGATTTCTTTGAATTCCGGCATGGTGGTTAATTCATCTTCCATCACTTCACGCGCGGCACGAACACACTTACCGCATTGATTTCCCACGGGAACAAACTTACGTAATTGCTGAAAAGATTGCGGTTGAAACTGGCGCACAACCTGACGAATTTTTTTATCGCTGACGCCATTGCACAAACAAACGTACATAGAAACTCCCGTTCAATTTATGCACAAATATTAAATGAGAATGGTTATGATTACAAT
>NZ_BAAAQN010000212.1:0-579 GCF_039531695.1 Catenulispora yoronensis
CGCCGACCGCGGGTCTGGGTATTGGTATCGACCGCATGGTGATGCTGTTTACCAACAGCCATACCATCCGCGACGTGATCCTCTTCCCGGCCATGCGTCCGCAGAAGTAATCCATTGCACTCCCTCCCGGCCTGCGCCGGGAGGTTCTCCCTGCATTATCCCCGGCCTGTCGGCAGAGCGATGTTATTACAGGACTTTTTGCAGGGAGCCGCGCTGTCTGCCGTTTGCCCATACGCCGTTAAAGGCGTCGTTCAGCGTAAAGGCTGAGCTTTTCACCCGGAAGGTCAGTTTACCCTGGCTGGCTTTCGCCTCCTCGACCAGATGACCATGGGTTTTCACCGTTTTAGCGGTGACGGTAATCTCATCAATTTTATCGCCATACTCCGTATAAACATACCAGGTGCCCACACAGGGGCCGAAGCCGCTGCTGGCGTGCTGCGCGGCGGCGGCATTCTCGGCTTTGGTTTTATGAATATCGCAGGTGGTCCCATCGGTCATCTGCGTGCAGCCGGAACGTTCAAGCTGTTCCCGGTATTTCGCGCTAATGGCGTGGGCCGGCGCGGCGGCGACCAGCGCCAG
>NZ_BAAAQN010000213.1:0-576 GCF_039531695.1 Catenulispora yoronensis
GATTGCCACCACCACCGTCGATCTGGCCAATCTGGTGGAACAGAACCGCTTTAGCCGCCAGCTGTACTATGCGCTGCACTCCTTTGAGATCGTCATCCCGCCGCTGCGCGCCCGACGCAACAGTATTCCGTCGCTGGTGCATAACCGGTTGAAGAGCTTGGAGAAGCGTTTCTCTTCGCGACTGAAAGTGGACGATGACGCGCTGGCGCAGCTGGTGGCCTACTCGTGGCCGGGGAATGATTTTGAGCTCAATAGCGTCATTGAGAATATCGCCATCAGCAGCGACAACGGCCACATTCGCCTGAGTAATCTGCCGGAATATCTCTTTTCCGAGCGGCCGGGCGGGGATAGCGCGTCATCGCTGCTGCCGGCCAGCCTGACCTTTAGCGCCATCGAAAAGGAAGCTATTATTCACGCCGCCCGGGTGACCAGCGGGCGGGTGCAGGAGATGTCGCAGCTGCTCAATATCGGCCGCACCACCCTGTGGCGCAAAATGAAGCAGTACGATATTGACGCCAGCCAGTTCAAGCGCAAGCATCAGGCCTAGTCTCTTCGATTCGCGCCATGGAGAACAGG
>NZ_BAAAQN010000214.1:0-576 GCF_039531695.1 Catenulispora yoronensis
GTCGTTAATCTTCTTCCCTGGCGCGACCTGCGTCGGCGCCAGCGCCTGCGCTACGTCCTGTTGTTAACCATCGGCATTGTGCTGCTGGGGGGGATGGGCCTGCTGGTGAGCCGAACGGCGCGTCTGCAGCGCGACTTCCTGGCGACGCTTCACACGACGGCCGACGCGCAGCTGCTCGCTTCGCTTAAGCAGCGCGAGCAGGCGATGCGTGAGGCGTGGCAGCAGCATCAACGGCAGCGCCAGCAGTACCAGCGCAGATCGGCGATCGCCGCCTGGCAACCCAGGCTGCAGGTGCTGGCGGCAGATCTGCCCGCGCAGGCGTGGCTGACGCGGCTGGAGTACCAGGGCGTACTCCTCACGCTGGACGGCCTGGCCCTTAACCTGCAGGCGCTAACCAGCGTGGAGGCTGCGCTGACTCGCGTCGCGGGATTCGCGCCGGCAAAAGCCGGCGGGACCCAGCGCGACGCCGAGGGGCGTTGGCAGTTCAGTTTTACCCTGACGGGAGCGCGCGCTGATGCGGATTAACCTTCGGGGCGCCTGGACGGGGCTGCCGATCCTGCTCGCAATGGGGCTGTC
>NZ_BAAAQN010000215.1:0-573 GCF_039531695.1 Catenulispora yoronensis
GCGCTGACCGCCGGAGAGGGCTTTCGGTTTACGCTCCAGCAGATGGGCCAGCTGCAGCACTTCCGCAACCTGAGTCACCCGCTGGTTAATCAGATCTTTTTTCGCGCCGGCCAGCTTCAGGCCAAACGACATATTTTCCGCAACGGAAAGGTGGGGATAGAGTGCATAAGACTGGAATACCATCCCAACGCCGCGTTCTGCCGGTGGGATCTCGTTCATGCGGGTGTCACCGATAAACAGGTCCCCGCTGGTAATAGTTTCTAACCCGGCAATCATACGCAGCAGGGTAGATTTGCCGCAGCCCGACTCCCCTACCACACCGAGGGTTTCACCCTCGTAAAGGCGCAGCGTCACGCCATCCACCGCTTTCAGCGTTTTCGAGGGCTGCCAGAACCACTGCTTGCCATCTTTGATATCGAAGTGCACCTTCAGGTCGGCAATTTCGAGCAGGACTTTTCGTTGTTCAGTTACGGCGTTCATAGCAGATCCCCCACCGGTTTAAAGCAGGCGCGCAGGCAGCCTGGCGCGAACGATTCCAGCGGCGGCGCGCTGCTGCACTGCTCCATGGCATGC
>NZ_BAAAQN010000216.1:0-572 GCF_039531695.1 Catenulispora yoronensis
GCGACAACAACTGGACCAGCTCTGGGAGATAGACCGCAGCGAAATTATCGATACGCTCTACCGTCTCGATAACGGTCAGCTGCGGGCTTATCGGGAATATTATGACGTGCGTGGCTGGGACCCTCACGATCGTCAGGTTTATACTCCGATTCACGAGGCCTGTTACGATCGCGGCGGTATTTTTTTCGCCTTTTTTGACGATGAGCAGATGATTGCCGCAGCGGCGCTGGATACGCTGCCTCGCGGCATGAATGGCGAGCTGCGCCAGCTATTATTCTTTTATGTCGGGGCGGGAAAGCGCGGCCAGGGCGCTGGCGACATCGTCGTAAGGGACAGCCTGTACGGCTTTCTGTTTATCACGCAGGTAGCGCTGATGCAGCGTGCCTTTCACCACGCCGACTTTTTTAGCTTTCAGATCGGCAAAGGTATGGGCGACATCTTTGTTGACGATCACTACCCCGGAGAGCGCCTGCCGGCCCTTCGACAAGACCCGCAGCGGCCTCGTCCTCGGTGAGGGCGCCGCCATCCTGGTCCTGGAGGAACTGGAGAGCGCGAAGCGTCGCGGCGCCCAC
>NZ_BAAAQN010000217.1:0-568 GCF_039531695.1 Catenulispora yoronensis
ACGACAAGCTTTATGAGATGACCTGCGCGCGCCAGCATCTGGGAGAAGATGAATTCGAACGGCTCTACGTCTCCGAATTTGACGGAAAGCCCTACCCTCTCCAGCGCCAGCTGTTCCGTACTTTAGTATCCATCAACGCGCTGGAGGCCATTCGTTTTTACGTTAGCTTCGCCTGTACGTTTGCTTTTGGAGAAAGGAAATTACTTGAGGGCAACACCAAAATCATGCGTTTCATTGCGCGCGATGAGGCGCTTCATTGCGAAGGCACAGAACGAATGCTCCGGTTTATGCGTACAGGCCGCGAAGGCTTGCTATGGGCCCAGATCGCTGCGGATGAGGAACCATTCATCTATCAGACCATGATGGACGTTGCCGAACAGGAAATGCGCTGGGCAGATTACCTGTTTAAAGACGGCTCAATGATTGGCTTAAACGCAGATATCCTGAAAAGCTATGTTAAATACCGAACCAATCTTGCGATGCGCCGTCTTGGCCTGAAACCACTGTACCCGGAGATAAAAGATGACCCGCTGGTGTGGATGAACAAATGGCTGTTGTCCGACACCTT
>NZ_BAAAQN010000218.1:0-567 GCF_039531695.1 Catenulispora yoronensis
GCCCAGCAGGCTGCCGATGGTATAGCTCATCAGCAGCGCCTGATTCATCGCCACCAGCTGATGGTGCTCCACTTTTTCACAGGCCCAGGCCATCGCCACCGGATACAGCGTGAAACCAGATGCCCCAAGCACAAACAGCGCCGGGGCCATTGCCGCCTGACTAAGCATCGCCAGACATCCCAGAATGACCACAAAGACCTGTACCCGCAGCACCAGCAGGCGACCGTAGCGGTCTGCCAGGCGCCCTACCGGCCACTGGCCGAGGATCCCCGCACTCACCATCACCGCCATCCAGAAGCCGATGCCGGAGTCGCTGACGCCCTGATGGTTCAGCCACAGCGGCATCAGGCCATACAGCGAGCCGAGGACAATCCCCGAAATAATACAGCCATTGACCCCGTGGCGCGCCTGGCGTAGCTTCAGCATCGGCCAGATACGTACCGTTTCATGCGGCTCTTCTGCCTGCCCCATAATGCGGGTAAACAGCAACGGCAGGATCGCCGCCAGCGCCAGGCCGGTCACCCACGGCAGGACGCTCATTAAATCGGTGGGTAATTTACTGACCAT
>NZ_BAAAQN010000219.1:0-567 GCF_039531695.1 Catenulispora yoronensis
GGTCACCTGGTTCATCGTCAGGGTGCCGGTCTTGTCCAGGCACACCACGGTCATGGCGCCGAGGGTTTCCACGGTCGGCAGCTTACGAATAATCGCCCGCTTGCGCGCCATCGTCTGCACGCCGAGCGACAGAATAATCGAGATGATCGCCGGGAGTCCTTCCGGTACCGCGGCTACCGCCAGGCTAATCAGCGACAGCAGCAGCTCGCCCATCGGGATATCCCGCAGCGCGAGGCTGAAAATAAACAGCGCCACCATCATGGCGAGAATAATGGCGAAAATCGCTTTGCCGGGCTTATCCATCTGCACCAGCAGCGGGGTACGGTGCTTCTCAATACCCGCCATCATCTGGTTGATATGGCCGAGTTCGGTCTGCGCGCCGGTGGCGGTCACCACGCCGACGCCGCCGCCGGCGCTGACGGTGGTCCCGGAGAAGACCATGTTCACCCGGTCGCCAAGCGGCAGATCGCCCTCCAGCGCGTCGGTGATTTTATCCACCACCGTCGACTCGCCGGTGAGGATCGCCTCTTCCACCCGCAGGTTGTGGGTTTCAATCAGGCGCATATC
>NZ_BAAAQN010000220.1:0-566 GCF_039531695.1 Catenulispora yoronensis
ACTGGTTTGGGACCAGGGGGTCGGAGGTTCGAATCCTCTATCACCGACCAAATTCGAAAAGCCTGCTCAATGAGCAGGCTTTTTTGCATCTGAGGCCAGTGAGGATGAGAACCTCCGGGGGCAGGAGGTTCGACTCGCGTTTCGTAGGCCCGCGCAAGCGCATGGACTGCACCCCAAAAGTTGGACACCCAACTGAGTAAGGTGCAATTTTATGGCTAAACCAAAGTATTCCCCTGAAACAAAACTGGCTGTGGTTAATCATTATTTGTCCGGTAAAGACGGAGAACAGAGTACAGCCGACCTTTTTGGTATTGAAAGAACATCTGTCCGTCGCTGGGTCAGGGCATGGCAGTTCCACGGTGCAGAAGGCCTGACTGCAAAAAATAATCATTATTCCGATGAATTTAAACTCGTGGTCGTCCGGGCGGTTATCAGTGACCGCCTGACGATGCGTGAAGCGGCTGCCCGGTTTAATCTCTCCGCAGAAATACTTGTCCGGCGCTGGCTCGACGTGTACAACGATGCCGGAGCGGAAGGTCTTTTAAACATACAATGCGGACGGCCCG
>NZ_BAAAQN010000221.1:0-565 GCF_039531695.1 Catenulispora yoronensis
TGAAACGTCAAGCGCGGAAAACAGAGCCGGGGTGAAGGTGATATCGGTCGGGATATTACAGCCGATCTGTGGGTCATATTCCGTCTGATAGGTGATCAGCCCCAGCTCGGCCAGGAACTTCAGCGCCCGGGTGGCTCGGGTGATCGACAGGTTGCCGCTCCTGGACTCGGTGGCCAGTCCACATTCGATGGCCATATTGGTAATCGAGCGCTGCACGCGATTGGCCAGCGGATCGTAGTGGAAACACATTGCCTGCAGAAGAGCGTCAATTGCACGCCGGCGCAACAGTGGTGGCATCCGGTGACGCTTACCCAGCGAACGCAAAAACGCCACATGGATGGAAAAATCAAAACGGGACGTGAAGCCTTCGGCTTTCGCCATCAGCTTACGGCAGAACGGCAGGGTCTTTTTCCCTTCACGCGGCGTGAATACCGGATTCGGGTTTTTAACCTGTGAATAGTGATTTTGAAGGAGATCAGTCACCGCTTCCTGCGCTTATGTTGCACAGAAGGAGCGAATGACACAGAAACTGAGCTTGAAGTTTTCTGAGCATGTACATATACTC
>NZ_BAAAQN010000222.1:0-565 GCF_039531695.1 Catenulispora yoronensis
GCTGCTGGCCGCGCAGGCTACGCTGCCGGGCAAAGTACACCGTCAATATCTGACCCGCGATCTCAACGCCTGGCAGCGGGCGGTGGCGGTAATCAACCATTATCGTTATATCGACACCCTACGCGGATCGCGGCTGGCGCACGCTATGACCGCGGTGTCTGAGGTCCCGCTGCTGACGTTAAACGGAAAAGAGGACCGCCGGTTTACTCTTTATGCCTCCTCGGCAGGCAAAGCCGAACGTGAGGGTGAAACCACTCTGTGGCTGCGCGACAGCGACCACACCCTGCTGGCCAGCGCCACCTTCAGCGTAACCCGTGATCACGATGCCTGGCAGCTGGTTATCGGCGGTCTGCAGGGGCCACGACGTCACGTTTCTCATGAGGTGATTAAGCAGGCGACTCGCGCCTGCTACGGCCTGTTTCCGAAGCGCCTGCTGCTGGAGTTTATCTGGCAGCTGGCCGCGCGCAGCCAAATCGCGGCTATTTACGGCGTCAGCGATAACGGTCACGTGTTCCGCGCCCTGCGCTATCGCCTGAGCAAAGGCCGCCATTTCCACGCCAGCTAC
>NZ_BAAAQN010000223.1:0-560 GCF_039531695.1 Catenulispora yoronensis
GAGCGGTTTCGTCGGTCAGGAAGATTCCGGTTGCTTCAGCAACAACGTCAACACCAACTTCCTCCCACTTCAGGTTAGCCGGGTCACGTTCAGCGGTAACACGGATTTTTTTACCGTTAACGACCAGATGACCGTCTTTCACTTCAACGGTACCGTCGAAACGACCGTGAGTGGAATCATACTTCAGCATGTAAGCCATGTACTCTGCGTCTAACAGGTCGTTGGTTGCAACGATCTCGATGTCAGAACGTTTCTGAGCAGCACGGAAAACAATGCGACCGATACGGCCAAAACCGTTGATACCTACTTTGATAGTCATATATTCCACCAGCTATTTGTTAGTGAATAAAAGGTTGCCTGTAAAATTACAAAAACCTTACGCAGCGTCAAGCGGAATCGTGTCAATCATTGCGACAAATCAATCCTGAGCAGACCTTTGCGCGATTGATTTGCCTCACTTTCCCTTTGAGCCCAATTCCATATGGGGGCTGCGCGCGGAATTTTAAAGGGCATTTAAGATAAAAACGTGATTTAAGTCACAATTATCTGGCTGCCTGTGG
>NZ_BAAAQN010000224.1:0-558 GCF_039531695.1 Catenulispora yoronensis
GATTCGAGTGATGACAAAAACATGACCATTCAGCGTCAATATTATTACCTACCAAATATAGCGATGTTGTCTGAATTTTGTGCTATCTCTGTAGCAAAAAGCCACATTCTGTACTAAGCGCCTTGTATTTTACCGCTCAGCGTCTAATCCTTATTGGGTACTATTGCATTAATTAAGTTAATCAATTCCCCCACAAGGAGACAGGCATGAAGGCAGCTGTTGTTACCCACGACCATCAGGTTAACGTCACGGAAAAAACGCTGCGCCCGCTGGAATACGGCGAAGCGCTGTTGAAAATGGAATGCTGCGGCGTGTGTCATACTGACCTGCACGTGAAAAACGGCGATTTTGGCGATAAAACCGGCGTCATTCTCGGCCATGAAGGGATCGGGGTGGTACAAAAAGTCGGCCCGGGCGTCACCTCCCTGAAGCCGGGCGACCGCGCCAGCGTGGCGTGGTTCTTCGAAGGCTGCGGCCACTGCGATTACTGTAACAGCGGCAACGAGACGCTCTGCCGCTCGGTGAAAAACGCCGGCTATACCGTCGATGGCGGCATGG
>NZ_BAAAQN010000225.1:0-558 GCF_039531695.1 Catenulispora yoronensis
CACGTCCGTTACGGTAAATGCCCTGCCCTTATTCAGAACCAGCTCACGCATCAGGTTTTCCCGTTTGCGTCGTATGTTCTCCTCGTTCCGCTGGCAGTCCCCGTCGTAATACTCACTCAGGGGCAGCGTCACGGTCAGGCTCACCGGCTGCGGCTCCAGTCCGCTGTTCAGCAGCGCATGATGCACGGCCAGCAGGTTGAGATCACCGTACTGATATTCCACGTTTGTTGTCGGGATGGCATCCCGACTGACGCTGTCCCAGGTGTATTTCAGCGTCCCCACCTGATAGTTGAACGTTGCCGCACTGAATTCCGCCACTTTCCAGCCATGCCGGAAGGAGTTCGCAGAAACCCGGGTCTGAAGCTCATCGCCTTCAAACCATGCCAGCTTAACATTAGTTGAACCATCATCGCAGTAAATATTCATCAATATGCTCCGTTAGTTACACTCAATTTGATACCAATTATAAGAGCAAAATGAAAAAAACAAAGTAATATTTCTCAATATGAGCAATATAAAAATATCAAAATGATTAATATAAGCATTTTGAACACCTTT
>NZ_BAAAQN010000226.1:0-557 GCF_039531695.1 Catenulispora yoronensis
CTGCTGGACGGGCTGTTTGCCCTGATGATCCGCGAGAAGAGCGACTATACCCGGACGTTCCGCCTGCTGAGCCACAGCGAACAGCTCAGCGCCGCTTCGCCGCTGCGCGATGAGTTTATCGACCGCGCGGCCTTTGACAGCTGGTTTGCCGGGTATCGTGCGCGGCTGCGTGATGAACAGGTGGACGACGCGCAGCGCCAGCAGAGGATGCAGGGCGTGAATCCGGCGCTGGTGTTACGTAACTGGCTGGCGCAGCGGGCGATCGAGCAGGCTGAGGCGGGCGATATGGGCGAGCTGGAGCGCTTGCATGCCGCGCTGGCAGACCCCTTTACCGATCGCGAGGACGACTACGTCCGCCGCCCGCCGGACTGGGGGAAACGTCTGGAAGTCAGCTGCTCGAGCTAACTTGCCTCGCCCCGCGTTCAGCGGGGCGCTTACTTGGTCAGAATTAACTTCCCGGCGTGGGTCTGGCGCAGCAGATAGCGCTGGCCGCCATGCTCAATCACTACTCGTCCTTCGCTGCCTAACAGAACCCGACTGCTGATCTCTCTGTCCGT
>NZ_BAAAQN010000227.1:0-557 GCF_039531695.1 Catenulispora yoronensis
CCTCTCGTCTCCTGTTCCGCGCGTGCCTCGATGCCCCGGAAGTGATGTGCCATGGCCCGCTGCGCGCCTGCGGCGTCCTGGGCGCGCAGGGCCGTGACGATGTCGCGGTGGCGGCTGACGGTGACGTCGGGGTCGGGGTCGCTGGACCAGGAGCGCGCGCCGGCGACGCGGTCGAAGACGTGATCCTCAACCGCCGCGATGACAGTACCGAACGGTTACTTGAGCTGGCGGAAAAATATCGCGGCAGCAAAGCGGACGACGGCGCGAATGCCCAGCAGGCGGAGTGGCGCACCTGGGAAGTGAAAAAGCGCCTCGAATATTCGCTGGTGAAGGGCATTACCGAATTTATCGAACAGGACACCGAAGAAGCGCGTCAGCAGGCCGCCCGCCCGATTGAGGTCATTGAAGGGCCGCTGATGGACGGCATGAACGTGGGCGGCGATCTGTTCGGCGAAGGCAAAATGTTCCTGCCGCAGGTGGTGAAATCCGCCCGTGTAATGAAACAGGCGGTGGCCTACCTTGAGCCGTTTATTGAAGCCAGTAAAGAGCAGGGCTCC
>NZ_BAAAQN010000228.1:0-557 GCF_039531695.1 Catenulispora yoronensis
AAACCGATTTGGTCATCCGATTACTTACGTTGCTGCCAACGTGATTATGACTATCTATGTCGGGGTGGAGCAAACATATATTTTACCAACTCCAAATCAAAATATTGCAGCGGCATTTTCTTACAATAATGTTCTTTTTGTCAACAGGATCACATTTATTCCGGTGGAACGGGCGAAAGAAATTCAGTCTGCACTTGAGAAAAAAAGACTTGGTGGCAAATGAATATTGACGTCGAAACATTGGTGAAACAATTAGGCAAACCATACCAAGCGATTTTTGAACAAGGTTTGATTCCTTATAAAACTAAGCCTTATGATTCTGTTGGCGATAGCACTGCTAGATTAGATATGAAACGAGAGGGGGTGTATTTATCGTTTTTTAATAATCAAGATAAAAATCTTAAGGAAGTGGCCTTAAGGTTAGAGGATGAGAATAAAACTGACTGGTTATTTCCTAACTTGCTGCCATTTGGTCTTGAACCTGTAATAACCCAGAAATGGGTAAGGGACAAACTTGGCCATCCAATGATTTACACTGATGCGCAGATAATCATGAC
>NZ_BAAAQN010000229.1:0-557 GCF_039531695.1 Catenulispora yoronensis
CTCTACCGGCCGCCGCCCCGCGCTGCTGATTGCCGGTATCCTGCTCATCGCCACCACCCTGCGCGTGGTCTTTACCGGCGCGGCGCCGCTGCTGGACGCGATTCGTAGCGACTATGGCCTGACCACCGCGCAGACCGGGCTGCTCACTACCCTGCCGCTGCTGGCCTTTGGCCTTGTCTCGCCGCTGGCGGCAGGGGTTGCCCGCCGGTTCGGCATGGAACGCAGCCTGCTGCTGGCGGTTGCCAGCTGGGCATTTTACCATCTTGCCGGCGCCAGCCCGCAGCGGCTGTTTCTGCTCTACGGTACGGTGGGGCTGTGCGTCGGCGTGGTGGGGGCGGTGCCCTATGTGATGGTGCGGGCCTTCCCGGCGGAAGTACGCTTCCCCGGCATCTTTTTCTCCTACAACCTGTCGTACGCGATCTTTGGCGGCCTCACGCCGATTGCGGTCACCATGCTGATGGGGGTGTCGCCGATGGCGCCGGCCTGGTATGTGCTGGCCCTGTCGCTGATGGGGCTGGGATTAGGTATCTGGCTGCGTCAGGAGCTGACGGCGCCGA
>NZ_BAAAQN010000230.1:0-555 GCF_039531695.1 Catenulispora yoronensis
TCACGCCTGCCATCCGCTGCATCTGGTGGCCGGTTTTCATCAGCGGATTGCCGTGGCTCTGTTTGCCAGTGCCGCACCAGAAATCGACGCAGACGTTAGCCCCGCCTTCGGATTTTAACCAGATACCGGTACAGCCGAGCCACCACATGGCGAAGGTGCCGGGCGTAACCTGCTCCTGCTCAATCTCTTCATTCAGCCAGCTGCCCCATTCCGGAAAGGTGTTCAGGATCCATGATTCACGGGTGATGGTCTGTACTTTACTCATCGTGCTCTTCCTCGTATTTTCAATAGTAATCAAATTTTGATTGGTTTTGATTTATGTTGTCACTGGATTTTCAAGATTGCAATCTTGTTTTCCATCAATTTTACGAAGAGATGCGCATCACCTCTCAGGGGTTCCAGCATTCATAAAGGTTGTGCTTTGTTTTATCTATATGATTTGAAAATGTTTAATTATGTTTCGGCGCTACTGCTCGGCAATAGTCACAATGAAATAGAGGATTATTGCGGCGCGCGTCACATTTAATCAAATTCAATCTTGTTGTGATTATTTTT
>NZ_BAAAQN010000231.1:0-551 GCF_039531695.1 Catenulispora yoronensis
CCAGCATCATGATAATGTTCGTGCTGCTGTTCCTCTGCGGCTGGTTCCAGGGGATGGGCTGGCCGCCGTGCGGCCGGACCATGGTGCACTGGTGGTCGCAGAAAGAGCGCGGTGGGATTGTCTCGGTGTGGAACTGCGCGCATAACGTCGGCGGCGGCATTCCGCCGCTGCTGTTCCTGTTAGGGATGGCGTGGTTTAACGACTGGCACGCGGCGCTGTATATGCCGGCATTCGGCGCCATTCTGCTGGCGATTTTCGCCTTTGCGATGTTGCGCGACACCCCGCAGTCCTGCGGTCTGCCGCCGATTGAAGAATATAAAAACGACTACCCGGACGATTACAGCGAAAAGCACGAAGAAGAGCTGACGGCGAAGCAGATCTTTATGCAATACATTCTGCCGAACAAGCTGCTGTGGTACATCGCTATCGCTAACGTCTTCGTTTATCTGCTGCGCTACGGCATTCTCGACTGGTCGCCGACCTACCTGAAAGAAGTTAAACACTTCGCGCTGGATAAATCCTCCTGGGCCTATTTCCTGTACGAGTACGCG
>NZ_BAAAQN010000232.1:0-547 GCF_039531695.1 Catenulispora yoronensis
TCACCGCTGGTCATCTGAAAATTGGCCGCCTGGGGCGCGACGGGAAAGAGTGCGTGACCCGGGTGAGGAGCTACCATCTGGAGAGTGATCCGGAAATGGCCTTCCTCTGGACCTCCGCGGATAACTACGCCAACCTGCTTAACCCGGAGCTCTCCATCTCCTGCCCCTTTGTCATCACGCTGACGCTGATGGTGGAGGACCAGGTGAAGACCCAGAATGAAGCCAACATGAAATTCATGGACGTGGAGAAGAAAAGCAAAACCTCCTACGCGAAGTTTTTTCCGAACGTGATAAAGGAAATGCAGGAGTGGGGCGATATCCGCCAGCGACTGGCGACCAACCAGACCTCCCTGGTGTCCTACTTCTTTAATATCACCACGTACACCGCAGACAGCACAGAGGCCTCTCTCGCCGCTGAACAGCAGGTGCTCAACAGCTACCGTAAAGGCGGTTTCCAGCTGATCCCGGCCCGCTACCATCACCTGCGTAACTTTCTGGCCATGATGCCGTTCAAGTGTGGTGAGGGCCTGTTTAAAGAGCTGCAGGC
>NZ_BAAAQN010000233.1:0-546 GCF_039531695.1 Catenulispora yoronensis
CGAGGCAGCGTCCGTGCAAAACACGGCCCTCAGCCCGCATCCATGCGGGCTGCCCCGGCCTTCCGGGAACGTCTCAGCGATTTTGAGGCCGTCAGCACCGGCAGTTTCAGCAAGAAAAGTGAATAAATTAACGACAGGTCGTACGAACGTAGGCCGGGTAAGGCGCAGCCGCCACCCGGCACAAAATCGGCTCCGTGCCCGCTGTCCTTGCCCGGCGGCGCTGCTGGACTGACCCCATAAAGTTGGATGGTTCATATTAAGCGGCTCTCAGAGCCTGGGTTCGGTACTCTACCGGACTCAGGCCTTTTAATTTCAGGCTTATCCGCTCGTTGTTGTAGTAATGGATATAGTCCTCTACGGCTTTTCTTAGCGCACTGACACTCCTGAACTCCCTCAGATAAAAACACTCCGATTTCAGGGTCCCGAAGAAGTTTTCCATCACTGCATTATCCAGGCAGTTTCCTTTACGCGACATACTCTGCGTCATCCCATGCGCCTTTAAACGTTCCTGATAGCTCCTCATCCTGTAATGCCAGCCCTGATCCG
>NZ_BAAAQN010000234.1:0-546 GCF_039531695.1 Catenulispora yoronensis
GCTGGCGATATTGCAGCAAAACTGGCAGGTTATTCGCGACGAAGGTCTCCACCTTCAGCAGCTGGAGCAGATTAAAGCGGCCGATAAATATAACGATGCCGGGTTTAACTCATTTTTCAAAACCGGCTGGAAACGCTTTTATCTGAAATGGTATGAGGATGCCCATCCTTCCGCCAGCCAGCTCTGTCCGCAAACTACCGCGCTGCTGCGCGATATCGAGGTACGGGTTTACGACCTGGAAGACGAAGATAATCACCAGGAGTTTACCTGCCACTCGGATGATGACTGTGATGATAAAGGCTGCTACCTCTGTCCACGCAATCTGCCGCCGCTGCCGGATGGGGGAACAACGCTGAAGTGGCGGCTGTCAGATGCGCATAGTCAGTACGGCATCCTGCTGGCGACGCTGCCGGTTGGCCGCCATCTCAGCCACGATCAGCAGCAGCTGGTGGATACCCTGGTGGAACAGCTGACCAGCACCCTGGCGCTGGACCGCCATCAGGAGAAGCAGCAGCAGCTGATCGTCATGGAAGAACGGGCCACTAT
>NZ_BAAAQN010000235.1:0-545 GCF_039531695.1 Catenulispora yoronensis
CATTTGATTTTATTATGGATAATAGGGTTACGTGGGGCAAGGATATGGATGACGCAGTATTATTTAATGGGTGTATAATTAATCAGGAGATTATATTTAATGCCAATATGAATGAGCTGCGGCCGCTTGCCGGGGACGGGGAGTGCATCAGCCTCAATGCGCCAACCGCCAGATGCTTGCTGCTGCTTTTGCAGAATTGCGGCAAAGTCATTTCACGGGATGAGTTCCTGGCGGCTGTATGGGAAACACGGGGGGTGGTCGTTTCGCAAAATACGTTCTATCAAAATATCTCTTTGCTGCGAAAATCGCTGGTAAAAGCTGGGCTATCTGAGGATATCATTATCACCGTCCGGCAAAAAGGCTTTAGCGTCGCTCCGAATACATTGGTCATTCCTCTCTCTGATGAAGAGTGTGAGAATATGAACCGGGTGACATTAACGCATTATCAGAATAATAAAGTTGTTGGCTTTATTTCTGAAGATAAGGAAAAACCTGACACTCATTTAAATCTTCCACTAATAGAAAACTCATCAAATCATGGCAGT
>NZ_BAAAQN010000236.1:0-545 GCF_039531695.1 Catenulispora yoronensis
GCCAATCAGGCCGACCGCCTGCAGCGGCAGCCCGGCGTGCATTTTGGCCAGGGTCAGCAGGACATTCAGCGGCGCGCCGCCGGTGGCGCGTTCGCTATGGACAATTTCCACCAGCCAGCCGCGCTCCGGCCACTGCCCGATCTGGTGGACATGATCGACCAGCATGTTGCCTGCGGCAATAATGCCTTTCCGTTCCATGATCGCTACTCCGCGCCGTCATATTCGTTAAGCGTAGCGCACAATCGGCGGAACGATTGTGCGCCTGGTTGCGCTTATTTCACGGTCCAGCCTTTGTAAGAGCTGACGTTATTTTTGTCGATCATCGTCACCGGGATCAGTACCGGCGCGGTCGGCGCAGGTTTGCCCTGCAGGATGTCGTAGCCAATCTCCACCGCCGCCTCCCACAGTTGTTCGGCAATGTCATTTTTTCTTGTGGCAAAGTTCGACAGGTCGATACAGCGCACTTCGCGGGCGAAGGTCTCTTCGCCCTGGGCGCCCATCAGCGCCTCTTTTTCCAGTTCCTGTAAGGCGTAGCGTTGATTCTG
>NZ_BAAAQN010000237.1:0-543 GCF_039531695.1 Catenulispora yoronensis
GTCAACCAGACGACGAGTCAGGTAACCGGAGTTCGCTGTTTTCAGTGCGGTATCCGCCAGACCTTTACGAGCACCGTGGGTGGAGATGAAGTACTGGAGTACGTTCAGACCTTCACGGAAGTTCGCGGTGATCGGCGTTTCGATGATGGAGCCATCCGGCTTCGCCATCAGACCACGCATACCAGCCAGCTGACGAATCTGTGCCGCAGAACCACGCGCACCGGAGTCGGCCATCATGTAGATGCTGTTGAAGGAAACCTGCTGCTCTTCCTGACCGTCACGGTTAATCACGGTTTCGGTTTGCAGGTTATCCATCATCGCTTTGGATACACGATCGTTCGCCGCAGCCCAGATATCGATAACTTTGTTGTAGCGTTCGCCCGCGGTCACCAGACCGGACTGGAACTGTTCCTGAATCTCAGCAACTTCCGCTTCCGCTTCGCTGATGATTTCGTATTTTTTCTCCGGGATGACCATGTCATCGATACCAACGGATGCACCTGAACGCGCTGCGTAAGCAAAGCCGGTGTACATCGTCTGGTC
>NZ_BAAAQN010000238.1:0-543 GCF_039531695.1 Catenulispora yoronensis
CATATCGACCCACACCGGGCCCATGGCGATTTCCCCCCGGCTCAGCATATCGAGCGTCCCGGCGTTGCCCGGGGTGAAAGTTACGTTTTTATTGAACGCCTTTAGCTTCTCATAGGCCTGCTGCCAGCCTTTTTCGACGCTTTTATCATAGGGCCCGGCGGAGAGACGCTGGGCGTCGGTCCCGTAGGCGTAGATCCAGCCCACCACAAAGCTGACGCCGGACATGCCGTTCTTGATGCCGTTATAGCCAAAAGCCTGCGGGTGTTTCTGCGTCCAGGCCACCAGCTCGTCATACGACGTCGGCGGGGTAGTGACCAGATCGCTGTTCCAGGCGATAGCGGTCTGGCTTAAGAACATCGGCATCACGTATCCGTCAACGTTAACGCCCAGCGCCTGGATGGCGCTCGGCGAACTCACCATGCCGCCGGTCTGAATATCCTGACGGTATTTTTGCAGCAATCCCTTTGCCACCTGCTCACCGCCCGCCTTCTGGTGCACTACCGCGACGTCGATATCCCACCGCTGCGCGCCGCTCTCCTGCTG
>NZ_BAAAQN010000239.1:0-538 GCF_039531695.1 Catenulispora yoronensis
GTGAAAAGGCGCAGAAACTTAAACAGATATTGCTCAGCACAACTGACGTAGTTCTAAACGAAACCGGCAGTGATGATGGATACGATTTACTGCACCTGATAAAAAAACACCATCAGTTACTTCCCATGAATTTTGACGATGAGTTTGTCGCTTCTGTTGCAGAGTCAGACGAATTGCCGGATGTAAGTGACTGGAATGAAATTTACAAGGGTAAGAGAGGTTTTAAATGATTTCTTTCTTTGAGGATGTGATCGAAGGTATCTCACGCAATCTGACATCAAATGACTCGTTAAAATACTGTGATTTGACAACGGTTGTAGGGCTTACGTCGCAGGATCGCGTTGAGCATCCTGAAATCAGGGCTCCGTACATTCTGACCACTAAGAACAACGATTTTCTTACCGTTATTGAGGTTCAGGGCGCTAAATCATCGTTTGACGAGAAGTCGTTTAATGACTTCATCATGCACCTATCAAACTCCTTGTCGAATTCCTTTATTAACAGCGGCCATAAGTTGTCTGTGGTGTTCGAACGCGAC
>NZ_BAAAQN010000240.1:0-538 GCF_039531695.1 Catenulispora yoronensis
AGCCTTTTATTTCCGGCGAAAAAAGTGACGCCACAGACACCGGATGGTGTCTGTAATATGGGAGCGCTGCGTTTTGCCATGAAACTGGTATTGTCAGGTAGCGTTGGTGCCAGTGCTGCAATTGAATTAGGGGTGACAGTAGACTGGAGTGGAGAAATGGGAAAGGGCTATGGCATTAAAGGCCGTCCTGCAACCCTGACTGCCCCACCGTTACCAGGACAGCAGCAGGTGAATTTAAAGACCTCAACGATACCTGAAGCACAGGGGGGAGGTGAAATTGGTGTTTTTGTTGGTGCTCAGGCGGGAGGTAATATCAGTGGTGCCATTGAGTGGTTTGACCCGCATCCTGATGATACGCCAGTAGCTAAAGATGTTGAGAAAGATAACAAACCCATTGTCAATAAAGAGAAGAAGTTTGCCGCGATAGCCAAACTGGAAGCGGGGATGACGGTGCAGGCAGGCGCTGGGGGAAGTGGGGTTTTTTATATCACCTATATTCAGGGACGTTTTCGTATTTACTGTAAAGCGGCTTTATGTT
>NZ_BAAAQN010000241.1:0-537 GCF_039531695.1 Catenulispora yoronensis
CCGATCTACTGGCCGCGGACCTCGATCGCGATACGCTCATCAAATATCTCGACCGCTTTATGATGTTCTACATCCGCACCGCCGATAAGCTGACCCGCACTGCCCCGTGGCTGGACAATATGGAAGGCGGTATCGACTATCTGCGCAGCGTCATCATCGATGACAAGCTCGGTCTGAACGACCATCTGGAAGAAGAGCTGGCTCGCCTGCGCGCCGCCTTCGCCTGCGAGTGGACCGAGACCGTCAACAATCCGGCGGCGCAGACCCGCTTCAAACACTTTATCAACAGCGACCAGCGCGACCCGAACGTTCAGGTGGTGCCGGAACGTGACCAGCACCGCCCGGCCACGCCGTATGAGCGTATCCCGGTTACTCTGGTGGAGGAAAAAGCATGAGCCAGTGGGTAAATATCTGCAGCATCGACGACATCCTGCCGGCCACCGGCGTCTGCGCCCTGCTCGGTCAGCAGCAGGTGGCGATCTTCCGTCCCTACCATGACGACAGAGTATTCGCCATCAGCAACATTGATCCGTTCTT
>NZ_BAAAQN010000242.1:0-536 GCF_039531695.1 Catenulispora yoronensis
AACGGCCAGCCGGCGACCCTGTTCTCCTCCTACGACCAGCAGACCGTCGACACCCACTTCCTGTGGATGCAACAGAACGGCTGCGACACCGCCGCCCTGCAACGCTTCAACCCCAACAGCTCCGAAGGCCCCACCCGAGACGCCATGGCCGCCAAAGTCCGCTCGGCCGCCGAAAGCCACAGCCGCAAGTTCTACATCATGTACGACGTCACCGGCTGGACCACGATGCAGTCGGAGATCAAAACCGACTGGACCACCAAAATGTCCGCCCACACCGCCTCGACCGCCTACGCCCGCCAAAACGGCAAACCAGTGGTCTGCATCTGGGGCTTCGGCTTCAACGACACCAACCACCCCTGGGACGCCGCCACCTGCCTGGACGTCATCACCTGGTTCAAAAACCAAGGCTGCTACGTCATCGGCGGCGTACCCCGCGAATGGCGCACCGGCGTCGGCGGCTCACGCCCCGGATACCTCAGCGTCTACCACGCCTTCAACATGCTCTCCCCCTGGATGGTCGGCGCCATCGGCAACGC
>NZ_BAAAQN010000243.1:0-536 GCF_039531695.1 Catenulispora yoronensis
TTTTGCTGCCAGGGGCGGCGGCGAGCTGTCTCTCTCCCGGACGGCGGGTGCTGCGTCCTTTGCTCGGCGCGATACTGGCGGCGCCGGTCTGCATGGTGACGATGCGGCTGTTCTTCGTGACCCACCGGACGTTCTGGCAGGAGATGGCGTGGGTGTTGAGCGCCGTGTTCTGGTGCGCGCTTGGGGCATTGTGCTTTTTGTTTATCTGCGCCTGGCTTGATACCTGGCGCAGTCATTCATCGAGCAAATAAATTGACTCAGGCAAACAGGCCGAGATTCTCTTTTGCCCAGGCTTCAAAATCGGTGCAGCCGCCGATGTGTTTCTGGTCGACGAAAATCTGCGGCACGGTTTCAACCGGTTTGCCAACGGTTTTTTCCAGGTCAGCTTTGCTGATGCCTTCGGCATGAATATGAAACCCGTGCTTACCCGGCGGTAGCGCCCGCAGAGTGGGGGCGAACTCGAGTCCGCGGTCGGTTTCGGTGATTTTGACGCTGCCGATGGTCTGACCGACGCCCTGGGTGGTCACGAGATTAAG
>NZ_BAAAQN010000244.1:0-535 GCF_039531695.1 Catenulispora yoronensis
GATCGCTGCCGTATGGGCAATAATTACTCCTACCAGCAGACTGCGATTTCGTTTTTGTATGACTCGGTGGGACCTACTAATCATTGGGCTGATTTTTATACTAGCTAATTATTTGGTTTTTGCACCTGCATTAAGACAAGTTGGACTGTATTACAGTTTCGGACCGTGGATATGGGGATTGGATAGTTCGAGTGCAGTATATCTATTGTTTCTCTTGGCTGCCTCATATCTTTTCATTCGGCTAAAATCGCCAACATTAAATCGAGGTAAAATAAAACTATTTCTTGAGCTAATTGAGAGTTTACATCTTACCAAAAAATATGATGAGTTAGTATTGTTAGTTGAGCCTCAGTTAGACGAAATAATATCCCTTGCTAATGGAAAACCGAACCTTATTGTTCAATGGATTGATAAGCTATATGGCGGCTCCGATCGAAATGCGTTATTGAATGGAGAAGAACCCAAAGAACGAAATGTCTTGGTGAAAGGTCTATATTCCCTACTAAGTCCTTTGCGTGAAAAGCTATCATCAAAT
>NZ_BAAAQN010000245.1:0-535 GCF_039531695.1 Catenulispora yoronensis
CCATCGCCAGCGGAATCGCAATGATCCCGACGGTGATCCCGGCGATCAGGTCACGCGTGAAGCGGGCGGTGGTGTACTTTTCTTTCCAACAAGCGTCGATGAGGGCGCGGAAAGGCATCACATGTGAGGAAAATAATCTGTTCACAATAATGTTTCATCCATGAGCGCATCATCTGTCAACTAAATGGCAGGTGAAGGAGGCATTGATCATACAAATAAGGTGCGGAGACAAAAAAACCCGCCGCAGCGGGTTTTTGTGCTGGGCTCGATTAATGTTCGAACATAGCAGAGATAGATTCTTCATTGCTGATACGGCGAATAGCTTCAGCCAGCATACCGGAGAGCGTCAGAGTACGCACTTTATCCAGCGCTTTAATTTCTGGTGCCAGCGGAATGGTATCGCAGACGACAAATTCATCAATGACAGAGTTTTTGATGTTCTGGATAGCGTTGCCGGAGAAGATTGGGTGCGTCGCGTAAGCGAATACGCGTTTCGCGCCACGCTCTTTCAGCGCTTCTGCCGCTTTACACAGGG
>NZ_BAAAQN010000246.1:0-534 GCF_039531695.1 Catenulispora yoronensis
GCGGCGGAGTAAAGGTGACCACCGCCAGCGTCGCCAGCGACGGCAGCCTGACCATCGTCTGTTCGCGCGGCGTCAAACTGCTGGCGGATGCGCCGCTGGTCGAGGTGGCCGATGGTGATTTCGATATCATCGTCCTCCCGGGCGGTATCAAGGGCGCAGAGTGCTTCCGCGACAGCACGCTACTGGTGGAAACCGTCCGCCAGTTTCATCTCTCTGGGCGCATTGTGGCCGCCATCTGCGCCGCCCCGGCGACCGTGCTGGTACCCCATAATCTGTTCCCGATCGGCAACATGACCGGTTTTCCGGCGCTGAAGGAACATATCCCCGCCGAGCAGTGGCAGGATAAAAGAGTGGTCTGGGATCCGCGGGTGAATCTGTTAACCAGCCAGGGTCCGGGGACTTCGATTGATTTCGCCCTGAAAATGATCGATCTGCTGGTGGGGCGCGAGAAAGCGTATGAGGTCGCCTCACAGCTGGTGATGGCCGCTGGCATCTATAATTACTACGAAGCCTGATAGCCGGTCCGCGCCGCGG
>NZ_BAAAQN010000247.1:0-534 GCF_039531695.1 Catenulispora yoronensis
CCATGTGCGGATAAACCACCACATCGCGCAATGGCAATACGGGGATTTCAATGCGTTCAGAACGCTCAGGATTCATAGAGCTCTCTCTTAGTTTAAAGTCCGCCAGGTAGCCGACGACGCCACACTCCACTGAATCGTCGTTAATATGTAATCCAGTATATGGGGATGTATTCCACACATTCAACGGCGGGAATGCAGGAAAAATAAAAGGGGAGATAAAATCCCCCCTTTTTGTTAACTGCTTTAGTGAAATGGTTAATAATTCACCAGATGCCTGCTGAGCTTCCGGTTTGCCGTAGATCAGCAGCGGTTTGCTCTGACCGGCGATAACCGACTCATCAATGACCACTTTTTCGACATCTTCCATCGAAGGCAGGTCATACATGGTATCCAGCAGCGCCGCTTCCACAATTGAGCGCAGGCCACGGGCGCCGGTTTTACGCGCCATCGCTTTCTTGGCGATAGCGTCCAGCGCTTCGTCGCGGAATTCGAGCTCTGCGCCTTCAAGGCTAAACAGCGCCTGATACTGCTTGG
>NZ_BAAAQN010000248.1:0-532 GCF_039531695.1 Catenulispora yoronensis
GGCGATGTTATTCACCCTGGCCAACCTGTTTCGGGTGGACCAAATGATACGTCAGTGGGAGAGATCTCAGTAAAAACCGGAAATAACGCCAGAAATGGTGGAAAAAATAGCCTAAATAGGCTGATTCGATGTGTTTGCGGGAAAAAAATCGGCCCAGATCCGCGAAATTTTAATCAGCGAGTCAGCTTGGGAAGAAATGACCTGCTTATTCGCACCTTCCTTAGCCGAGCAGGCGGAATATTATCCGCGGCTGGCGGCGCAAACCCATATTCCCATTGCCGCCGGCGAACGTATGTTTTCGCGCTTTGAATTTAAACGGGTCCTGGAAGCGGGCGGGGTGGCTATTTTACAACCCGATCTGTCGCACGCAGGCGGTATTACCGAATGCTATAAAATTGCCGGCATGGCGGAAGCCTATGACGTTGGGCTGGCCCCGCACTGCCCGCTGGGGCCGCTGGCGCTGGCCGCTTGTCTGCACGTTGATTTCGTTTCACATAACGCGGTCTTCCAGGAGCAGAGCATGGGGATCCAC
>NZ_BAAAQN010000249.1:0-524 GCF_039531695.1 Catenulispora yoronensis
TCTTTACCAGCCCTGCGCGCGGTTTTACGGTGAAAGACCTGCACGACGCCATTCTGGTTCTGTTTGAGCAGGAACTCTGAGTAATTCCCCTCTGGCTACCGTCAGAGGGCGACTCCCTTTTCTTTTGCCTCTCCCCCCTTCCGGCACAACAACTATTTAACACTTAGTGTCATTTACGCCGTCTATACGTTCTTTTACTAACGCGAAAATCGTAAAACGCACAAAAGATCAAATTCGTATACCTTTATGAATTTATTAGAAATAAATCTTATCGCTGTCGCTAACGTGTCATTTTTAATTCTTATCCGTTATAAAAAGCGCAATCCATTGTAACTATTAACGCACAAAACAATTAGCATGGTATTAATATTTTTGGTGATTAGTGTATACTTGGTTTTGTGATGAGGGTCACGAAACAAAGCCCCCCAACAAAAAGATTCGACGAGGTGAACATCATGAAAATCAAAACCACTGTAGCTGCTATCAGCATCCTGTCCGTCGTGTCGTTTGGCGCTTTCGCCGCT
>NZ_BAAAQN010000250.1:0-523 GCF_039531695.1 Catenulispora yoronensis
CCAGCGGCGTTGGCGTCTGGTTCGCCAGATAGCGCTGGTAAATCGACATCGCGCCGCTGGCGCCGTACAGTTTGGTCGGCTGGTTATTGTCGCGACCCACCCAGGTGATGGTCACCTGACTACCGTCGATGCCGGCGAACCAGGTATCGACGTTATTGTTGGTGGTCCCGGTTTTCCCCGCCAGATGCAGGCCCGGATACTTCGCCCCCAGCTGACGCCCCGTACCGCGCTGCACCACCTGCTGCATAGTCCACAGCGTCATGTAGGCCGCCTGGGCAGGCACCGCGCGCTCCGCCTGCGGATAGCTCTGGTAGAGCACAGTGCCATCTTCGGCAATCACTGACCGCAGCGCGGAAAGCGGCGCACGGTTCCCACCGCTGGCGATGGTCTGGAAGGCCTGGGCCACTTCAATCGGCGTCAGGTTCAGCGCGCCAAGCAGCATCGACGGCACCGCGTTGAGCTGATTCTTCGGCGCCCCCAGTTTAGTCCAGGTATCGACTACCGCCGGCAAGCCCAGCGCCAT
>NZ_BAAAQN010000251.1:0-521 GCF_039531695.1 Catenulispora yoronensis
GCAAATGCGGTGCCGGAGGTCAGAACAAAAGAGGTGAAGCCGACGCCAGAGTTGGCGACAAAGCTGGCGAAGCCGCTGGCTGCGCCGAACAGATTAAAGCCACCGGAGATATACTCCATTTCGTTCAGTGTTAACTCTTTCATTGCAATTCCTTGTAGTGATTATTTCCCAAAGGGGCAAGAGCCCCGGCGAAAGGTAGCATTGCAGGACCGTGCGGCGCGAGTGATGCCCGATGCGTACTGGCTCAATTTTTCCTCATTTTTTGATATGAAAGATAGTGGGAAAGCGACGGGGGAGGGGAGGGAAGTATGAAATGAGAAAGAAAGCGATGATGAAACAGGAAAGAAAAAGCCCCGTAAATACGGGGCTTTAGATCGTACGGGAGTGCGTAATTATCTCACGTAAGCCAGCAGACTATGTGAATCCGGCACCATAAAGTCAACGGACATCATCACGGACAGCGCGGTGATGGCGACGATAGAAAAGACGAACAGCTTACGCGCCCAGACTTTATCATCGGC
>NZ_BAAAQN010000252.1:0-520 GCF_039531695.1 Catenulispora yoronensis
CGCACTGATCGGAATTCGCCGCGCGAAGACCGAGGCAAAAGCCTCGCAGAAGACGGCCGTTTCGCGCGCCGTGATCGCCGCACCCGAGACGATTCTCCCCGCGCTCACGGCGTTGGGTAACGCCGAGCCACAGCTGAAAGTACACATTGCCGCGGGATTAAACGTCGGCCTGACGCAAGAGGAGATTACGGAAGCGATCATGCAGATGGCAGTCTATGCCGGATTCCCGGCGGCCCTCAACGGCCTGTTTGCCGCCAGGGCGGTATTTGCGGCCCACTGATCGCTTAAGGCCGGGCTGACTGCCCGGCCTTAAAAACTTATTTCTTCACATCGACAACGCGCTGCCCGTTAAGCTGCTCATCCGTTATCTTTTGCCCGGCTTTGAAATAGTCTACGACCGCATTTGAAACGTAATAGCCGCCGGAGGTATTACGCGCCTGCCCCTCGGTAAACGCGACAAAACCATCGCCGCCATCTGCAAGGAAGCTGTTGGTGGCAATATGGTAAACCGTCGTATCGT
>NZ_BAAAQN010000253.1:0-519 GCF_039531695.1 Catenulispora yoronensis
GGTGGCGTTGTTGCGCTTGATGGCCAGGGCGCCGGTGCGGCCCAGGAGCATGGCGATGGCCATGACGATGAGGGTGTCGGTGAGGGCGTCGACGCTGACCTGGTGGTCGTACATCCAGCGGCCGAGTTGGTTGGTGTACCAGTGGGTGGCGCCGTAGGAGAAGGTGAGGCGGGCGCCGATGACGGTGGTCCACAAGGCGGCGTAGGCGATGCCGGCGTGGGTGTGGACCAGTCCGGTGCCTTCTTCGCGGCGGACCGGCATCAGGGCGGCGGCGGCCAGGCCGAGCAGCAGGCCCAGGGCGGCGCCGGCGAGTTCCAGGACCAGTCCGGTGCCGTTGGTGGCCGGGTGCTTGACGTAGATGGGCACGATGACGGCCGCGGCGATCGCGGGCCGGAGCAGGCGGGCCGCGCCGACCTTGCGGCGGCCCAGGTCCGAGCCGAGCACCGAGGCCAACACGATGATGTTCACGATCCAGATGCTGGCGTCCATGGTGGCCAACTCCCCTCTGAGCTGCTGTTT
>NZ_BAAAQN010000254.1:0-516 GCF_039531695.1 Catenulispora yoronensis
GGGCGTTGGCGCGCAGATGGCTGAGCGTCTGCTGACGCTGGGCTGGCGTGGCGGACTGGAACTGCTGCCGGCGCTGCTGCTGCTGAGGTGTGCGGTTCTGCTCGTGGCTCCTGGCGGCTTCTCGACGCTGCTGTTGCTGCGGCGTGGGGTTTTTCAGCTGCGTTTTTGCCGCCTCGCGACGCTGCTGTTGGGTCGGCGTACTGTCGTAACCGCGGTAATTACTGCGTTGGGTGGCTTGCTTCAGCTGCGCCGAGGCCGCCTGACGCTGGGCGTCGCGTGAGGCGTTGTTTGCCGCCAGATTGCCCGCTGTGGCCGTCGGTACGTTATGCTGCAGCTGGGTCATCGCTGCCTGGCGCTGGGGGTGAGAAGAGACTGGTACCACAGCGGCAGCGGGTGGACCTTCAAAGGCGTTTACGGCTATACCGGCGAATTCTTCTTCGACGCCTTCGAGCATTGCGGCGATCATGGCTCCTATAAAGACTTTAAGGACGCCACGGGGATCGGCTTTTCACCCTA
>NZ_BAAAQN010000255.1:0-514 GCF_039531695.1 Catenulispora yoronensis
CTATCAGTGCGACTGGTTTGATTACGACCCGGTGAAAGACAACGTTACCGATAAGAACGAGCTGCGCCAGGCGCTGGAAGAGTCGGTGAAAAGCCACCTGATGTCCGACGTGCCTTACGGCGTGCTGCTCTCCGGCGGTCTTGATTCATCGGTCATCTCGGCTATCACCAAGAAATTCGCCGCCCGTCGCGTCGAAGATCAGGAGCGTAGCGAAGCCTGGTGGCCGCAGCTGCACTCTTTCGCGGTCGGTCTGGAAGGCTCTCCTGACCTGAAAGCGGCGCAGGAGGTGGCCAACCACCTCGGCACCGTGCACCACGAAATTCACTTTACCGTCCAGGAAGGGCTGGATGCCATCCGCGACGTTATCTATCACATCGAAACCTACGATGTGACCACTATTCGCGCCTCGACGCCGATGTACCTGATGTCGCGGAAAATTAAAGCCATGGGCATCAAAATGGTGCTTTCCGGCGAAGGTTCGGACGAAGTGTTCGGCGGCTACCTCTACTTCCAT
>NZ_BAAAQN010000256.1:0-514 GCF_039531695.1 Catenulispora yoronensis
CCTTCTTATTCCGCTGGCAGAGGACGTGGTTTTCCCTGATTATCAACGGCAACGTAGATAAACAGCGCTTCCGTCGCCTTGTAGCGCTGGCCAATCGGTTCTGAAGAAACTTTTTTCACCCACACTTCGATATTGATTGTCACCGAGGTGTTGCCGCGCTTCACGCAGCGGGCGTAGCAGCACACCACGTCGCCAACGGCGACCGGGCGTAAAAAGGTCATCCCATCCACCCGCACGGTCACCACGCGACCCTGGGCGATCTCTTTGGCCATAATGGCGCCGCCAATATCCATCTGCGACATCAGCCAGCCGCCAAAAATATCCCCGTTGGCATTGGTATCCGCCGGCATTGCCAGGGTGCGTAAAACCATTTCGCCCTTTGGGGCGAGATCTGTTGTTGTCATGCTCTACTCTGTTGTGGTCAAAGACGATCAGCGGGATGCTACTATGAAAATAGCGCAGTGAGAATAGGGGAATACGCCCGCTGGCGCGGGCGCGGTGGTTCAGAAGGAGA
>NZ_BAAAQN010000257.1:0-512 GCF_039531695.1 Catenulispora yoronensis
AGGCCTTTCGCGGCCTACCACGTCCTTCATCGGCTCCTGGTGCCAAGGCATCCACCGTGCGCCCTTAAAAACTTGGCCACAAAGATGCTCGCATCCACTGTTCAGATCTCAAACACCCACCGGCTCACCACCCAGCACCCGAACACACCAAACAACCCCCACAAAGTGAAGGCCCGGTATGTGTCCGCTGGGCGATCCGGCGCTGAAGAACACAACGGCCGATCCTCATGACGAGAACCGGCGCCGCTGTTTCCTCAGGACCCAACAGTGTGTGACAGATGAAAACCTGTGATGTTCCACCCGTGAGCGCCGGCGTCCAGACGAAAGCTGAACCAACCGGACTGCTCTGCACCAGAAACCAGACACCCTATGGCGTCGGCCCCCAGTGAGAGGCTCCTTAGAAAGGAGGTGATCCAGCCGCACCTTCCGGTACGGCTACCTTGTTACGACTTCGTCCCAATCGCCGGTCCCACCTTCGACGGCTCCCTCCACAAGGGTTAGGCCACCGGCTT
>NZ_BAAAQN010000258.1:0-512 GCF_039531695.1 Catenulispora yoronensis
CCCGACGAGCGACGCCTGGCCTCATAAAAAGAGCGCGGATAGTAGCAAAATCACGGAGGGAAATTGTGGGTATTCGGGCTAAAGCCGGGGCGAGGGTGTCAGGTCCAGAGTCGTCTTTCACCTCCCCCACCCGGCGGCGGAGGGAGGTGAAAAAGCGATCAGGCGCGGTCTACCGTAAAGGCGATCACTTCGCCGATGCTTTCAGCGCCCAGCGCCAGCATGACCACGCGGTCAACGCCCAGCGCCACGCCGGAGCAGTCCGGCAGACCCGCCTCCAGCGCCGCCAGCAGGTTGTTATCGATGGGCTGCTGCGGAAGGCCGCGCGCGGCGCGTTTGCGGTTATCCTGCTCAAACCGCAGGCGCTGTTCATGGGCGTCGGTCAGCTCGTGGAAACCGTTCGCCAGCTCAATACCTTTGTAATAGACCTCAAGGCGCTCAGCGACCCGATGATCTTCCGGGCTGATCTGCGCTAAAGAGGCCTGAGTCGCCGGGAAATGATAAATGAACGTTGG
>NZ_BAAAQN010000259.1:0-512 GCF_039531695.1 Catenulispora yoronensis
GGCGCGGCAGCACATCCCAGACCGGGACTTTACCGGCGGCGATAATGCTCGGGTTGGTGGTTACCCCGGCCAGCGGGTAGATGCGGGCCAGGCGTTCCACTTCGGCGACGTTGGCGGTATCCAGATAGAGTTCCATTGTGTTTTCCTCAATGCTTAATTCGGTGCTGTCGTTGAGGTAAGCATACGGCTTTCGTTCGAAGGATCGCCAGATGACAAATTTGCCAAAAACTGGATAAATGTACGCATCGTGATTAAGGATGATTTAGATCACATTTATCGGTGCTGGCTGGGATGGGAGGTAACTATAGCGCGCACAAAAGTCAGGTTTAACACACAAAAATCTAGTTTTTTACCGGGGATGCTTTTTCCGTCAGCTGGCTATGGTACTGGCGGCGGTATTCAGACGGCGAGCGTTCCGTAGTTTTGCGGAACAGGCGGCAGAAGTAGTTGCTGTGGGCGAAGCCGCAGGCGTGGGCGATGTCTTTCACTTTCATATCGTGGCCCTTCAGCAG
>NZ_BAAAQN010000260.1:0-512 GCF_039531695.1 Catenulispora yoronensis
ACCTGCACGGCGCGAATATCTTCCCGGACGGTGGTGATCGGGATCCCTGACAGCAGGAACTGCAGCTGCTGGGCGACGGACTGGGAGCTGAGTCCGCTCGCCTGCAGCCGGTCCTGATTGAGGCTGAAATGCATCACCGGTACCCGCGAACCCCAGTCGGTATTGACGGTGCGCATCAGCGGACTGGCCTGCAGCACCGATTTAACCCGCTCGGCGATGTCGAGCAGAGCGTGCGGATCGGGCCCCATCACCCGCCAGGCGACCGGATAAGGCGAATAAGGGCCAAACACCAGCTGAGTGACGCGCACCCGCGCCTCCGGCGCCAGGCCATTGGCCACCGCCTCCCGCAGCCGCCGCTTGCGCGCCTCGCGGGCACCCTGCCCGTCGGTCAACACCATCAGTTTGGCGAAGGAGGGATCGGGCAATTCCGGAGCCATCGCCAGGTAAAAGCGCGGCGCGCCGAGGCGCCAGCAGTCAGGAAACAGGCGGCGGTAAAACCAATGTGCTCTGAG
>NZ_BAAAQN010000261.1:0-512 GCF_039531695.1 Catenulispora yoronensis
GCCAGCGCCAGCAGCAGATTGCTGACGTTAAAGGCGCCCATCAGGCGCCTTTCGATTTCGCCCTTGCCCCAGCTGGAGTCAAACTGGATGGTCGCCCCGCTGTCGTGATAGTTCACCGCGGTGGCCTTTAGCCAGCGGCCGTGGCAATTCGGGTTGATATGATCTTCCATCGATACCGCCACCGCGTCCGGCAGTTTTGCCAGCCAGCGACGACCGACTTCATCGTCAGCATTGACGATGGCCTGACCGCAATGATGGGTGGAGTACAGCAGCCATTTCGCCGCTTCATAACGATCCCAGCCCTCCTGGTCGGCCAGCACCATCTCCACCACGTCATAGCCCAGTTCGCCAAAGTGGGCGACCAGCGCCGGTAGCGTCAGGAAGTCATCGGGTGACTGCGCGCCGCAGGCAATCGCCTCTTCTGCCGTGGCCGGACGTTTGCGCCACCATGGCTCGCCGATAAGCAACATGCCGCCTGGGGTAAGGCTCTGCTTCAGCAGCTCGATTGTGCC
>NZ_BAAAQN010000262.1:0-511 GCF_039531695.1 Catenulispora yoronensis
GTATCTGCAGCCGAGCCGTCACCACCTGCCGGTGCAGCGCTACGTCAGCCCGGAAGAGTTTGAAGAGATGAAAGCGGAAGCGATGGCGATGGGCTTCACCCACGCCGCCTGCGGTCCCTTCGTCCGCTCTTCCTATCATGCCGACCTGCAGGCTAAAGGGATGGAAGTTAAATAACCCACCGCTTCCGCCGCTGCGCGCCTTTTCGGCGCAGCGGCTCTCTCCGCTTCATCCGTTTCGCCTGTCCGTAACAGTTAGTTGCATCTTTTCTCCGCGGCGTCGACAAAAACGACAAAGGCCGCAACGATAAACGTCGCGGCCTCTTCGCCGTACCGCCAGCATCCCGTCAGGGGACGCAGCCGGAGAATTACTCTTTATGAGAGAGCTTCTGCGCCGGCGCTTCTTCTTCTGCGGTGGTTTTCTTCGCGCTATCGTCATCTTCGTTCATGGCTTTTTTAAAGCCCTTGATAGCCGACCCCAGGTCGCCGCCCAGCGTACGTAATTTCTTGGTAC
>NZ_BAAAQN010000263.1:0-510 GCF_039531695.1 Catenulispora yoronensis
CTGGCTGCCGCGGGGAAGGACGTCGCGGCACTGAACGGGGTGGATGTCCGGGCATTCACCGGAAAAGCGAAGTTCTGTAAGAAGTTTGCTGCCGGCTTCAGTAACTGCTGCAAAGACAGTGGCTGGGGCCAGGATGTGGGGCTGGCAAGCTGCAGCAGCGAGGAAAAGGCGCTGGCCAAAGCGAAAAAAGACAAGCTGACGGTCAGTATAGGGGAATTCTGCTCTAAAAAGGTTCTGGGGATTTGCCTGGAGAAAAAAAGGAGCTATTGCCAGTTCGACTCAAAACTGGCGCAGATCGTTCAGCAGCAGGGAAGAAACGGTCAGCTGCATATCGGTTTTGGCGGCGCCAGCAGTCCTGACTGTCGGGGCATTACCGTCGCGGAACTCCAGGGGATTGATTTTAACAAGCTGGATTTCACCAACTTTATGGACGACCTGATGAAAAATCAAAAAATACCGGAAAACGATGTGCTCACCAATAAGACCAGAGAACGAATTAAGGAAATCATG
>NZ_BAAAQN010000264.1:0-510 GCF_039531695.1 Catenulispora yoronensis
CTGCTGCAGGGCTTCGTCGCCCAGCACCGCATGAAGCTTCCGGGCGGCACCGCCTATATTCCTTGCTACGAAATCATCGCCTGATTTCCCACTCTCCCGCCGGGGCATCGCCTGACGCCTGCCCCCGGCGGGCTCTCTTCCTCTGACTTCCAGAACGCGCTAAAAACCTTTCTGTTACTAATCAATCACCTGAATTATTTCTACATAGCCAAACGTTTGCGTTGGTAAAAACTGCGACAATTATCACTGCAAAAAATGGTTTTAAGCGCAAAAACGTCGACTAGTTCTCTTTTTTACAGTAAATCCCTCGTTATTACGCCGCTCCGCTTTTATCTCATATGCTGCAAATGGTAGCCTTCGCGCCACAAATCGCTGGCTGATCACCAGAAACAGGCTGTTGGACTAAAAATACGCACATTGAAAGTGGATTATTGCATTTGAGATCGCGATCACTGATGCATAAACCATATAAATGTATCTTTCCGGCCCAATTATTACGGAGAAAATTTC
>NZ_BAAAQN010000265.1:0-510 GCF_039531695.1 Catenulispora yoronensis
ACCAGGAAGGCAAAGATATTGCCGCCAGCACATTGAAGGTGCTGAAGGAATATGGCTATACCAGCAAGCAGGATAAGGTTTATCTGCAGTGCTTTGACGCCAACGAGCTCAAACGCATTAAAAATGAGCTGGAGCCGAAGATGGGGATGGATCTCAATCTGGTGCAGCTCATCGCCTATACCGACTGGAATGAAACCCAGCAGAAACAGGCCGATGGTAAGTGGGTGAACTACAGCTATGACTGGATGTTCAAGCCAGGGGCGATGGCGCAGATTGCGCAGTACGCGGACGGCATCGGCCCGGATTACCATATGCTGGTAGCGGAAGGCTCGAAGCCGGGGGCGGTGAAGCTGACGGCGATGGTGAAAGAGGCGCACGCCAGCCATCTGCAGGTGCATCCGTTCACCGTGCCCGCGGATCAGTTGCCGGAGTACGCGACTAACGTTAATCAGCTCTATGACGTGCTGTATAACCAGGCGGGCGTCGACGGCTTATTTACCGATTTCCCGG
>NZ_BAAAQN010000266.1:0-508 GCF_039531695.1 Catenulispora yoronensis
GGTTTATGATTAACTCCCTGCCGACTGACTCCCATGACTCGACTGTTTCGGCTTCAAAAAATAGCCGCTCACGTTTAATACTGGATGTGGCATACAGGGATGCTACTCCTATGATTCCAGTACTGAAGTCAAAGCCGATGTAAGTTCTCCGGGCCAGGTCATAGTGCTCGCAGTCCTTATGAGGCTCGAAGAAACCAGAGTTCTTCATTGAAGCAGTTACTTGGTAGAGCTTGCGGCTCCTGAAGTCCTTTTTCAACATCCAGATCAGCACTGCATCGATCACAAAGATACCGACTGTACTAAACCAGTGCTCCTGAATTGAACCGTCTCTAACCGTCCAGTATAAGCCGCTCAGAAACACGAAAGCGCTAACGAACAGAAAGAGGAATACAAACATCATCCAGAGCCATGGTGCGTAGTATCCAAGCCTTTTAGGACGCGCATTGTTACTAATTTTGTTAAAGTCAGTGTTTGATAACGCATTCATATTTAAGGTCCTTTGTTGCCG
>NZ_BAAAQN010000267.1:0-507 GCF_039531695.1 Catenulispora yoronensis
GCGCGCTGATGACATTCAAAAAACTTGCAGTATCATTACGGCTGAAGGCGGAATGGCGAAAGGGCATCTCTGTGATTTAACCCTACCTGAATCCCTTTCTCAGTTTTCTTCACAGTTGTTAACTTCAGACAAACCCATAGACATTTTAATCCTCAATGCTGCTCAGTGGCTTTCAGGAACATTAGACGACCAACCAGACACAGAAATTGTCAATACCATCAGTTCTGGACTGACAGGTTCTATTCTACTGACTCAGGCGTTACTACCTGGGTTAAGACGTTCAGAAAGCGCAGATATCGTTTCAATTATATCTTCATGTGGGATTCCTAATTTTACAGATTCAATCGCGCACCCCGCTTTTTTTGCCAGTAAACACGGGCTTAGCGGGTTTATAACTAAACTCTCGCACCAGTTGTCCGCAGAAAATATACGTGTGACCGGTTTGTATCCACCGGATTTCGAGCTGACAGGGTTAGACTCTTTTGCCGATAGCCAGGCCAAAATGGG
>NZ_BAAAQN010000268.1:0-507 GCF_039531695.1 Catenulispora yoronensis
GTGCCCCCTGTGCGCTCCCTGCGCCATGAGTGACATAACGCAGAAGGCGTATCGGGAGCGCAATGTGTGCTGAAGTCGTAGATCACATACAGGACTTCCCGACAGTGCTTTCCCTCCCCTACTCCCGGAGGGAAAGGGAACCGTCCAGCAGCGCCGGCCGGGCAATACCCGAAGATGGCACATTGCCAGCCATCTGATTCCCTGTGATTAATGTTGGTCCAGCCACGCCAGCGCCTGCTCGCCCGCCTCGTCCATCGGCAGGTAGACCAGCAGGCGCGAGCCGTTGCGCGGCGCCGAATACCAGTACATCTGCTGCAGGCTGAATCGCCCGAGCTGCGGGTGGTTAAAATGTTTAATCTGGTTTTCCACGCCGCGCACCTCGTAGCGCTGATGCCACAGCGCTTCAAACTCCGACGAGGCGGCGAAAAAGCGCGCCAGTTTGTTTTCCCACGCCGGATCGCCGCGGTGCTCGGCCATCGCGGCGCGGAAATAGGAGACGAAGGTCGG
>NZ_BAAAQN010000269.1:0-507 GCF_039531695.1 Catenulispora yoronensis
CTCTCTAAACAAAACCACGCGCCGGCGCTGCCGGAAGGCGATCCGCGCCCCGAAATCGTCCGGGCGCTCCGCTTTCTGAATCAGGCGATCCCCGAGGAGTGGCAGGCCCTGAGCATCGATGATTTACTCGCCCAGGCCGTCGCCAACTGGCAGCCGGCGAAAATCGAGCATTCTCAAATGGCTCCCGCTGAGCTATGATTAGCCGCTATTTTTACACTGTACAGTTGATCTGAAGTCCGTCTGACACTACGAGGTGCACCATTTTTACCCGAGTCGCTAATTTTTGCCGTAAGGTGCTAAGCCGTGAGGAGCGCGAGGCAGAAGCCGCCGTCGAACCAACGCCTATGACGGTGATCCCGCGTGAGCAGCATGCTATTTCCCGCAAAGATATCAGTGAAAACGCCCTCAAGGTCATGTACCGCCTCAACAAGGCGGGCTACGAATCCTGGCTGGTCGGCGGCGGCGTCCGCGACCTGCTGCTTGGCAAAAAGCCAAAAGATTTTGACG
>NZ_BAAAQN010000270.1:0-507 GCF_039531695.1 Catenulispora yoronensis
GCCGTACCGCTGCTCAACCAGGTCAATAATCTGCTGCTGGCCCGCCCGGCGATGAGCCGCGGCGGGCTGCCGAGCGATCCGCGCCCGGCAACGGTCAGCCAGGGGACAATCTGCTGGCCTGGCGGGCAGGATCTGCCGGCGGGCGACAGCAACTGTCGTCGTCGCCTGGCCAGCTGGCTTTTGGATGCCAGCCAGACGCCGACTCTGCTGCTGCCGGGGCAGGAGAGCGTACGCGGGATCCGCTTCCCGGTGTGGCGCAATGAACACGGCGAACGGGTGGCGGCGGATTGTCCCGGCGCTCGGGAAAGCCAGGTCGAAGTCTGGCCGCTGCCAAGCGGCTCTGATAAAAAGGGGAAGCGCCAAAGATAGATATGAGGGCGCTTCCCCTTTTTTATTTGCGCTTCGAGAAAAGGAATTTCCCCATGCAGCTTCCAATTTACCAGGCCGACGCCTTCACCTCGAAACTGTTCGGCGGCAACCCCGCCGCGCTGGTGCCGCTGCAACAGT
>NZ_BAAAQN010000271.1:0-505 GCF_039531695.1 Catenulispora yoronensis
CCTGGATGCCGATGCTGTTCGCCGACCTCGGCTGCATCATCGGCGGATATCTGCCGCCGCTGTTCCAGCGCTGGTTTGGCGTCAACCTGATCGTGTCGCGTAAAATGGTGGTCACCATGGGCGCCCTGCTGATGATTGGCCCGGGGATGATCGGCCTGTTCACCAGCCCGTACGTGGCGATTGCCCTGCTGTGCATCGGCGGGTTCGCTCACCAGGCGCTGTCCGGGGCGCTGATTACCCTCTCTTCCGACGTCTTTGGCCGTAACGAAGTCGCTACCGCCAACGGTCTGACCGGGATGGCCGCCTGGCTGGGGCAGGCTCGCCTGATCGACAACCGGATCGTCACGCTCGCTCAGTAGACAGCGGGTAAAAATCGGGCAATACTGCCCGGGCTTTTCTCAGGGCGGGCGCCGTGTCCGCTCTGCTACATTAAGGTTGAAGGGTAGAAGTTATGATGCGTAATATGCTGCAGGGCAAGCTCCACCGCGTAAAAGTCACGCAGGCG
>NZ_BAAAQN010000272.1:0-502 GCF_039531695.1 Catenulispora yoronensis
GATGAAGTTGAAATCACCGAGATCCTGGTCAAAGTTGGCGACAAAGTAGAAGCTGAACAGTCGCTGATCACCGTAGAAGGCGACAAAGCCTCTATGGAAGTCCCGTCTCCGCAGGCTGGCGTCGTGAAAGAGATTAAAGTCTCCGTCGGCGACAAAACCGAGACTGGCAAACTGATTATGATTTTCGATTCCGCCGAAGGTGCAGCCGCCGCTGCACCTGCGCAGGAAGAGAAGAAAGAAGCCGCTCCGGCCGCCGCTGCTCCAGCGGCTGCCGCGGCAGCGAAAGAAGTTCACGTCCCGGATATCGGCGGCGATGAAGTCGAAGTCACTGAGATCATGGTTAAAGTGGGCGACACCATCGCCGCTGAGCAATCCCTGATCACCGTAGAAGGCGATAAAGCCTCTATGGAAGTTCCGGCGCCGTTCGCCGGTACCGTCAAAGAGATCAAAATCAATACCGGCGATAAAGTTTCCACCGGCTCCCTGATTATGATCTTCGAAG
>NZ_BAAAQN010000273.1:0-502 GCF_039531695.1 Catenulispora yoronensis
CGTTGCCGAAGAGCGCGGCTGGCGTTTAGCCAAAAACTACGCCGTTGGGATGCTGTTCCTGAATAAAGATCCTGAGCTGGCTAAAGCGGCGCGCCGCATCGTTGAAGAAGAACTTCAGCTTGAGACCCTGTCGATTGTCGGCTGGCGCGATGTGCCGACCAACGAAGGCGTGCTCGGTGAAATCGCCCTCTCCTCGCTGCCCCGTATTGAGCAAATCTTTGTCAACGCCCCGGCTGGCTGGCGCCCGCGCGATATGGAGCGCCGTCTGTTTATTGCGCGTCGTCGCATTGAAAAACGTCTGCAGGAAGACAAAGATTTCTACGTTTGTAGCTTGTCCAATCTGGTCAACATCTATAAAGGTCTGTGTATGCCGGCGGATTTGCCGCGCTTCTACCTGGACCTCGCGGACCTGCGCACCGTGGAACGGGCCACCTTCCAGGTGGAGGACATCACCGACGTGCTGGCGAGCGTCGTCTGGGACGAGCACGCCGTCGCCTCGGTG
>NZ_BAAAQN010000274.1:0-501 GCF_039531695.1 Catenulispora yoronensis
TAGAAGAGAGTGCATCAGCGTCACCAAAATCCGAACCTAAAAAACAGTCCCTCAGCTGTGAGCAGGTTGTCGATGTTTATCACCAGGTGCTACCGGAAGCGCAGGGGATCAGGGTCCTCACTGATAAGCGCCGCAACCTGATCCGCTCGTTCTGGCAGAAAGCCAACAAAATTACCCGTCAGCTTGATGGCCACAGCTTTACCCTGGCCGACTGGGAGTCTTACCTGAGCTACATCGCCAGTAACTGCCGCTGGATGCTTGAGAATCGCCCTGATCAGCGCACCGGGAAAACCTGGCGCCGCAAGTCGCTGGAATACTTCCTGAACGTCGATGTCTACGCCAAAACGCGCGAGGGGGCCTGTGATGACCTCTGATTTCATGACCCCTCCGCACAGCATTGAAGCAGAGCAGAGCGTGCTGGGCGGGCTCCTGCTTGACGATGACAACAGTGAGCGTACTCAGAAGGTGCTTTCGATTCTCAAGCCAGAATCGTTCTACGCG